>NZ_JBSFXE010000075.1:0-22176 GCF_053595195.1 Kitasatospora sp. NPDC002522
GTCCAGCGCCTCACGGAACTGCACCTGCGACGACGCCGACAACGACCGATCCGTCACCCACACACCCGACGGAACGTCCCGAGAACGCACCACCGTCGACACCGGAGCCACCCCCGTCGGGAACTCCACCGAAATCACCGCCGACCGGAGATGCGCCCCGGCCGGGCCTCCCGCAGGAAGCGCGTCGCTGCCCACTGACTCCGCCCGGAACAGCGGGCCCAGGTCCAGCTTCACCTTGGCGGCGGCCAGCTTCGTACCGATCTCGTTCATCAGCAGCGCCCGCACCGACTTCGCCCGCTTCAACCCGACCGACGTCGCCAGGAAACGCCCGTTGCCCCGCCCGGTCACCGTGACCACCGGCTGCTCCAGGCCCACGAGATGACGACGGATCAGCTCCGGCGCGAGCTGGCGACCCAGCGCCCGGACGCTCCGCTCCCCGTCGGGGTTCGGCGAGACCGCCCAGCGATCGAACGACACCACGTACGGACGCACGCTCATCCCGGCGTCCCCCCGCGCCTCCGGCATCAGCTCGTTCGGATGGAAGGTCAAGTATTCGCCGTACGGACCCGCCTCGGAATGCGCATCGACGTAGAGGTCCGGCGCGACAACCGGCTGGTGCACCGTGGCGGCCTGCCAGATGACCCCGGTCCTGGAGGTCGGCGCGTGCACGGTCAGCCCCGTCCGATCAGCCACCGCCTGCGCCAACGCAGCGGACTCACACGCGACCAGCACGATCGACGGCTTCTCACCCAGTTCTTCCGCGCGCTTCCGCAGCCCGGTGACACTCGAGCGACGGGTCAGGAACCCGCCCAGCTCAGGCCCGGAGGCGTCGACCGATCGACCACTCTCCAATTCCAGCGAGACGGAGAGCGAGTCGGAGTGTGCGAGGAAGAAGTAGGTGTGCTCGCCCCACGGGACCGGACGATGCAGCGCCACCGGGTGCCTGCTTACGCCTGTCACATACGTCCGGTTGGCGATCGCCAGCGCCGTGTTGGACTCGTGGGTGGACCAGTCGGCATCGTGGTTGCTGGCCCGCCCACGGACCAGCAGGTTTCCGGCGTCGACGACCGGACGCATCAGCACCATGTGGTCCGGCACCCTCATGCCGTCCGTTGTGGTCACCGCGCCGTACCGGTGCAGGGTCGGGTCGGCCGCGCCCTTGGACGGCGGGTCGATCCGCAGGATCTGCCCGCGCGGACCCGGTTTGCCGCCGGCGACAGTCGCGGGCGCCTCCAGCGCGAACGACCAGACACCGTGCCAGGCCTCCTGCCGGCGAATGCCGTTCGTCGGGGCGTAGACCACCCGGTCCGTCGCCGCCGCGATCCGCCGCACCAGCTCCAGATCCGACCGCGCCGCCGAGGCCACCGCCACGAACACCGGCACATCCGGATGCTGCGCCTTGAGCCGCGGATCCGCCGCGACCAACTCCGCGAACTCACCGAACGACAACCGGCGGTCTCCACCGTGCTCGGTGGCCAGCTGCACCCCGTCCGCCCGCAGTTCCGCCATCACGAAGTACGGTGCCCGGTCTCCGCCCCACGGCACGGGGATCCGGCCGAGGTCCTCGACCACCTGGTGCGGAGGAGTCGCGTCCACCAGGACGTGTCGGTAGGTCGGCAGATCGGCCTTGAAGCCCGCCAGCTCCGACGGTCCCCCAACCAGCTCGTACGCCTCGAACGCCTGCGTCGCGAGGTAGGCGCGTCCCGTCACCGCACTTCCCGGGCCCTCGCCGAGCGGCCGGCTCTCCACCCGCACATCCGTCCCCGGCACCACGGACAGGTCACGCCCCTGCCGACCCGCCCCCGCACTGAACGGCAACGGGTCACCGAACTTCGCCGCCCCCTCCAACGGGGTCACGACATCCGCACCGGCACCCGACTCGAACCCGTCGGGCAATGCGCCGTCGATGGTCCCGTCGGCCGTCAACCGGTAGCCGGCGACATCCTCCTGCACCGCCGTGTGCTGCGCGTCGCCACTGTCCGTGAACCTGCGCCACTTCGAGTCCCCACCCACCACGACCACCGGCTTGCCGTCAGCCCGCAGCCCCACCTGCTCCGCAACCACCACCTCACGCCCACCGCCCGCGGTCGGCACCACCCACACATCACCCACCGGCGCCCGACCCTCGACACCCACCGGCACCAACGGACGCGGATGCGCCGCCTGATGCACCCACAACGCCTCCAACGCGAACCGCACCGAACCCGCATCGCCCCCACCGAACCGGCACGACAGGAAGTCGATCCCGCCCTTCCCGTCCAACTTCCCACCGTCGTAACCAGCGATCAGCAGATCCGCCAACTGACGCTCCGACACCGGAGCACCCGACGACCCCACATGCATCGCCACCACGAACCGGTCACCACGCGCCGACAACCCGTCCAGCGCCTCACGGAACACCACCTGCGACGACGCCGACAACGACCGATCCGTCACCCACACACCCGACGGAACATCCCGAGAACGCACCACCGACGACACCGGAGCCACCGCCGACGGGAACTCCACCGAAATCACCGCCGACCGCTGCCGCTCCTCCGGCGTACCTCCCGGGGTGATCTCGGCAGGCAACTCGCCCCGCCCCACCGACTCCACCCGCACGCTCAGGTCCAGCTTCACGTTCGCGTCGGCCAGCTTCGCACCGATCGCGTCCACCAACAGCGCCCGCACCACCTTCGCCCGCTTCAACCCGGTCCACGCCGCCGTGAAACGCCCGTTGCCCCGCCCCGTCACCGTGACCACCGGCAGCTCCAGACCGGCGAGATGACGACGGATCAACTCCGGCACGAGCTGGCCGCCCATCGCCCGGACTTCCTCCGCCTCGTCGGGACTCAGCGACGTCGACCTGTGAGCGAACACCACGGCGAGCGGATCCATGGTCATCCCGCCGTCGCCCATCGACTCCGGCGACAGCTCGTTCGGATGGAAGGTCAGGAACTCCCCGTACGCACCCGTCTCATGGTGCACTTCGATGACGAACTCCGGACGGTCGGCCCCCTGCTGTGCCGTCGGCTCGTCGTAGATCATTCCGGTCTCGGAGGTCGGCGCGTGCACGATCAGCCCCGTCTTGTCCGCCACCTCCTGCGCCAACGCAGCGGACTCACACGCGAGCAGCGCGATCGACGGCTTCTCGCCCTGTTGTTCCGCCCGCCGCACAAGCGCATCGACGCTCACCCGACGGCGCAGGAACCCGCCCAGCTCCTCCCCGGAGACGTCGATCGCTCCGCCGTCCTCCGTACTCAGCGCGACGGACTCCGTGCCGGCATGCGCCACGAAGAAGTAGGTGTGCTCACCCCACGGGACCGGACGACGCAACACCACCGGAGACATCGTGCTCGCCACGTACGACCGATTGTCGATCACTTGCCCGACATTGAGGTCGTCCACGGCCCACTCAGCGTCGCCAAGGGTGCCTCGCCCGCGGACCAGGAGGCTTCCGGCCTCGACGATCGGATGCATCAGCACCATCCGGTCCGGCACTGTCCCACCGTCCAATGTCGTTACGCTCCCGAACCGGCGCGGCCCGGGGTCGACCCCTCCCTTCGACGGCGGGTCGATCCGCGCGATCTGCCCGCGCGGGACCGGCTCGCCGCCCTCGACCGTCGCGGGCGCCTCCAGCGCGAACGACCAGCCTCCGGGCTCGTCCTGTATGCGGATTCCGCCCGTCGGGGCGTAGACCACCCGGTTCGTCGCCGCGGCGATCCTCCGCACCAGCTCCAGGTCCGACCGCGCCGCGTGAGCCGCCGCCAGGAACACCGGCACCTCCGGAGGCAGCGCCTTGAGCTGCGGATCCGCAGCCACCAATTCCGCGAACTGATCGAACGTCAACTCGTGGTCGCCGCGGCGCTCGGCGGCCACCCGCACCCCGTCCGGGCCCACGGCCGCCATGACGAAGTACGGTGCGCTCCCTCCGCGCCACGGCACCGGCACCCGGCCCAGGTCCCCCACCACCTGGTCGACACTGACGCCGACGTCGGAGTCGGAGTCGGAGTCGAGGTCCAGGGCGGACGTCAGGACGTGGCGGTAGGTCGGCAGATCGGCCTTGAAGTCCGCCAGCTGCGACCTGCGGCCCACCCGCTCGTAGCCACCGAACGATCGCACGTCGAGGTATGCGCGGCCCGTCACCGCGCTTCCCGGGCCCTCGCTCAGCGGCCGGCTCTCCACCCGCACACGCGTCCCCGGCACCAGGGACAGGTCGCGACCCTGACGGCCCGTGCCGGCGCTGAACGGCATCGGCAACGGCGACGGGTCGCCCAACGTGACCGCCCCGTCGATGGAGGTCAGCACGTCGGTGCCGGTGCCCGGCCGGTAGCCGTCGGGTACCGCGCCGTCCGTGGTGTCGTGGTGCACCGCCGTGTGCTGGGCGTCCCCGCTGTCGGTGAACGTCCGCCACTTCGGGGCGGTACTCCGGGCCACCACCGGTCGGCCGGCCTGGTCGACGCCGACGTGGTCGGCGACGACCACCTCGCGCCCGCCTCCCTGGTCCGGCTGCCCGCCGTCCAGCTTCGGGACGATCCACACGTCAGCGAGTGGCGCCCTCCCGGTGAACGGGCCCGCCGCTGCCGGACGCGGATGCGCCGCCTGGTGCTCCCACAGCGCCCGCATCGCCTCCGGGAGATGACGTTCCGTCGACGCGCCGAGCCGGGCGGAGAGGAACTCGATCTGCGACCTGCCGTCCAGCCGCCCGTCGTCGTACGCCGCCACGAGAACCTCGGCGAGCTGCTCCGGACTCACCGACGCATCCTCCCCACCCGCGGGCATCGCGACCACGAAGGTGTCGTCACGGTGCAGCAGGTGGTTCAGAGCGACTTCCGCCTGGGCGTTCGCCTCCTCCGAACCCGGCCGCGGGTCGGCGATGAGCACCCCCGAGGCTGTGTGCCGCACCGCCGGTCCGTCGGCCACCGCCGGTCGGTCGGCCACCGCCGACGGGTGCATCGGGACGGTCCAGTCCAGTTCGGGCATCGTCACGGTGTGGGCCGTGGGGAGCCAGCCCTCCTCCCACGTCACCGGCGGGGCCGACATCATTCGGCGCCGGTCGCGCTGCGGCTCCGTCAGGAGCCACAGGGCCAGGGCGCGCTTCTTCGCCGCCGGGTCGGTGAAGACCAGGTCCACCAGCCGGGTGAAGTGGTCGCTGTCCTCGTAGCGGTGCCTGGTCAGCCGCATGCCTTCGGGCAACTGCCGGACGTCCGCCTCCGGTCGGTGCTGACGGGCGGCGGTGCCCAGCGGCCGTGCGGCCGTGGCGAACTCCTGGCCCGGGTGGTTCTTCGCATGGACGATGATCGCGCCCCACAGCTCGACCAGTGCCTGCGTCACCCGCGGATCGAGGTTCGCATCGGCGAGGCGCACCTCCAGGTGGTCGTCGTCGGTGCCGTGCACGCTCCGGAAGTTCACCGCTACCTGCCGCCGTACGCTCAGTTCTCGCAGGTAGGTGCGGAGTTCACGTCCGGACGGTCCGGCCTGCGGCAGGCCGTGGGCGCGCCGGGTGTAGCCGAGGCTCGGCGCGACGTCGAGCGGTACGGCGTATTCGGTTCCGCGGTGCTGGGGGCTGTGCGGGTCCTGGCCGAGCTGGTACAGCACGTCCTCGAAGGACTTGACCAGGTTCACCAGGGTCATCAGCCGAGGGACCATCAACTCCGGCCGGTCGTGGTAGTCCAGCGAGAAGTGGATGTGCGCACCCGCGCCGCCCGCGTACCCGCCCACCTCCCGGATCAGCCGCATCACGTCGACGACCGCCTGCCAGGTCTCCGGACGCTCCGGATCCAGTTTCGCGCTCACGTACTCACCCGCCACCGTCGCGTCCTGCTCGAGCCGCCCGGTGGCAAGGTCGGCGCTGTACCCGTGGTCGTGGCTGGCGTGGTAGCCGTGGACGCCCGGCTGGCTGAGCCCGTGCTCCTCCAGCCGGTCTGCGAGCTCCAGCAGGACGTTCGCGTGCCGCGTACGGTCCTGGTGGTTGAACTCCACCTCCAACCCGAAGTAGGCAGGCAGCTGCGGCGCCCCCGGAGGGCGCACGAAGTCGTACGGCAACGGGTGCCGGCCCTCGGACGCTTCGACGATCTCGTCCGCCAGCCGCTCGTAGACCTCGCGGCTCCCCAACTTCACGATTCCGTCGGACGGTTGGACCTCGCCCAGCTCGTTCATCGGACCCACCGTGGTCTCGGCGAAGCCCTCGGGCCGGACTGCGGGGTTGTAGTCGGGGTTCGACCGCAGGGGCCACAGGGCGGCACGCCTGGGGGCCATGTCGAATTCCGAGCCGAGGATCAGCTCGGCCCTGATGCCGCCGAAGAACGCCACGGTGTCGGCGCCGTAACCCAGCCCGTCCTCCGTGGCGGCCCGGACCGTCACCCCTTCCTTGGCGAGCACCCGGAAGCGGACCCAGTCGGTGGAGTAGTAGGGGGTGTCGGCGGGCCGGTAGGCGTCGTTCGTCGTTCCCACCAGCCACATCGACGGGGTTTCCTCCACGCTTCCCGGCGTCGCGAGCACCTCGCTCAGCGGGATGTAGCCGCGCGTGGCATCGGTGTACGTGGGCGTCATGGCCGGGGCGAGGCCCTGCGCGAACGCCACGTCCGGATCGGGGAACTCCCTCATGGGCAGCCAGACGTAGACCACGGTGTCCTCGGCGACCGACTGGTACTCCTCACCCAGCAGCGTGCGGTCGGCGACGACCGCCGCCGACCAGCCCACCTGCGGCGCGGTTGACCGGTGCGACCCGAGCGAGGCCGGTTCTGCGGTGGGAGAGCCGTCGTCGGAGCGCACCGACCGGTCCGCCGCCTCGGCCGCCGAGGGCGGGGCGTCGGCGTCCGGAGCCGGCTCGGGTGCCTCCGGCCCGCTGTCCGTCGCACCGTCCCAGTGCCGGACCTCCGAGGCGTCGAGTGCCCGGGTGGCATCGTCGGCCGGGACCACCGGCGCGTACCGGCTCCGTTCGCCCCGCGTACCCGGGACCTTGGCGAGGACCAGGGCGGTGTCGGCGTCGACCGACGAGGGCGGCACCTTGTTGCCGCGCGCGTCCAGGAGGGTGCCGTCGGGCTGGACCAGGTAGACGTCCAGGTCGAACTGACCTGCCATCAGGTCGGGCACCACCTGGTCGAGCAGCGGATGCCACGCGCCGTCGCGCAGTGCGGCCATGAACTGCGAGCGCTCGGTCGGCGGCACGATCCGGGCGCTGCGGGAGCCGCGGGTCAGCGCCTCCTCGTGGAACGCCTCGGCGAGCGAGTTCCGCAGGCTTTCGGCGTCCGGTCCGCCGTCGCCGTCCAGGTCCAGCCGGTCGCCTCCCGCACGCAGCAGGGAGTCGAACAGGCTCGCCGCGCCGGTCTCGCTGCCGGCCCGGCCGGGGGCGAGGCCGAGGTCCGCGACGGAGTCGAGTTGATTTCCCGTCAGGCTGTAGTCGGCGGTGCCGGTGTCAGCGCCGAACTTCACGGCGCCGTCGATCGGGGTGAGGACGGCGAGCCCGTCGGCGTCGGTGGCCGGGTGCTGCGGGTGTTCCCGCTCGAGGTCGAAGCGCAGGTGCAGGTTGCCGTTCCGGTCGCGCAGCACGGCTGCCCCGCCGATGGTGTAGCCCGCGCCGTCGGGCAGGTCGGCGAGCTGGTTGTACTGGCGGACGAGGTTGGCGACGGCCTTTCCGTTGTCGGTCCGCAGCACCTGCTGGAAGGCTGGGTCGGTGGGGCGCAGCTCCCGGCTGTCGGCTCCGCCGGCTTCGGCGAGCACGCGGGTGAGGGTGTCCGCCGCGGCGCCGGGCGAGATGTTCTGGTGGTAGATCAGATCCGGCAGGGTGGTCGGGAGGTCGGGGGTGGTGGGCGCGGCGAGCTTCTCGGTCACCTCGGCTGGCGTGCCGCCGTCGTGTGCGGCCTTCCACTGGGTGAGGGAGGCGTCGCTGGCGAAGTAGCCCGTGCCCGGGGCCCGGTAGGCCTCCAGGACGACCTGGAAGGTCTTGCCGCCGGCGGTGCGGCCGTAGGCGTTGCGGAACGCCGCGCCGCTGAGCGGCGGCCGGTCGGCGGCGCGGTCGGGGTCGCTGCGGTAGTCCGTCGACACCTGGTCGATCTGGACGGCGGAGGCGACGCTGTCGCCGGCCCTGGCGGCGTCGGCGGAGATCGCCGGCAGGGCGCGGGAGAGCCTCCTGATCTCGATGACCTCGGTGTCGGTGCTCGCGCTGTAGGTGCGCATCCGCTGCTCCGCGGCGGCCGCCGCGTGCTGCCGCGACGATGCGGCCGCCTCGCGCAGCCTGGCCGCGTCGGCCTCGGCTGCCGCCTGGGCCTGGGCGGCGTCCTGGTAGCCGTTCGGCGGCGGGAGCACGTCGAGGTCGTCGGTGACGGTCGGGGTGTGCGCCTGGTCGCCGCTGTCGGCGAAGGTCCGCCAGCGCGACTGCTCGCCGACCACGACGACCGGGGTGCCGTCGGGGCGCAGGCCGAGCTGTTCGGCGACGATGACCTGGTGCTCGCCGTCCGGTCGCACCTGGCCGTTGACCGCCTTGGGGGCGATCCACACCGCACCGAGCGGGGCGCGGGCGATGAGGGTGTCGGACACCTCGGCGCGCTGGAAGTGGGGGTCGGCGTGGTGCTGCCAGAGCTTGGTCATGGCGTACTCCACGTGCGTGACGGCGTCCGCGCCGAGGCCGCAGGAGACGAACTCGATCGTGCTCTTTCCGTCGAGCCGGCCCTGGCTGTAGGCGTCGATCAGCGCTGCTGCCAGCTGGTTCCGGGTCAGCGGGACGCCGTCCGGGCCGGTGTGCATGGCGATGACGTGGGTGTCGGGCCGCACCGGCAGGTGCTGCAGGGCCTGCTGGAACGGGCGCAGCGTGGCGTCGTCCATCCGGTGGTGGCCGAGCAGGTCGCCGGCCGGGAACTCCTGGACCGGCGCGGGGCTGACGACCGGGTGGGCGAGGCCGGCGGGGTGAGCGGGGTCGAAGACCAGCCGGTGGTCGCCGGGCGTGGTGTCGGCGGTGGTCTCGCTCTGCGGGATGTCGATCGACACCGGGATCAGGCCGCTGACCGTCTCGGTCTCCCGAGAGCGTCCCAACTCCTTTTTGGTGAAGGTCAGTTCGATCTGGGCGTGGCCGTCGAACCGGGACATCGGCAGGCCCAGCTTGCCGCCCGCGGCGATCTTGCCGTTGTTGCCCTCGGAGAGGCCCGCGCGGCCGCGGTGCTGCAGGCCGAGGCTGCCCTGCAAGGAGGTGCCGCCGAGCACCCGGCCACCGCTCTGCGCCTGGCCGCCGAGCGAGCGCACGCCCATGGCGGCGCGGGTGGAGGAGACGGAGAACTCGTTGGCGGGGCTGAGTTCGGCCTTGGCGTCGGTGGAGCGGTACTCCAGGCTGACGATCTTGAGGGCGGCGGTGACGCCGGCCTCGCCGACGAACCACCGGTTGGTCGGCTCGGGGGTGGCGAGGCCCTGGCCCTGGGTGGCCGCCACGGCGCGGCTGGACAGCTGCGGGTGACTGAGCGTCCGCTCGGCCACCTCGCTGAGTCGCTTCCAGGTGCGCTCGCTGAAGAAGCGTGAGCCGTGCGTGTGCAGCAGGTCGCGGATGCCGGAGACGTCGCCGACCCAGCGCACGACGTCGAGGTCGCGCAGGCCGTCTCCGAAGATCCGGGCCGGGGGCACCCGCACGTCGAGCGTCCGGGTGGGGTCGGGTGCGGGGGTGGGCTTGGTGTCGGGGGACTCGGCGGTGACCTCGACGCCGACCTTCGCCACCGCCATGGAGTGCCGGGCGGTGCCGAACGCCAGGAGACGCCGCAGTGGGGAGGGAACACGCGCGGTGGCCTCGTCGACCAACGGGGTCTGACCGTTGCTGCCGACGCCGGCTTCTGCGGTGTACCGCCGCGGCACGCCCGCGCCGGGGCTCGCCCGGTCGGCATCTCCCAGCCGGATCAGCGGGGTGCGCCGCATCCGGAAGATCAGCCGGACCTCGCCGGTGAGGGCCGCACCGACCATCTTCGTCTTGACGGCCATGCCGGAGGTGACGGACTGTGACTGGACCTCGAGCACGTCCCGGCCCGAGCCCTTGGTGACCGCGGCGCCGACGGTGACGCCCGCGACCGCGTTGGTGGTGACCTGGACCGAAGCCGTGACCGTGTTGCCGCTGCCGGCACCGTACGCGGTGGCGCCGTCGGAGCCCGCGAAGGTGCGCTGGAGGGTGGTCCCGCCGTTGAACTCGACCTGCGGGATGTCACCGGAGTGGGCGAGCCGGCCGACCGCGGCGGTGATGCGCACCGAGGCGCGTCCGTCGGCGACCACCAGCGGTTCGCCCGCCATCATCGCCTTCAACCGGGGCTGGAGGTTGTCCAGTTGGAGCGCTTCGGCCACGCGGGCGCGCAGACCGGGCTTTCCGAGGCCGCCGGTCCACGCGGAGCCGAGGGCCGCGCGGGCGGCGGCGTCCACCGTGCGCAGGGTGGCGTCGATGCTGGGCCGGCCACCGTCCGGGTCGGGCAGCAGGTAGACGTTGCTGATCACGTCGGAGGAGCCGAGCCGCTGGAACTGCTCGATCCGGTGCGGAACCGCGCCCCCGGGGCCCGGTTCGGGGCGTTCGGCGTGCTGCGCTTCCAGCGGCCGCGGCCGGACCGTCTCGCGCAGCGGGACCACCACGGTGGCGGTGACCGGGACCACGAGGGCCTGCTCGGGGAAGGGCCGGCCGCGCTTGCTGAGAGCGAAATCGACGGTGAACTCCGCCGTTCCGGAGAGGAAGGCGGCGGGTTCGGTGTTCCTGCCGCGGCTGACCGTGCCTCCCGTGGTGTCGGCGGTCTGGCCCTTGGCCCAGTCGCTGCCGCGGGTGAGCCCGAGGCCGAGGTCGACCTGGCCGAGCTTGGCCCGGAGGTTGGCGGTGTAGTTCCGGGTGACCACCCTGTCGTCGCCGAATCCGGCCGTGACGCGGTGCTGGGTACCGGTGTCGAACTCGTAGGTGGCCACGGTGTCGGCGTGCGCGAAGCCCTTCAGCACCGCACGGACCGTCAGCTTGCCGTGCCAGCCGTTCGCGGACAGTTCGACCGACTGCTGGCTACGGGTCAGCTGGGAGAGGCCGGTGCGCACGGCGACCGGGTCGAAGGCCTGACGGAGCACCCGACGGGTCTCCGGCGACAGTTCGCCGAGGTGCGCGGTGAGCTGGTTCTCGACGGCGCGCAGGAGCTTCGCGTCCTCGGTGCCGAGACTGTGCAGCACGTCCGAGGCGCCCATCACGCCGTCGGCGATCCGCGCCGGGGGCAGCCGCAGCTCACCGGGGGCGGCGGGGGTCGCCCGTTCGGCGACGACCGGGCCGGTGAAGGCGCCGTTGTTGGGCGTGGCGCCGCCCTCCGCGACGGTGAAGCTGCCGGTCTCCCTCGCGTCCAGACCGAATTCGGCCTCGACCTCGGCGGTGCCGCGGTGCTCCCGGCCCCCGCTGCTGATCGTCAACGCGACCTCGACGGTGGCGTCGAACAGCGCCTCCGGCCTGGCGTACTTGCCGCTGGCGGAGATCTTGCCCGAGTCGCCCTGCCGCCAGCCACTGCGCTTGCGGCTCTGCCACCCCCCGCCGCCGCTGCCGCCCACGGCGGAGAGCACCGAATCGGCAACGCTCGCCGTGCCGCCGCCCTGGGCCTGGACGGCCTTGCCGTCGGCCAGCAGGTAGCGCTTGGTGGTGAAGGTGCTGACCTCGTTCACGGTGTTCAGCTCGGCCGCCTTTTGCAGGCGGCGGAACGCCATTCCGGTGATCCTCGCGGTGGCGGACACCTGAACGGTCCGGCCGCGCCCGCCGAACGTGAGCACCGGGCTGTCCAGCGACCGGCCGCGGGTCATCGCGGTGAGGTCGGCGAGCACCTTGTCGTAGGCGAACGTCCGGTGGAGGTCGTCCCGGACGGCGTCCCACTCCTTGCCGAGGGCTCGGTGGCCGAGCGTGTCCAACTGGCGTCGCAGCGGCTCGACGTTGCGCAGGTCGCGGACGGTGGTGGTGTCGGACAGGCCGCCGCCCTGGTCACCGGCGAGCCACACGCTGTCCGCCGGGGTGTGCACCACCGCGCCGACCGGGAAGCTGGCGTCCGGGGCCTGTGCGCCGTCGCCCCGGACGAACAGGGTGGGATCGGCCGTGCTGCCCTGCGACCGGTTCGTCGACGCCGCGGAACCGTTCGGGCCGGTGAGCGTGGAGTGCGCGTCACCGTCCGGACCGGCCGCGGCCATGCTCAGGGTCTCCGCGGACACCTCCGCGCCGTTCTCGTCCGTCACCACGATCCGCAGGTCGGACGGGCCGGTCGCGGGCTCGTGAGAGGGCACGGGCGAGGGCACCGCGACCGCTTCGGCCTGTTCGATCAAGGCCCGGAAGTGGAGGTCGACGGTGGCGTCGGCGGTAAGGGTCTCCAGGATGTTGGTCGTCGTGAAGTCCAGGCGCAGGGCCGCGATGCCGACGAACTCCACGGCCGGCGCCTTGGTCTTGCTGGCGACCGAGACCTCGTGGCTGGATCCACCGAGCCGGACCCGGTCCCGGGCGACGGTCTTGCTCGCTCCGAGGTTCCCGGTGAACGCGCCGTTCGCGACTTCGAGTTGACCCGGCGTCGGGGCCTGGACGCTGTCCCCGTCGGCGGCCTGACGGGTACGGGAGCGGAAGGTGCCGCTGCCGAGGTTGAACTCGGTCTGCTTGACGTTTCCGGTCTGCCACATGCTGGCCACCGAGGCCGCGACCACGACGGTGGCCTTCGACAGGCCGTCGGGGTGTGCGTACTCGACCCGGATCGGCTGACCCGACATCATCGGGCGCAGCTCCTGCTGGAGCCGGGTCAGGCTGAGTTCGGTCTCCAGTTTGGTGCGCAGGTCCGGCCACATGCTGCCGAAGAACGACCGGCCCCGGTCGTCCAGGCCGCGCAGCAGGTTCTGGGCGACCCAGACGTCGCTGACCACGTCGGAGCTGCCGAGCCTCAGGTCCCGCTTGATCCGGTCGGGCACCGCGTAGCGGTCCCCCACCGGATCCCGCCGACCGGCCGCGTCGAGGGTGTCGCGCACCGGGACGCTGACGACGGCGCCGATGTCCAGGGCGGTCCGCGCCTCTCGGCCGGTACGGACCGGCGTACCGCGGTAGCGGAGGGCGCTGTGGTCGGCGGTCAGCCGCAGTGTGGCGGAGAAGACCGCGCCCGGTTCGATGTTCTTCCCGCGCTGGATGGCGCGGGCTCCCTCCACCGCGGCGCTGCCGTGGATCGAGTCGCGGGTGTACGTCGCGGACCCGCCGGCACTGAACACCAACGGAAGTTTCGCCTTGCCCGTGAGACCGGCGGTGAGCCGCCAACGGCTGTCCTCGGCGAAGCCCTGGCCCATCTGGTGTTCGGCGCCGACCTCGAACTCGGCCTTCTCGACGACCCGGTTGAACTCCATCCCGACGACCTTGACGGACAGTCCGAGCGTGCCGCTCCACCCGTCGCCCTCGATCGGCATCGCCCACGCGTCACCACGCGACAGCGCCGAGAGCACCGGACGCAGGGTCTGTGCGTCCAGGTAACTGCGCACGAGGGACTCGACCGCCCGGCTCGCCGCGGCGTCGGGCCCGCCGCCGAACAGGCGGGTGATCTGCTTGACCAGCTCGTTGGCGTCCGTGCGCAGGCCCACCACCTGGTCGGCCGCGGACAGTCGGCCGGTCTCGAGGATCCGTCGCGGCGCCGTGCGCACCGCGGCCGGGTCCACCGGCACCGCCGGCGCGAACGCCGGGTCGGTCGCCGGGCCCACGGTGCCGTGCTGCGCCGGGGTCGTCTGGGCACCGCCGTTCGGCTGTGCGGTGCCGCCCGCCCGCGAGCTCTCGGCCGGACTCGCCGGCTGGGGCCCGAACTTCACGGCGTCGTCCAACGGCCCCGTCACCTCGTCGGCATCGCCGTGACGGTAGCCCACGGGCAGCCGACCGTCGACGGTGCCGTGCTCGGTCAGGTGACCGCCGACGCCGTCCGTCACGACGGCGCGCCCGTTCTCATCCGGGCTGAACGTCCGCCAGCTCGACTCGCCGCCGACCACGACCACCGGCTTGCCGTCCGGGCCGATTCCGACCTGCTGGGCGACGATGACGTCCGGCTCACCGTTCGCCGTCGGCACCACCCACACGTCACCGACCGGCGCACGCCCCGGAATGTCCGCCGGGACGAGCATCCGCGGGTTCTGCTCCTGGTGCCGCCACAGCTCCTCGAGCGCGAACTGCACCTCCGAGGCGTTCGCGGCGCCGTACCGGCAGGCCAGGAAGTCGATCCCGGTCTTCTCGTCCAGCATGCCCTCGTCGTACTGCTCGATCAGCAGGTCCGCGAGCTGACGCCCCGTCACCGGCGCCCCCCGCTCGCCCACGTGCATCGCCACCACGAAGCTGTCACCACGCGCCGACAACGAGTCCAGCACCTGCCGGAACTGCACCTGCGCGCGCGGCGGCAACGCCCGATCCGTCACCCACACACCCGACGGGATCTCCAGCGCACGCGCCCGCGGCTCCTCCTCCATCGTCACGGGGAACTCGGCCTCAACAGTCACCGAACGCTGCCGCTCCGCCTCCGGCCTTCCCGGCAGAAGGTCCGCCGGCAGCGTGCGCTGGCCTGCCGAGCCCACCTTGAACAGGTCGTCCAGCGCGCCCGGGTCCATCGCCACGTTGGCGGCGGACAGCCGTGCACCCACCTCCTCCACCAGCACATCCCGCACCGACTCCGCCCGCGCCCGCCCGCTTGCGTGCGCTGCGAGCCGCCCGACACCGCGCCCGGTCAGCGTGAAGACCGGCTGTTCCAGACCGGCGAGCTGACGACGGATCAGCTCCGGCGCAATTCCCCGAGCCAGGTTCCGAACGGTGCGCTCCGCCTTCGGCGACAGGTCGGTCGTGTTCTGCTCGAATGCCACCGCACGCGGCGGCATGGTCATCTCGTCGTTGAACAGCGACTCCGGCGACCTCTCATTCGGGTAGAAGGTCAGGTACTCGCCGTAGCCCCGGTCGTCGCCCCTTCGGACGTACACATTCGGCGTGGCCGGGTAGTAGTGGTCACCGTCGTACGAATAGGTTCCGGTGATGGCCGTCGGGGCATGCACGGGCAACCCGGTCTTGTCCGCCACCGCCTGCGCGTGCGCGGCGGACCTGCACGACACCAACACGATCGACGCGTCTGCCCCCTGCGCCGCCAGCTCCTGGAGCCCGGCGATGCTCGAGCGCCGACTCAGGAAGCGGCCGAACTCCGGCCCGTCGACGCGGGCGGGCCTGCCATCGGTCCTGACAAGCTTGACCTCCTCGGTACTCGCATGCGCGGTGAAGAAGTACGTGCGCCCCTTCCAGGGCACAGGGCGGTGGTAGATGTCCCAGCTCGCGTTGGGGCCCAGGAGGTAGGTCGACTGGGCCGTCACTCGGTGCCATTGCCCCTCCTCCGTCGCCCAGTCGCCCGAGGTGGTGCTCGATCGGCCGCCGATGCCCAAGTCCGGCGCCGCGAGCGGACGCATCAGCAGCTCGCCGTCGGGCACGGTCCTGCCGTCGAGGGTTCTGACCTTCCCGGGCCGGCCCAGCGCCGGATCGACACCGCCCTTGCTCGGCGGGTCGATCCGCAGGATCTGCCCACGCGGCGCCGACTTCCCGCCGGAGAGCTTGTCCACCGCCTGCAACCCGAACGACCAGCCGCTGTGCTCCCGCTCCACCCCGATCCGGGCCGTGGGCGCGTAGACGACCCGGTCGGTGACGGCCGCCAAGGTACGCACCAAGTGCAGGTCCGACTCCGCCGCGTACGACGCCGCCAGGAGCAGCGGCACGGTCGGGTCCAGGGCCTTGAGGTGGGGGTCGGCGGCCACCATCGCGGCGAACGCCCGGGCCGACACCGTGTGGTCTCCGCCCCCCTCCGCGGCCATCCGCACCGATCCGTCGCGCACGGTCGCCATCACGACGTACGGCGTCGGCCCACCGTGCCACGGCACCGGTACCCGGTCGAGCCTCTGAACAACGGTGCCGGGGTTCGCCGCGGACGTGATGGTGTGCTGGTAGGTCGGCAGGTGGGCGATGAACCGCTCCACCGCGCTGCGGCTTCCGGCGTGCTCGTGGCGAGGGAGCGACCCTTCGCTCAGGTAGGCCCGCCCAGCCACCGGCTTTCCCGGCCCCCCGCCCAGCGGCCGGCTCTCCACCCGCGCGTCCGTGCCCGCCAGCGCGAACAGGTCACGGCCGTGCCGACCGCCGCCAGGGACGAACAACCCCGGCGGAGTGTCGGTCAGATTGACGGCTCCCTCCAACGGCTTCAGGAAGGCGGCGACGTGCTCGTCGGCGGCTCCGTAGCCGGTCGGCAGCGGAACCGTGGCAGGCATGTCGTCCTCGGCGATGCTGTGATTGCCGTCACCGCTGTCGACGAAGACCCGCCACTTCGGGTCGGTACCCGTGACGATCACGGGCTTGCCGTCCGGTGCCACGCCGACGTGGTCCGCGAGGACAACCTCCCGGCTGTCGTCGAGGGTCGGCACCACCCACACGCTGCCGGTCGGCGCCCGCCCGTTCAGCGGCCACGGCGCGCCCTCCCGCGGGTGCGCCGACTGGTACTCCCACAGCCGCTGCAGGGCGAACCGCACGTGGTGCTGGGTGTCCGCGCCCAGCCCGTGCGCCACGAACTCGATCAGGGCCTTCCCGTCCAGCTTTCCGGTGGTGTAGGCGGTGAGCAGCACCGAAGCCAGCTGCGCGGGAGACACCGGCGGGCCGTCCTGGCCGACGTGCATCGCCACCACGAAGGTGTTCTGACGCACCGGCAGCTTGTCCAGGGTCGCCGAATAGGCCTTCGCAGCGATCGGGTGCAGGGTGCTCTCGCCCACCCACATGCCGGCCGGTATCGCCTTGGCCTGCAGTGCCACCGGCTTCGGCAGCTCCATCTCGATCAGCGCAGTCTGCCGACGGACCGCCGGGTCCTGACCCGGAAGCACCTGGCCCGAGGGCTCGCTGTCGCCGGCGGACACGCTTCGCACCAGGGACCGGAGGTCGAGCTTGAGGCCGTGCGGGGCCAGCGCGTCGTCCAGCGCGGCACGCAGCACGTCGGCCACCCGCTCCGCCCGCGCCTGCCCGTCAGCCCTGGCGGTCGTGCCGAGACCCCAACCGGTGACCTTCAACCGCGGCTGGTGCAGGCCGTCGCGGTGCCGGCACCGCAACTCCGGGACGAGCTGCTTGGCGAGCGCCTCGGCCGCCTTAAGGCCGGCGTCCGGACCCTCGCCGGCGAACCGGATCGTCACCGGTTCGACTGCCAACTCGCCGTGCGACACCGAGTTCCCGGCACCGGGAAGGAAGGTGCGGAACTCGCCTGCGAAACCGTCTGACGTCTCCTTGACGGCGAGGCCGGCCGCGTTAGCGAGGTCATAGGGGTCGCGCAGCTTCCAGAGTTTTGCGCTCCCCACGGGGGCGTGCACGGGCAGCCCGATCTCGTCCGCCACCCTTTGGGCCTGCGCAGCGAAGTCGCAGGCCACCAGCACGATGGAGGCGGGAACACCCTCGGTCGCCTTCTTCACCAGTCGGTCGACACTCGGCCTACGGCGCAGCATCCGCCCCAGCTCCCGGCCGTCCACGGACAGCTCTCCGGCAGAACTCGGCAGCCCGAAGTCCTCGGAGTTGGCGTGCCCGACGAAGAAGTAGGCGTGGGTCGGGTCCCACGGCACCTTGCGGCTGACCAACAGACTGGCGTTTGCGTTCGACAGGACGAGGTAGCTCGAGTACTCGCGGAGACGGCTCATCGGCCCCTCCGAGCTGTATGCGTCGGTTTCCGGGAGCGCCGTCCGCCCGATCGGCCGCAGCGTGACCGCGTCCACGATGGGCCGGGTGAGCAGATCCGCGTCCGAGATCGACTGCCCGTCCAGGGTGGTGACGGTGGAGTGACCTCGCCGCGGAACAGCGCCGTCCAGCCTCGGCGGATCGACCCGGACGATCTGACCGCGCCAGCCCGGGACCCAGGTCCCGTCCGACTTCTGCACCGTCGCGGGCGCCTTCAGCGCGAACGCCCACCCGCCGGGCACCTCGACCCGGCCGACCATGGCGGTCGGGGTGAAGACCACCCGCCCGGTCGCCCTCGCCACTTCACGTGCCAGGTTGAGGTCGAGGCCTCCGGCCTGATCGACGATCAGCACGATCGCGGCGTCCCGGTGCTTCGCCTGCAGCACCGGGTCCCCGGCCATCAGCAGTGCGAACGAACCCGGCGCCATGCCGTAACTCCGGCCCTCCGAGGTGGTCATCCGCACCCGCTGGCCGCTGACCTCCACCAGGACGAAGAACGGCTTCTCCCCTCCGGCCCACGGCGCGGGGACGTCTCCCAGGTCCTGGACGGTGTACTGACCACTGGAGTCCGCCATCAGGTGCCGGTACGTCGGCAGGTCACCGCGGAATCCCAGCAGTGCGGAGCTGTCCGCGCCGTTCGGCTCGGCGTCATCGAACGACGTCCTGCTCAGATAGGCTCGACCGCCGGTCTGGTCCCCCGGCGATGCGAGCAGGCGACTCTCGATGTAGTACGCGCTGCCCCTGTCCAGATGCAGGTCACGTCCGTGGCGACCCACCCCCTGGTAGAACGGCTGGAGTCCGTCCCCCGCGTCCGGCCCGAACTTGGTCGCTCCCTCGACCGAGCCTGTGACGTCCTTGGCCTCCCGCTGGGTGGCGAGCAGCGTGTCGTACCCGGTCGGTGCATGGTCGACGACCGTCCCGTCACCGGTCAGCAGACCACCGAACTCGGCAGCCGTCTCAACCGTGTGCGCCCCGTCACCGCTGTCGGTGAACGTCCGCCAGAACGACTCCGAGCTCTGGACGACCACCGGCCGGCCGGCCCGGTCGACACCGACGTGGTCGGCGACGATCACCTCGTGCGCACCGGCTTCCACCGGCCGGCCGTCCGCCATCTTGGGGACCACCCACACGTCGCCGACCGGCGCCCGCCCGGTGATCGTCCCCGCCACCCCCGCGCGCGGGTTCGCCGCCTGGTGCGCCCACAACGCCCGCATCGCCTCCGGTACATGACTTTCCGTCGGCGAACCGAGGCGGCACGAGAGGAAGTCGATCCGCGACTTCCCGTCCAACTTCCCACCGTCGTACGCCGCCACCAGCACATCCGCGAGCTGCTCCGGACCGATCGGCGCGCCCTCCGCTCCGACGTGCATCGCCACCACGAACGTGTCATCACGACGCGGCAGGTGCTTCAGCGCGTTCTCCGCCCGGGCATTCGCTTCCACCGAGCCGGGCCGCGGGTCGGCGATCAGCACCCCCGAATCCGTGTCCCGCACTCCCAGCGCATCAGCCACTGCCGAGTAGTCGGCTGCCGACGGCGACGCGCCGCCGACCGTCACCCGCTCCGCCGAAGGCGCCTCGTCGAGCACCGCCGACTCGCCGTCGACCGGCGTCTCCGCTGGTACCTCGGCGACCTCCACCCGGTGCCGGACGTCCCTGAGCGGCGGACGGCTGCGGTCCGGTTCGGGGACGCCCGCCCCGTCAGCGCCCAGGACATCATCCGGACCATCGACGCCACCGAACATCCCGTCCAGGGCTTCCCGCTCCGCCAGGAGCTCAGCCGCCGACGGCGACGCGTCATCGATCACCGGTGCCGCCTCCGGCAGTTCGCCGTCACCCCGCAGCGCGCGGCGCTCGGCAGGCGACAGGGGGAAGCCCACCACGCCGCCATCCGTGACATCCGCGTCGTCGTCCTCGGACGTCCGGTCCAACGCCGCAGCGCGATCGTCGGCCGCCTCCTGCTCACGCTCGAGGATGGCCGCCGCGTCGACCACCGTCAGACCCGGCGCCTCGGCCCCCTCCTTCACGTACTCGGCCAGCAGCACCGTCGCGGGATGCACCTCGGAATCCTCCGGCACCGCGTGGCCCCGGTCGGCGAGGAACTCGTGAAGCCTGGTCACATCCCCCGGCCGGTTCTCCCCGCCGGGGCCGACCGAACTCTCCAGCACCACCCCGGCCCTGGCCGCCATCTCCCGACTGACCGGACCACGCAGCACCTGCCCGAGGTGCTCGGCGACCGCCTTCGCCGCACCCGGCGGCACCCGCCGCGCCCACTCCCACTGCGACGAGCCCTCACGCAGCAACGGAGCCCGCAGGGCACCGGCCGTCCGACCGTCGATCGCCCCCAGCACCACCAGGCGGTCCACCACGGACACCAGCTCACGCGCATCCGCGTCCATCGAGAGCACCGAACCCGAAGGCAACACGAGCGCCCCGTCGCGCTGCGCCGCCGCCCACGGATCGACGACCGGCTCCGCCCGACCGGCGGCCGACCGGTCATCGGCGGTCGTCACCAGGCGCTCGCGCAGAGCGATCGTCGCGCTCGGGTCCAGGACGTTCGCCTCGTGTGTGCCGTTCGTCAGGTAGTCCGCCAGCAGGCGCGACGCGGCGTCCTCGGTCGTACGCCCCGTCAGGTCGTAGCCGCGGGCCGTCAGGAAGTGGCGCAGCTTGGCCACGTCCTCCACGAGGTTGGCACCGCGCTTGCCGACGGAGGAGGTGAGGTCGAAGCCGATCCGCTTGGCCATGTCGGGGGTGATCGGCCCGTTGACGGTCCGCTCGAAGCCGCTGACGATCAACTTGGCCGCGGGCCCCGGCACCTGGTCGGCCCAGGCGAGATCGAAACGGTCGCCCTCGGCGATGCGGATCAGCGCCTGCCGCTGCCGCCGCGCGGTGAAGTCGTCGATCAGGCCGAGTGCCCGCATCCGGTCCACCACCGAGGAGAGTTCCGGCGCGGTGGCGTCGACGCTCAGGCCGGTGTCGGTGGGGCCGGGCGGCGGCGGGCTCTGAACGCGGGCGGCAACCGGGTCGGCGACCGGATGCTGCGCGTTGGTGTCCTCCCCCTGCGGGCGATCCACCGCCGGCTGCGGCCCGGCAACGTCGGATGCCGGGCGGTCCACAGACGGCTGTGGGGCGGCGACGTCGGATGCCGGGCGGTGTGCTCGGTCGGTCGCGGCGTCGTCGCGGGTCGGTGTCGTCGGCGCGTGGCTCGGCCCGGAGCTCTCGGTGCGGTGGCCTGCCGCCGTGGACAGCGCCCCGAGCACCTCCTCGCTGAAGGACGTCTGCGAGGCCCCGAAGTGGAACGGGGCGTGCTGGGGCGCGCCGCTCTCGGTGCGGGGACGTGGCGCGCCGTCGTCGGACGGCGCCGCCGCGCCGCGGCCGGCCGCCTGGTCGGTGGCCGCGCCGGTGGTCTTGATGTTTCCACCGTTCAGGGCGTCGTCGATGGCCTGCTGGCCCGGGTTCTCCTCCCGGGCCGCGTCGCCGGTGCCGGTCTTGTGGGTGAAGAGGTTGACGATCGGGGTGTCGGAGCGCAGGTCGAACCCGGAGAACGGGTTGGAGAAGAACCACTTGGCCAGGTCCTTCGCACTCTGCCCCCACGACTCGTCACCGTCGTGCCCACCCGGACGCGGCACCGGGAACGGCGCGGGGTTGCCGGTCATGTTCGCCAGGAACGACACGAAGTTCAGCGGATGCAGCAGCCCGAAGTACTTCGCGCCGTCCGGGTTCTCACGCCACTGCCGCTCCCGCAGCCAGTTCTGGTACCGGTCGAACAACGGCTCGAAGGTCTTGTGCAGGACGTGACCGAACGCGCCCATCGCCATCCCCGACACGAACGAGCCCCACGACGTCGAGAACGTGTGGTCCTCACTCCAGAACAGGTTGTACCCGATGTCCGACGCGACGTTCTGCCCGCCCTCCTGCAGGATCTCCCCCAACGCATGACCCAACTGGAACAGCGCGTTGCCGTGCAGCGGATGCTCCGCCGTGAAATGCCCGAACATCCCCGCGAAGCCGCCCACGCCCTCCTTGCCCGCGGACGCCGTGAACAGGTCGGGGAACTCCCGCGCCATCCGCGACAGCGGCCCGTTGTCGGCGAGCTTGCCCAGCGCGCCGCGCAACACCTCGGCCAGTCCCGCGTGGTCCGCCCCCAGATGCCCCCAGTGCTTCACGAACGCGTCACCGAAGTTCTGCCCGATCTGCCGCGCCTCCTTGGCCAGCAGGCCACTCCCCGCGTCCGTCAGATGCTCCTCGAAGATCCGCCCCATCTTCCGCGCGAACGCCTCCGCGATGCTCCCCTCGCCGAACCGGACGAACCCCGCTTCCAACTGCTGCACCGAAGCGCCCAGCAGATGACCCACCGACTTCGCGAACTCCTGCCGCGCCGACGCCGAACCGAGCTTCCCCGCCTCCCGCGCGACATCCCGCTCCACCGACCGCACCGCGTCGAGGACCAGCCCCTTCCCCAGCCCCTTCACCTCCGCCCCCGCCAGGTGCGACACCCCGCCCTGGACGTC
>NZ_JBSFXE010000076.1:0-21956 GCF_053595195.1 Kitasatospora sp. NPDC002522
TGTCCCACAGGACGGTGGTCTCGCGCTGGTTGGTGATGCCGATGGCGCGGATGTCGTCCTTGGTGAGGTCGGCCTTGGCGAGGGCGCCGCGGACGACGGACTGGACGCGGGTCCAGATCTCGGCGGCGTCGTGCTCGACCCAGCCGGGCTGGGGGAAGATCTGCGCGTGTTCCTGCTGGTCGACGGAGACGATCCGGCCGTCCGCGCCGAAGATGATGCACCGGCTGGACGTCGTGCCCTGATCGATCGCGGCGATGTAGTTGGCGGTCATGCGGGGGACCTCGGCTCTGGGGGAGGGTTCGGGGGAACGCGGCCCGATGGTGGGTCGGACCGGGAGCGGTGCCGTGCGGTGGATCAGAACGCGACGTGGTACAGGCCGCCGGCCAGCAGGCCGCCGATGACCGGGCCGACCACCGGGATCCAGGCGTACGACCAGTCCGAGCCGCCCTTGTTCGGGATCGGCAGCAGCGAGTGGACGATGCGCGGGCCGAGGTCGCGGACCGGGTTGATGGCGTAGCCGGTGGGGCCGCCGAGCGAGAGGCCGATGCCGACCACGGTGAAGGCCACGATCAGGATGCCGGTGCCGGACAGGCCCAGGCCCTTGGTCAGACCCTGGGTGAGGATCGCCAGGCAGAGCACCATGGTGCCGATGATCTCGGTGAGCAGGTTCTGCACCGGGTTCCGGATCTCGGGGCCGGTGGAGAAGATGCCGAGGGTGGGCTCCTCGTTGGCCTGGAACTGGCCGAGGTAGGTCGCCCACACCAGCACGGCGCCGATCATCGCGCCGAGCAGCTGGGAGCCGAGGTAGAGCGGGACCTTGCTCCAGTCGCCGCTGTCCACGGCGAGGGCCAGGGTGACCGCCGGGTTGAGGTGTGCCCCGGACTTCGGTGCCGACATGTAGGCGGCGATCATCACCGCGAAGCCCCAGCCGAAGGTGATCGCCAGCCAGCCGGCGTTGATCGCCTTCGACTTCTTGAGGGTGACGGCGGCGCAGACGCCACCGCCGAGCAGGATCAGCGCGGCGGTACCGAGTGTTTCGCCGACGAAGATGTCGCCGTTGGAGAACGCGGACACGAAGACTCCCTTGTCCTGATGGCCCGGAGGAGCGGGGGGTGGGGGCAGGGGACGTTCGATCGCTGTGCGGGTGAGCGCGGGGTGGGTCCGAGTCGAACGTCCGCCGTTCGACAATGTCGACCGACATGCGGAAGCTTCTCCCTGCGGGCTTGCCTGCGTCAAGGCAGGGTTACGCAGCTGTGACTCAGCCGACGCGCGAACTGCCCTCGACGGTGCTTCGCGCGGGTCCCGGGAGCGGGTCCGGGGAGCGGGTCCGGGGAACGCGGAAGGCGCGGATGGGCTTCCCGCCCGTCCGCGCCTTCCGCCGTGCTCCTCCGGTCAGAACCGGCCGGCCCCCAGGTCGCGGGAGATCGCCCGCGCCGCGCTGCGCACCGACGCCACCAGCGAGGGCTTGGGGAATCCGTCCTGGCAGACCGTCTCCACGGCCCCGCTGATGCACACCGCGCCCACCGGGTTGCGCCGCCGGTCCTGGATCAGCGCGCCGATCGAGGCCACGCCCTCCCAGGTCTCCTCGACCGAGTCCGCCCAGCCGCGCTCGCGGATCAGCGCGGACTCGGCGTCCACGTCGGCGGCCCCGGTCAGCGTCCGGGTGGTGTACGCCTCGAACGGCCCGTCGCCCAACTCGCCTCGCGCGACCGGGTCGTAGGCCAGCAGCACCTTGCCGATCGCGGTGCTGTGCAGCGGCTGCATCGAGCCGACCTCCAGCACCTGGCGGGTGTCGTCGGGCCGGAAGACGTGGTGCACGATCAGCACGCCGCGCTGGTGCAGCACGCCCAGGTACACCGTCTCGCCGGCGGCCCTGGCCAGGTCGTCCGCCCAGACCAGCGCGCGGGCCCGCAGCTCGTGCACGTCCAGGTAGCTCTGGCCCAGCCGCAGCAGCTCCGCGCCCAGCTGGTACTTCCCGCTCTCCGGGTCCTGCTCGACGAACCCCTCCTGCTGCAGCGTCCGCAGGATCCCGTGCGCCGTGCCCTTCGCCAGGTCCAGCGACGCCGCGACCTCGGACAGGCCGAGCCGCCGCTCGCCGCCCGCCAGCAGGCGCAGGATCGCCGCCGCCCGGGACAGCGACTGGATCGGGCCGGGCATCGGTACCTCCGCAGAATGGTGGACGACAATGTCGACCGCGACACTGATGCCACCACTTTGCCACACCGCCGGGCCCGCTCTTCCGGATCTTGCCGGATCCTTTCGGATCTTCGGGGGCGGGCCTCAGGAGACGAACGGCCTGCCGTCGCCGCGGTCGATCAGGACGGTGCCGTGCCGGCCCAGACAGGACCAGTCCAGTTCCAGGCGCCACTCGGCCAGGTCCCAGCGGTTGTGGCGGGCGAAGACCCGGAAGTACTCCGGGGAGCTTGCCGTGACCGCGAACGGGAAGTCGGGCTCGCCCTCGGGCTCCGGCTGGGCGGTGGCCCGGCGGATCATCCGTTCGAGCGAGTAGCGCTCGAGGGTCTCTCCGGCCAGGTCGACGTTGAAGTCGACCGGCGGCAGGTCGAGGTCGACGGTGAAGGTCCGCACGCTCATCATCAGTGCGTCGCTTCGGGCGTCCGGCGAGAAGCGCCGCAGCACCACCGGGCGCAGCCGGTGCAGGATCACCGCCTGCTCGGTGTAGGCCTCCACCACCAGGCTCACCGAGGAGTCCGGGTGCCGGTGCCGCCCCTCGAAGGTGTAGGTCTCGCTCTCGCTGTCCAGCGCCGTCACCGACACCAGCAGGGCCTCGCCGTCCGGGCGGCTCGGTGCGAGGCCGACGTGCAGGTCCCCGTGGATGACGCCGACCTGGACGATGGACTGCGCGGTACCGCCGGACACCCGGTTCACGACGTTCGGAAGCTCGTCTGCCATGCTTCGCACCCTAACCTGCGGTGCATGCTCGACGGGCCGTCAACTCCCTTCCGGCACAAGCTCGGAGAGCTCGGTCCGGGAGGTGACGCCCAGCTTCGGGTACGCCTTGTACAGGTGGTAGCCGACCGTGCGGGCGCTGAGGAAGAGCTGGGCGGCGATGTCGCGGTTGGACAGGCCGCGGGCAGCCAGCCGGACGATCTGGTTCTCCTGCGGGGTCAGCCCGGAGAGCGTGTCCGGAGCGGCGGGCCGGTCGGCGGCGGGCGCCGCGCCCGTCGCGTCCAACTCGGTGCGGGCGCGCAACGACCACGGCTCGGCGCCCAGTTGGCGGAAGGCCTGGTCGGCTGCGCGCAGCGGGCCGCGAGCCTCGGCCTTGCGGCGGCCGCGACGCAGCCACTCGCCGTACAGCAGCCGGGTACGGGCCAGCTCCCACGGGCGGGGCTGCTCGGCGTGCAGGTCCAGGGCCGAACGGTAGAGGCCCTCGGCGAGTTCGTCCGGGGCGAGCAGGGCGTGGCAGCGGTGGACCAGTGCGCGGGCCCACGGACGGCCCGAGTGCTCCGCCCACCGCTCGAACCGGGCGAGCGGCTCCGCCGTCTGCTCCGGGCGACGCAGCCGGACCGCCGCCTCGACCAGGTCCGGCACGGAGCGGACGGCGGAGACGTGGAAGTGCTGCGGGCTGCGCGCCAGGGCGTCCAGCTGGGCCAGCGCGTCCTCGGCCCGGCCGGCCCCGAGCTCCAGCACGCCGAGCGCCCAACGCGACCACGGGGCACCCGAGTTGCCGCCCGCGAGCGCTGCGCGGGCGTGTTCGCGGCAGTCCTCCTCGGCGCCGCGGGTGGCTGCCGCGTACGCCAGGAAGCCGTGCAACTGGCCCGCCCACAGCGACTGGTCGCTGTCCAGCGCCAGCTGCAAGGCCTCGGCGGCCTGCGCGGTCGCGGACTCCGGTCGGCCGTCGAAGAGTTCCGCCTCCGCGAGGAAGAACAACAACGTCGGCAGCGTCCCGAACGCGCCGGTCTCCCGCGCCTCCCGGACCAGCCGCCGCGCCAGATCGAGCACCTCGTCGTCATGCCCCGGCACCAGACCGACCCCGCACGGCAACACCAGATCCACGGGCACGGCGGCACCGGCGGCGCGAGCTGCGCGCTCGGCGGTGGTGAGGGAGACATCGCCTGCGGCGGGCTTGAAGGGGAGGGAAGGGACGGGGGCACGGCCGGTGGTCTCGGCCGGGCGGGCCGGTACCGGGCGGAGCGGGGCGGGCTCCGCGGGGGTGGGTGCAGGCTGGGCGCCCCCGGCGGTGTCGGCCGGGTGGGCGGCTGCGGGCCCGGAGGGCGGCTGGTGGGTGCCGGCGTCTGCGCTCTCGGCGGGCGTGCCTGCGGCGCTCGCGCTATTGCCTGCTCCCGCTCCTGCTCCTGCGCCTGCGGCGATTGCGGGGTTCGGGGTGAGGTGGGCGAGGGACCGGGTCAGGTAGTGGACCAGGGGGGTGGCGGGGTCGGTGGGGGGGAGGGGGAGGGTGCGGAGGGCAGTGAGGGCTTGGTGGACGGAGGTGGCGTCGTCGTACCAGGCGGCGTGGATGGCCTGGACGAGGACGCGGGCGGCTGGGCCGGGGGCGGTGGTGGCGACCAGGTCGGCTGCCTGGGTGAGGCGTTGGAAGGAGGAGCGGTAGTCGCCGCGCCAGAACTCGGCGATGCCGCGGGCGAAGAGCAGGTGGGCGCGGGTGAGGTCGTCCGGGGCCGGGCCGGCCATCGCGGTGGCGGAGAGTTCCTCGGCGCGGCCGAGTTCGCCGGCTTCCAGCGCGGCCTCGACTGCAGCGACCGTCAACTCCCGTTCCCGTGAAGGGTCCTGACTGAGCCTCGCGGCACGCTCGTACGCGGCGGAAGCCCCCGCGTGGCCGCCGCGGGAGGCCGAGGAGGAGGCCGCGGCGGCGAGTTCCTCCGCCACGGCGGTGTCGCGGCCGGTGGCGGCGAGCGCCCGGTGCCAGGCGCGGCGCAGCGGGGCCTGCGGGCCGAGGGCGTCGGCGAGTGCGGCGTGCGCGGCCAGGCGTTCGGCGAGCGGGGCGCGGTCCACCAGGGCGGAGCGCAGCAGCGGATGACGGAACGTCAGCAGCCCGGCGGAGAGGTCGACATGGACCAGGCCACCGGCCTCTGCCGGGGCCAGCTCGACGGCCGTCAGGCCCCAGGACGCGGCGGCGGCGGGGAGCAGGACGTCGAGCGCGCCGGTCTCCTCGAGCGCGGCGAGCAGCAGCCACCGTTGGGTGCCGGCGGGCAGGCGGCTGACCTGGCCGTGGTAGGCGACCCGGAGCCGGCCGACCATCGGCAGCGCGGCCGTGCCGGGTGCGGCCGGTCCGCTCTGCGGGAGTTCCACCAGGGCCAGCGGGTTGCCCTGCGCCTCGGCCAACACCCGCTCCGGGGAGGGGAGTTCGGGGGCGATCGCGGTGAGCAGGGCGGCCGCCTCGGCCGGGTCCAGCGGATCGAGGCGCAGCTCCGGCAGGCCGGGCAGGTCGGGTCCGTCCGGGCGGGTGGCGAGCAGCAGGACGACCCGTTCGGCGCCGAGCCGGCGGGCCGCCAACTGGAGGGCCTGCACCGAGCCGTGGTCGACCCACTGCAGGTCGTCGACCACGCACAGCAGGGGCCGCTCCTCGGCGAGGTCGCCGAGCAGGGTGAGCACCGCCAGGCCGACCAGCAGCCGGTCGCCGCCGCCCGCCGGGCCGTCGGCGAGGCCCAACACCCGTTCCAGCGCAGCGCGTTGCGGTCCCGGTAGAGCACTTACCCGGTCCAGTGCGGCGGCCAGCAGCTGGGTCAGCGCGGCGAAGGAGAGCGACGCCTCGGACTCCACCCCGGAGGCCCGCAGCACCCGGAAGCCGTCGGCCCGCGCCAGGGCGTCGTCCAGCAGCGCGGTCTTGCCGATCCCCGGGTCGCCCCGGAGCACCAGCACCCCGCTGGTCCCCTCGCGTGCCCCCGCCAGCAGCCGACCGATCGCCGCCTGCTCCCGCCCCCGCCCGTACAGCCGCATGGCCCGACCCTACCTACACCGGCCGACGGGCCCGGCCGGTCATTGCCTAAGCGTGACGGATTCCCCGTCCGCCGCCCGTCCGTACCGTCTTGACCTGCAAGGACGCACCGCCGAATCCGAGACCGGAGGAACCGATGAACCTGCAGAACCTCGCCGAGCGCTACCTCGCCGCCTGGAACGAGACCGACCCGGCCGCCCGCCGCAAGCTGATCGACGACGCCTGGGCGGAGGACGGCAGCTACACCGACCCGCTGGTGGAGGCCAACGGCCGGGACGAGTTGGACGCCACCCTGGCCGCCGTCCAGGCCCAGTTCCCCGGCTGGGTCTTCCGGCTGGCCGGGCCGGTCGACGCGCACCACCACCTCTGCCGTTTCAGCTGGGAGCTCGGCCCGGCCGGCGCGGAGCCGCTGATCGTCGGCTTCGACGTGCTCGCCGCCGACCCGGAGGGCCGGATCGCCACCGTGCACGGCTTCCTCGACAAGGTCCCGGCGACGGCCTGAATCCTTCCGGCCGGGCGGCGACTCCTACCACCGTCACGTCCCCGCCCGGCCGACGCCCCGTCAACCCGCAAGACCTGCACGGCCTGCACGACCCACACGAGCCGACAGGCCCAGTGCCGAAAGGCCCGAAGAGCTGAAAGGGCCGAAGAGCCGAAAGGCCCGAAGAGCTGAAAGGGCCGAAAGCGCCGAAGGGTCGAAGGGTCGACGGGCCGGAGAGCCGAAAGAGCCGAAGAGCCGAAGTCTCGCAAGGTCGAAGGCCCGAAGGGTCGAAAGAGCCGAAGAGCCGGTGCGCCCGCAGGGCCTGGGAGATCAGCAGAGCCCGCGAGACCGGAAGAGCCCGCACGAGCCGAACGTACCGAAGTGCCCCGCCCGTCCCCCCCCCGCCGCACCCGAGGAGTCCTCACGTGTCCACCGTCAGCCCGCCGGCCACCGTGCCCGCCGTGGCCGAGCAGCCCGTCGCCCCGCGCGGACTGCTGCCGGTCGTGCTCACCGCCACCTTCATGTCGGCGCTCGACTTCTTCATCGTCAACGTGGCCATCCCGGCCGTCCAACGCGACCTGCACGCCGGGGCGTCGGCGATCCAGTGGGTGATGGCCGGGTACGCCCTCGCGCTGGCCGGCGGGCTGATCACCGCCGGACGGCTCGGTGACCTGCTCGGGCGCCGCCGGATGTTCTCGCTCGGCCTGGCGGTGTTCACCCTCGCCTCCGCGGCCTGCGGACTGGCCACCGGACCGGCGTTCCTGATCGCCGCCCGGGTGGTGCAGGGCCTCGGCGCCGCCCTGATGGGGCCTCAGGTGCTCGCCCTGCTGCGGACCGGCTTCCACGGCGCGGCGCAGGCGAAGGCGTTCGCCTCGTACGCGCTGACCCTCGGACTGGGCGCGGTGCTCGGCCAGTTGATCGGCGGGGTGCTGATCCGGGCCGACCTGTTCGGCACCGACTGGCGGGCGTGTTTCCTGATCAACGTCCCGGTCGGGCTGGCCACCCTGGTGCTGGTGCCGCGGACGGTGCCGGAGTCGCGGGCGCCGCAGCGTCCGAGCCTGGACCTGCCGGGCGTGCTGCTGGTGACGGCCGCGCTGGTGACGCTGGCGCTCCCGCTGATCCAGGGCCGGGCGAGCGGCTGGCCGGCCTGGACCTGGGTCAGCCTCGGCGGCTCGGCCGTGCTGTGGACGGCGCTGGCCCGCCACCAGGTCCGGCTGGCCGGGCGGGGCGGCTCCCCGCTGGTCCACCCGCACCTGTTCCGGACCCGCGCGTTCAGCGCCGGCATGCTCGCCCAACTCGCCTTCTGGCTCGGCCAGGCGTCGTTCTTCCTGGTCCTCGCGATCTACCTGCAGCAGGGTCGCGGCCTGGACGCGCTCGGCTCCGGAACGGTCTTCACCGCGCTCGGCGCCGGCTACCTCGCCACCTCGCTGAACGCCCACCGGGTCGCCGCCCGCCTCGGCCGCCAGGCCGTCGCGCTGGGCGCCGTCCTGATGGCGGGCGGCCTGGCCGCCCTCCGGATCACCGTCGACTCCGGCGCCCACAGCGCCCTCTGGCTGGTCCCCGCCCTGATCCTGGACGGCCTCGGCATGGGCCTGGTGATCGCCCCGCTCACCGGTTCCGCCCTCGCCGGCGTCCCCACCCACCTGGTCGGCTCCGCCTCCGGCACCGTGGCCACCGTCCAGCAGGTCGGCGGAGCCCTCGGCGTCGCCCTGATCGGCATCCTCTTCTACGGCGCCCCCACCGTCCGCTCCGGCTTCGGCACCTCCCTCCTCGCCCTGACCGTCCTGGAACTCGCCCTCGCCGCCACCGTGCAGCTCCTGCCCGCGGCCCGGGCGCGGCGCGGCGGCTCCCGCTGAATGACCGTCAGCACCGCCGCGCAGGACATAGCGTGGAGAGATGGATGATCGCCTGACCGACCGCTCCGCCGCCCCGGGCCGCTCGGCCTACCTCGGGGCGGCGGCCGCGTTCGCCGTGTGCATGGTGGGGACGACGCTGCCGACGCCGCTGTACGGGCTGTACCAGGAACAGATCGGGTTCTCCGAGCTGATGGTGACGGTGGTGTTCGCGGTCTACGCCTTCGGCGTGATCGGGGTGCTGCTGCTGGTCGGGAACGTGTCGGACACGGTGGGGCGGCGGCCGGTGCTGCTGTGCGGGCTGGTGGCGGCGGGGATCAGCGCGGCCTGCTTCCTGGCGGAGCAGGGGTTGCCGCTGCTGTTCGCGGGGCGGCTCTTCTCCGGACTGTCGGCGGGCCTGTTCACCGGCACGGCCACCGCGTACGTGCTGGAACTCGCCCGGCCGGAGCGCCGGGCCCGGGCCGGGTTCGCGGCGACCGCGGCCAACATGGGCGGCCTGGGCTGCGGGACGCTGCTGTCGGGCTTCCTCGCCGAGTACGCGCCGAACCCGCTGGTACTGCCGTTCGTGGTGCACCTGGTGATGCTGGCGGCGTCGTTCGCGGTGGTGTGGCTGCTGCCGGAGACCGTCGCCGGGGCCCGGCCGCTGCGCACCGCCCGGGTGCAGCGGCCGACGCTGCCGCCGGAGGTGCGCGGGGTGTTCGTGCCGGCCGGGATCGCCACCTTCGCCGGGTTCGCGCTGCTCGGCGTCTTCACCTCGGTCAGCCCGGCGTTCCTCGCCGAGGACCTGGGCATCCACAACCACGCGACGGTCGGGCTGGTCGTCTTCGCCGCGTTCTTCGCCTCCACGATCGGCCAACTGCTGGTGCCCCGGCTCGGCACCGCCCGGGCGATCCCGCTGGGCTGCGCGGTGCTGATCATCGGGCTGGGCCTGCTCAGCATCTCGCTCGCCACCACCACGCTGCCCGCCCTGGTCCTGGCCGCCCTGGTGGGCGGCGCGGGCCAGGGCATGGGCCTGCGCGGGGCGGTCGGCGAGGTGGCCGCCGCGGCGCCCGCCGACCGCCGCGGCGGGGTGCTGTCCGCCCTGTTCGTGGTCGCCTACTTCGGCATCTCCATCCCCGTCATCGGGGTGGGCCTGCTCGCCGAACCCCTCGGGCTGGCCGACGCGGGCCTGGTCTTCGCCGCGTGCATGGCCCTGCTCGCCGCCGCGTCCGCCGTCTACCTGGTGCGCCGGGCCGGCACCGGCGACCGGCCGCCGGCCCGCAGCGGGGAGTGACGTTCCGTCAGGGCCACAGCCGGTCGAGCAGCGCCCGCCACCAGCTGCCGCGGCGCGGCGCCGGGACGACCGCCGAAGCGGCGGCGAACGGCGGGGCGGCGAACGGCATTTCGGGGGCCGGCGCGAAGTCGGCCTCCGACAGGTCGGGGGCGGACGGCGGCGGCGGCGCCAGGGTGCGCGGCGTGAAGCGCACCGGCAGGGCCTGCAGGTGGCGGGACATCCAGTTCGACTTCCAGACCAGCTCGTCCTCGTCGACGGCGAGCCGGAGGTCCGGCAGGCGGGTCAGCAGGATGTCGATGCCGGTGTCGGCGATCGCCCGGCCGATGTCCTGGCCCGGGCACTCGTGCGGACCGGTGCCGAAGGACAGGTGCGAACGGTTGCCGTAGAGCTGCTCCGACAGGTCGGGGCGGACCGCCGGGTCGTTGTTGGCGGCGGCCAGCCCGAGCACCAGCATGTCGCCGCGCCGGATCTGCCGGCCGCCGAGCTCGGTGTCGCCGGTGGCCCAGCGGCCCGGCACCAGCTGGAACGGCGGGGCGTCCCACAGCACCTGGTCGATCGCGTCGGGCAGCGTCATCTGGCCGCCGGACAGGTGGGCGCGGAAGCCCTCGTCGGTGAGCACCATCTTCAGGGTGTCGGAGATCAGGGTGATGGTGGTCTGGTTCGCGGCGAGCAGCACCGAGCGCAGGTGCTGCAGCGCCTCGTCCTCGGTGAGGCCCGACGCGGGCTCCATCAGCCAGGTCACCAGGTCGGAGCCGGGGGAGCGGCGCTTGCGCTCCATGGTGCGGCGCAGGCACTCCACCACGTACTCGTTGCTGGCCACCGCCGTCGCGGTGCCGTTCACCAGGTCGCGGGCCGCCTCGACCAGCCGCGGCCCGTACTCGTCGGGCATCCCGAGCAGCTGCGTCATCACCAGCATCGGCAGGTGCTCGGCGAACCGGCTCACCAGCTCGGCCTGCCCGGCGGGGGCGAACTCGGCGATCAACTGGTCGGCGAAGCGGGTGACGTGACGCCGCATGCCGCGCCGGTCGAAGCGGTTCAGGCCGTCGGTGACCGCGGTGCGCAGCCGCCGCTGCTCGGCGCCGTCGACGAACGAGCAGACCGGCTGCCAGGCGATCACCGGCAGCACCGGGGAGTCCGGGGCGACCCGGCCCTCCTGGAACTCGGTCCAGCGGCGGGAGTCCCGGGAGAACCGGGACGGGGTGCGCATGGCGATCAGGTTGGCCGCGTAGCCGAGCACCAGCCAGGCGGGCAGGTCGCCGTGGAGCAGCACCGGCGCCACCTCGCCGTGCTCGGCGCGCAGCTTCTCGTACAGGCCGGCCGGGTCGGCCTCGGCCTCCGGCCCGTACAGGCGCCGCACCCCGCCCGGGCCGGTCGGGGCGACGGCGGTGGCGGCGGTGCCGACGTGGGCGGGGCAGCCGGGGGGTGGGACTGGTGAGGAGGTCACGGGCGCTCCGGGGAGGTGAGGGAGAGGATGAAGGGGGGTGACGGGCCGTCAGCCGACGGGCTGTGCGGCCAGGGCGTACAGGTAGCGCATCAGGGCCATCAGGACGTCGCGGCTGGACTCGCGGGTCCGGGCGTCGCACGCCACGATCGGCACCTCGGGCGGCAGGTCGAGCGCGGCCCGGATCTCCTCGACGGGATGGTCCGGGGAATCGGGGAAGGTGTTGGTCGCGACCACGAACGGCACCCCGCGGTCCTCCAGTCGGCCGAGGACGTCGAAACTGCCCTCCAGACGCCGGGTGTCCACCAGCACGACCGCGCCGAGCGCCCCCTCGAACAGGCCGTTCCACAGGAACCAGAACCGTTCCTGCCCGGGCGTGCCGAAGACGTACAGCACCAGCTGGTCGCTGATGGTGATCCGGCCGAAGTCCATCGCGACCGTGGTCGCGGTCTTGAGCTCCACGCCCGCCGGGTCGTCGACGCCGACCCCGGCCTGGGTCATGGTCTCCTCGGTGGTCAGCGGGCGGATCTCGCTGACCGAGCCGACCAGCGTGGTCTTGCCGACGCCGAAGCCGCCCACCACCACGATCTTGACGGCCGCGGAGACCGAGGCCGGGAGCAGGTCCGCCTCCTGCGGCCCGGCCGGCTCAGAGCCGCTGAAGTCCATTGATCACTGCCTCCAACAGGGAAAGGTCGGGAAGGGCGGCCACCGGCACCGGCGCGCGGACCTCGATCAGGTGGTCGTCGAGCAGGTCGGCCAGCAGCACGGAGACCAGGCCGGCCGGCAGCCGCAGGTACGCGGACAGCTCGGCGACCGACAGCGGCGAGCCGCACAGCCGCAGGATCACCACCTGCTCCGGCGGCATGGCCGGCCGCGGTTCGGTGCGCGCCACGACCAGGGTGACCAGGTCGAAGCCGGTGGGGGAGTCCTGCGGGCTGCGGCCGCTGCCGACCACGTAGAACCGGTCCGGGTCGTCGTCGTCCGCGCGCTGATCGGCCGTCATGTCCGCACCCTGCGGCGCCCGGTGCGGCCGGGTCCCGGCCGGGCCTTCGCCGCCGGGCGCGCCTGGGCCCTCACGCGCGGGGCTCGCCGGTGCGCGCAGGCGTGGAGAGGTGCTCGGCGACCCGGGCGACCAGGTCCCGCATGTGCGCGCCCACCAGCCCGGGGTCCACGCCGTCGTCGGCCAGCAGTGCCAGGTACGCGCGGGAGCCGGCCGCCATCAGGTAGAAGAACCCGCCGCCGACCTCGATCACCACCATCCGCATCCGCCCGTCGGCGTACGGGAACTCCTGGCCCACTGCGTGCGCCAGGCTCTGCAGGCCGGCGCAGGCGGCGGCCAGCCGGTCCGCGGTGTCCGGGTCGGCGCCGTGCTGGGCCAGGCGCAGGCCGTCGGCGGACAGGACGATGGCGTGCCGGGCGTACGGGACGGTCTCCACCAGGTCGCGGAGCAGCCAGTCCAAGTCGGTCCGTTGCTGAATCACTTCTCGCCCCTCCCTGCGGGCTCTTCACTCGTGTGGTCGCCGTCCGGCCCGGCGGGCTGCCGTTGGCCGGTCACGCCCTCGGTGAACGCGGCCAGCCACATCCCGGGCTGGGCCGGCTGCTCGGCGGACGGGCCGACCGGTGCGGCCAGCCGGACGCCGGGCGTGTGGCGGCGGCGCTGCGGCAGGCCGCTCGGCGTGCGCTCGGTCACCACCGGAAAGTCGTCCTGGTACTCGGGGGCCGGCGCGACGGTGCGGACCGGCCCGGACGCCGCGCGCCGGGTCGCGCCCAGCACCGACTTCGGCTTCCAGTTCCGCACCAGGGTCGGCGGGATGCTCGGGTCGTCCTTCTCCGGCAGCGGGCCGGGCGCCATCCCGCCGATGCCGAAGGTCCGTTCGGCGTTCGGCGCGGTGGTCAGGTACTCGGCGGGGACGATCAGCACCGCCCGCACGCCGCCGTACGCCGAGGAGCGCAGCGCCACCTGGAAGCCGTACGCCTTGCAGAGCCGGCCCACCACCGCCAGGCCCAGGCGCGGCGTCTCGCCGAGGTCGCCGAGGTCCATGCCGGCCGCCGCCTCGGCGAGCATCCGCTCGGCCTTGGCCCGGCCCTCCTCGCCCAGGCTCAGGCCGCCGTCCTCGATCTCGATCGCGATGCCGCTCTGCACCTCGGAGGCGGTCAGGTGGACCATCGTCTGCGGCGGCGAGTACCGGGTGGCGTTGTCCAGCAGCTCGGCCAGCGCGTGGATCAGCGGCTCGACCGCCGGGCCCTGCACCGCCACGTCCGACACCGGGTGCAGCTCGATCCGCCGGTAGTCGAGGACCCGCGACATCCCGCCGCGCAGCACCCGGTACAGCGCCACCGGCCGGTTCCACTGGCGGCCGGGCCGCGCGCCGCCGAGCACCGAGATGCTGTCCGCGAGCCGGCCGATCAGCGCGTTCTCGTGGTCCAGCGTCAGCATGTCGGCGAGCACCGCCGCGACGGTGCCGTGCCGGTGCTCCATCCGCCGCAGGTCCACCGCCTGGCGGTGCACGATCGCCTGCACCCGCCGGGCGATGCTCACCACCGCCCGCTGGGTGGACTCGCGCTTCGCCGACTCCTCGTCGACGGCGAACAGCACCGAGCGCAGCACCGCGATCCGCGCCTTGTTGAACTCCGGCCCCAGCACCGGCGGCTGCGCCAGGTACGTGCGCAGCACGTCGCCGTGGTACTCGCCGCGCTGCATCCGGCCGATCGCCTCCGGCACGGTGGTGCGCGCCAGCTCGTACATCTCGGCCCGCTGCCGCTCCAGGTGCCGCTGCAGCTCCTGCTCCCGCGCCGCCCACTGCTCGCGCAGCTCCGCCAGTGCCCGGCCGCGGCGCACCGCGGCGAGTCCGGCCAGCAGCGTCGCCGCCGTCCCCGCCAGGCCGCACCAGAGCACCGCCGCGCGCGCGTCCTGCGGGGCCGCCGCCGCGACGGCGGCCGCCGCAGCGATCACCGCCGCGGGCAGCAGGCCGACCGGAACGGCGGTACGCAGCCGGTTTCCCGGTGACGATCCGACACGAAGCATCATCATCCTCGAACGCTCGAAGGGACAGGACGGGCGGCGCGCGGGAGTCCCGTGACGTGCCGTCAGCAAGGTTTCCACGGACCGGAGTTGGTCCGACTTGACGGAACACGTCCGAACTCCCGGCACCAGGCTTCTCGTCCACGGCCCCAGCCCGTGGCATCCCGCCCCGGATTCACCTGTACGAGCGACTCCCGGCGCGATCCCCGGCACGGCGGCCGGGCGGAGTGCTAGGCCGTCCCGCGCGGAGGCTCTGTCGTTCCCGGAACGCGGCACCGCCCCGGGGTGGGGGCCCGGGGCGGTGGGTGGGGGAGTGCGGGGGCGTCAGCGGGTCGGGAACAGGCCGGTGTTGAAGCGGAGGGCGGGGGCGGCCAGCTGGGCGAGGGAGCGGGCCTGGGCGGGCCACCAGACGCCGGCGGCGGGGTCGACGGTGCCGTACTCGGGGTCGGCGGGCCCGGCCGTGCCGCGGGTGCAGCTGCCGTCGGACTCGCCCGGGACCTTGATCCACAGGTAGGCGTCGAGCAGGGCCTCGCCGGTCGCGGCGGTGGGCCGGGTGCCGAGGCTGCGGCCATGGGGGCACCTCCCAGCCCCCCTCGGGGCTGGGGGAGGGTTGCACCAGGTCTGCGGGTCGCCGGAGTAGGTGCCGGGCGCGGGCGTCCACGGACCCTTGCCGTTGCGGCTGCTGTCGATCACGAAGTGGGTCAGCGCGGCCGAGGCGGGCACGTGGCTCGCGTACCAGGCGTCGGCGTCCGCCGCGGGCCAGTACTGGTTGGCGCAGGAGTCGGCGGCGGCGCCGGGGGTGTGCTGGAGGTACCAGACGCAGCCGGAGACCTGCTTGCCGTAGCGGACCAGGTCGGCGTCGGTCTGGTAGTTGGAGACGTTCAGGAAGAAGCCAGCGCGCCGGGCTGCCGCTCCAGCCGGTCCACCGCGGCGCCGATCTGCGCCAGCCGGTCCCGCTGCTGGGCGGTGGTGCCGCCGCAGTACGCGGGGGACAGGGCCAGCACGTCCGGCTCCAGGACCACCACGGTCCTCCGGGTTCCGGGGCCGGTCGCCAGCGCGTCGATCCACTGCGCGGAGTCGGCGCCGGAGAGCAGGACGGCGAGCGAGAGCAGGCCACGGGTCGGCCGGGGTGGGCGCATGGCGGGGGATCTCCCGAGGTCGCGGGGCTGGTTCGACGGTCGTTCGACAGGCGCCGACCATGCAGCCAGCGCGCCGACGGAGCGTCAAGACGGGCCCCGGCCAGGCGCGAACCGTCCCGGCGACCGCCCAGGTGGGCGGCGGCGCGGGCCCGCGGCGCCGTGAAAGTTACCCGTCGTCGCCGCTCGCCGCCGCGTCCGGCTCCCGGCCGACGCGGGCGGACGGCAGGCGGCGGGTGAACAGCAGCGCGCCCGCCGTGATCCCCGTGCAGGCCAGCACCGCCGCCTTCAGGCCCTGGATCTGCGCCTCCTGGTAGTTCTCCACCAGCACGGCGGCCTCCGCGGGCGGCACGCTCGGCTGCGCGGCCAGCGCGGCCGCCACCTCCGCGGCCGGTACGAAGGACACGCCCGCCTCCACCTGGGTCGCGGCCTGGTCGGCGACGGCCGCGGAGATCCGCGGGTCGCTCTCGATCTCGCTGGTGACGGACGTGGCCAGGGCGCCGATCAGGATCGCGCCGATCAGCGCCGTGCCCAGCGAGGAGCCGAGGTTCTGCGCGGTGTACTGCAGGCCGCCCGCCTCACTGCGCTCCCCGGCCTGCACGCTGGACTGCACCGTGTTGCCGAGCTGCGAGGCGAGCATGCCCAGCCCGACGCCGAGCAGCGCCATCGCCCCGGCGAACGAGGCGCCCTTCAGCTGCGGGCCGATCGCGACGATCAGCCACAGCGTCGCGGCGAGCAGCACCAGCAGCCCGATCCGGACGATCGTCCGCGGCGAGGCCAGGCGCAGCAGCAGCGAGCCGCACATCGAGGCGGCCAGCATGGTCACCGACACCGGCAGCAGCCGCAGACCCGTCTCGAAGGCGTCCAGCCCCTGCACCACCTGGAGGTAGAGCGGGATCACGAAGAACAGGCCGAGCAGCACGGTGTTCTGGTTGAACAGCGTGATCAGCCCGGCGCGCAGCGGCCGGTTGTCGAACAGGTCGAGCGCGACCAGCGGGTCGAGGCCGCGCCGCTCCCGGTGCCGTTCGAGCCGGCAGAACGCGTACACGAGCGCTCCGCCGAGCGCGACGACGAACAGCGTCGGCGCGAAGCCGATGACGGTGAACGGCGGGTTGCGCGGCTCGACCCAGCCCCAGGTGCCGCTCTGCAGCACGGCCAGCACCATCAGCGCCAGGCCCGCGGCGGAGAGCACCACGCCCCACACGTCGAGGTGCGGCCGGCGGTCGGGCTCCGGCTGGGCCGGCACCCAGCGCATCAGCAGCAGGATCACCACCACCAGGACCACCTCGCCGGCGAAGACCAGCCGCCAGGTCAGGTAGGTGGTGACCCAGCCGCCCAGCAGCGGCCCGACCGCGATCCCGGCGCCCGCCAGTCCGCCGATGACGGCGTACGCCACCGCACGCTCGCGCCCGGTGTAGGAGCCGGCCACCAGGGCGGCCAGCGCGGGCAGCACCAGCGCCGCGCCGAGCCCCTCGATCACCGACCAGCCGAGCGCCAGCACGCCGACCGTCGGCGCCACCGCGGTCAGCCCGGAGCCGACCCCGTAGACCACCATGCCGACCACGAAGACCCGCCGTCGGCCGTAGATGTCGCCGATCTTGCCGCCGGTCAGCATGAAGGCCGCCATCACCAGCGTGTAGAGGGTGATGACGGCCTGGATCGTGGTGACCTCGGTGTCGAAGTCCGCGACCAGCTGACTGATCGACACGTTCATCACGGAGGCGTCGAGCACCATCAGGAACTGGGCGATCCCCAGGACGATCAGAGTCTTCCAACGGTTCATCACGCCTCCCGGCCCACACGCTAACCCGCGCCGCCGCGGGAACCGCCGATGACACGTCGTCGGCGATCCGGGCAGCGCGCGGCGACCGGGTTGTCTAGACTCCGCACGGGATTACCGGCCGGTAGGGATGGGAGTTCGCGCGGTGGGCATGCGAGTGCACGCGTTCGGGGACGACGCGCTGGGGGAACACGACGCGGTCGGGCTGGCGGAGCTGGTGCGCACCGGCGCGGTCAGCCCCGGCGAGCTGGCGGCGGCGGCCGCCGAGCGGGCCCGGCGGGTCGAGGGCGCGCTGGCGCCGCTGGCGTTCGTCCCCGCCGAGCCGCCGCGGGCCGCCGCACCGCACCGCGGCGCACCGCTGTACGGGGTGCCGACCTACCTGAAGGACAACGTCGACCTGGCCGGCATGCCGACCGGGCACGGCAGCGCGGCGTTCCGGGCCCGCCCCGCGCGGCGCAGCGCGCTGTTCGCCGAGCAACTGCTCGGCACCGGCCTGGCGGTGCAGGGCAAGACCCGGCTGCCGGAGTTCGGCCTGAACGCCTCCACCGAGTACGCGGCCGCCGAACCGGTCCGCAACCCCTGGCTGACCAGCCACTCGGCGGGCGCCTCCTCGGGCGGCTCGGCCGCGCTGGTCGCGGCCGGCGTGGTGCCGATCGCGCACGCCAACGACGGCGGCGGCTCGATCCGGATCCCGGCCGCCGCCTGCGGACTGGTCGGCCTCAAGCCCACCCGCGGCCGGCTGGCGCCCAACGACCAGGGCCGGCGGCTGCCCATCGACCTGGTCACCGACGGCGTGGTCACCCGCTCGGTGCGCGACACCGCCGTCTTCCTGGCCGCCGCCGAGCGCCGCCGCCGCAGCGCGGTGCTGCCGCCGATCGGCCTGGTCGAGGGGCCGGGCGCGCGGCCGCTGCGGATCGGCCTGGTGCTGGACTCGCCGGTCGCACCGGCCGACGAGCAGACCCGGCGCGCCGTCGAGGAGACCGCCGCCCGGCTGGAGGACATGGGGCACCGGGTCGAGCCGCTCGCCCTGCCGTTCGGCGCGCAGTTCCAGCAGGACTTCACGCTGTACTGGGGCTTCCTGGCCTTCCTGATCGCCACCAGCGGTCGCCTGCTGCTCGACCCGAGCTTCCGGGCCCGCGGCCTGGACGGCCTCACCACCGGCCTGCGGCGCACCTTCCAGCGCGAGTTCACCGCCCTGCCGGGGGCGCTGCGCCGCCTGCGCGAGGTCGAGCGGAGCTACGCCGGGCTGTTCCACACGCACGACGCGGTGCTCTCCCCGGTGCTCGCGCACACCACCCCGCCGCTCGGCCACCTCAGCCCGACCGTGCCGTTCGAGGAGCTGATCGCCCGGCTGCACCGGTACGTGGCCTTCACCCCGGTCAACAACGTCTCCGGCGGCCCGGGCATCGCACTGCCGACCGGCAGCACCCCGGAGGGCCTGCCGATCGGCGTCCACCTGTCCGCGCCGCACGGCGGCGAACGGGTGCTGCTGGAGCTGGCGTACGCCCTGGAGGCCGAACGGCCGTGGCGCCGGATCCAGGACTGAACCCGGACCCGCCGCCACGGCGGGAGTTGTCAGACAAGCCCTACCGGCCGGCCGCCGCGTGGCGGTCGGCCGCCGCGGCGCCGCGGCCGTCCGCGTCGAGGGCGGCCAGGATGTCGTCCACGCTCTGCTTGGCGTCGCCGAAGAGCATGGAGCTGTTCTCGCGGAAGAACAGCGGGTTCTGCACGCCCGCGTAGCCGGAGGCCATCGAGCGCTTGAAGACGACGACCTGCTCGGCCTCCCAGACCCGCAGCACCGGCATGCCCGCGATCGGGCTGGACGGGTCGTCCAGGGCCGCCGGGTTGACGGTGTCGTTGGCGCCGATCACCAGCACCACCGAGGTGTCGGCGAAGTCCTCGTTGATCTCGTCCATCTCCAGGACGATGTCGTACGGCACCTTCGCCTCGGCCAGCAGCACGTTCATGTGGCCGGGCAGCCGGCCCGCCACCGGGTGGACGCCGAAGCGGACCTCGACGCCACGGTCGCGCAGTCGGCGGGTCAGCTCCGCCACCGGGTGCTGGGCCTGGGCGACCGCCATGCCGTAGCCCGGGGTGATGATCACCGACTTGGCGGCGGCGAGCAGCTCGGCCGCCTCCTGGGCGCGGACCTCGCGGTGCTCGCCCTCCTCCGCGTCGCCGCCGGACGGCGCCTCGATGCCGAAGCCGCCCGCGATCACGGACAGGAAGGAGCGGTTCATCGCCTTGCACATGATGTACGACAGGTACGCACCGGAGGAGCCGACCAGCGCGCCGGTGACGATCAGCAGGTTGTTGTCGAGCAGGAAGCCCGCGGCGGCCGCCGCCCAGCCCGAGTAGCTGTTCAGCATGGAGACCACGACCGGCATGTCGCCGCCGCCGATCGAGGCGACCAGGTGCCAGCCCAGCAGCAGCGCGAGCACCGTCACGGCGATCATCAGGCCCAGGTTCGGGCTGACGGTGAACCAGACGGTCAGCGCCACGAAGGCGCCGAGCGCGCCCAGGTTGAGCGCGTTCTTGCCGGGGAGCACCAGCGGGCGGGAGTTGATCCGGGCGGAGAGCTTCAGGAAGGCGACGATGGACCCGGTGAAGGTGACCGCGCCGATGAAGATGCCGATGAACACCTCGGCGTGATGGATGCTCAGCAGGTCTGCGCCGACCGCGGTCTGCGCGTCGCCGTGCCGCTCGACCTCGAGGTAGCTGTTCCAGCCGACCAGCACCGCGGCCAGGCCGACGAAGCTGTGCAGGACGGCGATCAGTTCCGGCATCTGGGTCATCTCGACCTGCCGGGCCCGCCACAGGCCGATCGCGGCGCCGAGCGCCATGGCGAGCAGGATCAGCGCGACCGCTCCCGCGCTGATGTCCTGGGCGGCCACCACGACGGTGGCGACCAGGGCCAGGGCCATGCCGGCGATGCCGTAGACGACGCCGGCCCGGGAGGTGCGGTGCTGGGAGAGGCCGGCCAGGCTGAGGATGAACAACAGGGCGGCGACCAGGTCCGCGGCGTGCGCGGCGGTGAGGGAAGTCATCGGGGCTCAGCCTTTCGAGAACATGCTCAGCATGCGGCGGGTGACGGCGAAACCGCCGAAGATGTTCACGCTGGTCAGCAGGATCGCCACGAAGGACAGCACCGTGACCAGCACGCTCTCGTGCCCGATCTGCAGCAGGGCGCCGATCACCACGATCCCGGAGATCGCGTTCGTCACCGACATCAGCGGCGTGTGCAGCGCGTGGTGGACCTTGCCGATGACGTAGTAGCCGATCACCACGGCGAGCGCGAACACCGTGAAGTTCTCCGCCAGTTGGGTCGGGGCGAAGGCGACCAGCAGGAACATCGCCAGCATCCCGAGACCGATCAGGCCGAACCGGACACCCGGCGTCACCCGCGAGGGCTTCGGCTCGGCGGGGGCCGGCCGGGCGGCCGCGGCGGCGGCGGGTGCGGCCGAGACCGCGACCGGCGGGGGCGGCCAGGTGGTCTCGCCGTCCCGGACCACCGTCACCGCCCGCTGCACCACGTCCTCGAAGTCGATGACCAACTGCCCGTCCTTGCCGGGCGTCAGCAGCTTCAGCAGGTTGACCAGGTTGGTGCCGAACAGCTGCGAGGCCTGCGCCGGCAGCCGCGACGCCAGGTCGGTGTAGCCGATCAGGGTCACCCCGTTGGAGGTCACCACGGTGCGGCCCGCCACGGTGCCCGCGACGTTGCCGCCCTGCGCGGCCGCCATGTCGACGATCACGCTGCCCGGCTTCATCGCCGCCACGTCCTCGGCGGTCAGCAGCTTCGGCGCCGGGCGGCCCGGGATCAGCGCGGTGGTGATCACGATGTCCACGTCCGCGGCCTGCGCGTGGTACAGCTCCGCCGCGGCCCGGTCGTAGTCCGCGGAGGTCGCCTTGGCGTACCCGTCGGTGCTCGCCTCCTGGGCGACCTCCACCGGCAGGTACTCGCCGCCCAACGACCGCACCTGGTCCGCCACCTCGGGACGCGGGTCGGTGGCCCGGACGATCGCGCCGAGGCTGGAGGCCGCACCGATCGCGGCCAGCCCCGCCACGCCCGCACCCGCCACCAGCACCTTCGCCGGCGGGACCTTGCCCGCCGCGGTCACCTGGCCGGTGAAGAACCGGCCGAACACGTGCGCCGCCTCGATGACGGCCCGGTACCCCGCGATGTTCGCCATCGAGCTGAGCACGTCCATCGACTGCGCGCGGGAGATCCGCGGCACCGCGTCCAGCGACAGCGCCGTCACCGGACGCGCGGACAGCGCCTCCAGCAGCTCCGGCCGCTGAGCCGGCGTCAGCAGGCCCACCAGCGTCGCACCGTCGCGCAGCCGGGCCACCTCGGCGTCCGACGGCGCATTCACCTTCAGCACCACCTCGGCCGCCCAGGCGTCCCCGAGACTGGCCCCGGCCTCCGCGTACGCCTCGTCGCCGAACCCGGACGACGAACCCGCGCCCGACTCGACGACGACCTCGTAGCCCAACGCCAGCAGCCCCCGAACCGTCGACGGTGTCGCCGCCACCCGGGTCTCCCCGGGCGCGGACTCGGCGACCACACCGACCCGTTGGGGCGGGCGCGGCGAGGAGTCGTATCCAGACATCTCTCGTTCTCTCTCGTCGAAGGAGGTGGTGCCGGGCGCAGCGGTCGAGGGGAACTACTCCCCTTGGTCGCAGGAACCTAGACTCCCAAGAGCCTTCGTGAGAGCGAATGAAGCCGTGAAATGTGTCACCACATGGCTGAAGCGAGTGCCCGCAGGGGCTCGGGGCCCTGCGCAGCAGGGGCTCGGGGAACTGCGAGGCGAGTGGCGGTGGGGTTGTCGGGCGCGGTGCGTCTGGGTGCTTCCGGTTTCCCGGAGCCTCCAGACCGTCAGCGCGCTCGAGACCCCTCCGCCAGGCACCCCCGCCGTTCCCCGGGCCCCTGGATCGTGCAACTTTCCCTTTAGCCCCAGGTGATGAGGCGCTTCGGGTACTCCAGGATCGCCGCGGTGTCCGCGAGGACCTTGGAGCCGAGTTCGCCGTCGACCAGGCGGTGGTCGAAGGAGAGCGCCAG
>NZ_JBSFXE010000077.1:0-20566 GCF_053595195.1 Kitasatospora sp. NPDC002522
CCTCGCGATGATCAACCTCATGACCCGCCGACTCACCAACGAAACCACCCCGACATGGCGCGGCACATGAACCATGACCAAGCCATTCATCTCCGGACAAAACAACGGGACGAAACGCCCTCTGAGCGATGCCGCCACACGTTCCGGTGGGCCCGGACCAGCCAGTGGACGGAGGTGGTGATGGGTGGTGGGGGCGGACACGACTCCGCCCGGTCGGGGGACCGGGCGGAGGGGGGTGGAGATGTGGGGCTGTGGGTGGTGCGGGTCAGGAGCCGACCTTGCGCTTGTTGTAGACGTCGAAGCCGACGGCGGCGAGCAGGACCAGGCCCTTGATCACCTGCTGGTAGTCGGTGCCGATGCCGACCAGCGACATGCCGTTGTTGAGGACGCCGAGGACCAGGCCGCCGATGATCGCGCCGAGGACGGTGCCGACGCCGCCGCTGGCGGAGGCGCCGCCGATGAACGCGGCGGCGATCGCCTCCAGTTCGAAGTTGATGCCGGCCTGGGGGGTGCCGGCGTTGAGGCGGGCGGCGAAGACCAGGCCGGCCAGCGCGGCGAGCACGCCCATGTTGACGAAGGCGAGGAAGACGACGCGCTTGCTGCGCACGCCCGAGAGCTTGGCGGCCGCCTCGTTGCCGCCGATGGCGTAGGTGTGCCGGCCGATGATGGAGTTGCGCATCAGGTAGCCGAAGGCGAACAGCAGCACGCCGAGGATCAGCAGCACGATCGGGAAGCCGTGGTAGCTGGCGAGCAGCATCGTGAAGACCGCCACCGCGGCGGTGATGACCGCGAGCTTGGCCAGGAAGAAGCCGAGCGGCAGCAGTTCGAGGTCGTAGGAGGCGGCCTGCCGGCGGCCCCGGACCTCCTGGAGGATGGTCACCGCGAGCACGGCGGCGCCGAGCAGGAGGGTCAGGTTGTGGTAGTTGGTGTGCGGGCCGACCTCGGGCAGGAAGCCGCTGCCGATCTTCTGGAAGCCCTTGGGGAACGGCGCGATCGACTGGCCCTGCAGCATGATCTGGGTGCCGCCGCGGAACAGCAGCATGCCGGCCAGCGTGACGATGAACGAGGGGATGCCGACGTAGGCGATCCAGAAGCCCTGCCAGGCCCCGGCGGCGGCGCCGATCAGCAGGGCGAGGACCAGCGTCAGCGGCCAGGGCACGGAGTGACGGACCATCATGACCGCCGCGGCCGCGCCGATGAACGCGGCCAGCGAGCCGACCGACAGGTCGATGTGCCCGGCGATGATGACGATCATCATGCCGATGGCCAGGATCAGGATGTAACTGTTCTGCTGGACCAGGTTGGTGACGTTGAGCGGCTGCAGCAGGATGCCGCCGGTCCAGAACTGGAACAGCAGCACGATCAGCGCCAGCGCGACCAGCATGCCGTACTGGCGGACGTTGCCGCGCAGCGCCTGGACGAGGACGGCCGCGACGGGCGGGCGGGTGCCCGCGGCGGGTGCGGCGGCCTTGGCCGCGGTGGTGGTCTCGGTCTGGGCCATGCGTTATACCTGCTCGTTCTGGAGTTCCGCGCTCACGGTCATGAGGCGCATGAGGGATTCCTGGGTGGCGTCCGCCCGTTCGACCTCGCCGGTGAGCCGCCCCTCGGCCATGGTGTAGATGCGGTCGCACAGGCCCAGCAGCTCGGGGAGCTCGGAGGAGATGACGAGGACCGCCTTGCCCTGGGCGGCGAGGTCGGCGATGACGGTGTAGATCTCCGACTTGGCGCCGACGTCGATCCCGCGGGTGGGCTCGTCGAGGATCAGCACCTCGGGCTCCGCGAAGATCCACTTGCTGAGGACGACCTTCTGCTGGTTGCCGCCGCTGAGCTTGCCGGTCTCCGCGAACACCGAGGGGGCCTTGATGTTCATGGAGGTGCGGAAGCCCTCGGCGACCCGGGTCTCCTCGTGCTCGTTCACCACGCCGTGCCGCGCGACCTTGCCGAGCGCGCTCAGCGAGATGTTGCGGCTGATGTCGTCCATCAGGTTGAGGCCGAGCTGCTTGCGGTCCTCGGTCACGTACGCGATGCCGTGGCCGATCGCCTCGGGCACGGTGCGGGTGCGGATCTCCTGGCCGTTCATGAGGACCCGGCCGCCCGTCCACCGCCCGTAGGAGCGGCCGAAGACGCTCATCGCGAGCTCGGTGCGGCCCGCGCCCATCAGGCCGGCGATGCCGACGATCTCGCCGCGCCGGACGTTGACCGACACGCCGTCGACCACGTTGCGCTGGTGGTCGATGGGGTGCTGGACGGTCCAGTCCTCGATGGCCAGGGCGACGTCGCCGAGCTGCGGGGTGCGCTCCGGGTAGCGGTGCTCCAGGTCGCGGCCGACCATGCCGCGGATGATCCGGTCCTCGGAGATGCCCTCGGCGCCGATCGCGAGGGTCTCGATGGTCTGGCCGTCGCGCAGGATGGTGATGGCGTCGGCCACCCGGGCGATCTCGTTCAGCTTGTGCGAGATGATGATGCAGGAGATGCCCTGGGCCTTGAGCTCCAGGATCAGGTCGAGCAGCTTGCGGCTGTCCTCGTCGTTGAGCGCGGCGGTCGGCTCGTCGAGGATGAGGAGCTTGACCTCCTTGGCCAGCGCCTTGGCGATCTCGACCAACTGCTGCTTGCCCACGCCGATGTCGGCGATGCGGGTCTGCGGGCTCTCGTGCAGGCCGACCCGGCGCAGCAGCTCCCGGGCGTGGGTGAGCGTCCGGTTCCAGCTGATGATCCCGCGGCTGGCGTGCTCGTTGCCGAGGAAGATGTTCTCCGCGATGGACAGGTACGGCACCAGGGCGAGTTCCTGGTGGATGATCACGATCCCGCGCTGCTCGCTGGCGCGGATGTCCCTGAACCGGCAGGGCTCGCCCTGGAAGAGGATCTCGCCCTCGTAGGAGCCGTGCGGGTAGACCCCGCTGAGCACCTTCATCAGGGTGGACTTGCCCGCGCCGTTCTCGCCGCAGATGGCGTGGACCTCGCCGGCGGCGACGGTGAGGTTGACGTCGGAGAGCGCTCTGACACCGGGGAACGTCTTGGTGATCGAACGCATCTCGAGGACGGGTCCGGCCATGTGGTGCATCCGTTTCGGCTGGGGACGGGTGGAGTGGGGGCGGGCGGAAGCGGACGCTTCTGGTCGTCCGCCCCCGCCCGGGCTGCTGCGGGCCGCGGAGGCTGCGAAGGCTACTTCAGCTGGTCCGCGGTGTACTGGCCGCCGTCGACGAGCACCTTCTGGTAGTTGTCCTTGTCCACGCTCACGGGCTGGAGCAGGTAGGCCGGGACGACCTTGACGCCGTTGTTGTACTGGGTGGTGTCGTTGGTCTCGGGCTTGCCGCCGGTGAGCAGCGCGTCGCCCATCTGGACCGCGACCTTGGCGAGCTGGCGGGTGTCCTTGTAGACGGTCTGGGTCTGCTCACCCGCGATGATCGACTTCACCGACGCCAGTTCGGCGTCCTGACCGGTGACGATCGGCAGGGCCTTGCCGCTGCCGCCGTAGCCGACGCCCTTGAGCGAGGAGATGATGCCGATGGAGATGCCGTCGTACGGGGAGAGGACGGCGTCGACGCGGGTGGAGGTGTAGGACTTGCTGAGCAGGTTGTCCATCCGCGACTGGGCGAGCGCGCCGTCCCAGCGGAGCGTGGCCACCTGGTTGAGCGCGGTCTGCCCGCTCTGGACGACCAGCTTCTTGTCGTCGACGTAGGGCTTGAGGACGCTCATCGCGCCGTTGAAGAAGAAGTTGGCGTTGTTGTCGTCCGGGGAGCCGGCGAACAGCTCGATGTTGAACGGGCCCTTGCCGTCCTTGAGGCCCAACTTCTCGGCGATGTAGATGCCCTGGAGCACGCCGACCTTGAAGTTGTCGAACGTCGCGTAGTAGTCGACGTTGGCGGTGCCGCGGATCAGCCGGTCGTAGGAGATGACCGGGATGTGGGCGTCAGCGGCCTTCTGCAGCACGTCGGTGAGCGAGGAGCCGTCGATCGCCGCGACCACCAGCAGCTTGGCGCCCTTGGTGATCATGTTCTCGATCTGCGAGACCTGGTTCTCGACGACGTTGTCGCCGTACTGGAGGTCGGTCTTGTAGCCCTTGGACTGGAACTCCTTGACCATGTTGTTGCCGTCGTTGATCCAGCGCTCCGACGACTTGGTCGGCATCGCGATGCCGACCAGCCCGCCCTTGGCGTCGCCGCTCTTGGGCGCGCCGTCACCGACACCGTTCGAGCTCTGACCGCACGCGGCCAGGGAGAGCGCCAGGCCCGCAGCGGCGAGGGCCATCGAAAGCTTCCGCACAGTTCCTCCAGGAAGACGCCGAGGCCGGCCGGACCTGGGGTGGCGGCCGACCATCGGACGAGCAGGGGGTCGAGCACGAGCGGGGCCGGTCCGGCAGTCGGTGAGACCGGGAGCGCTCGGTATCGAGTTGGGTGAGACCGGGACGCTGTGGGTGTCCTGGCCTGCTGTTACCTGAGTGTTAACGCTCACAGAACGGTCGTCAAGAGTGCTCGCATTACCGTTGGGTCTCGCGCAGGGCTCGGGTCGGCCGCTTTCGCCCAGGGCTTGACGACACGTGGTGTGAGCGTTAACAATCCCGCAGCGCGGGCGGCGCTCAGCAGCGGGTCAGCCGCACCGCCAGGCCGTCGTGCGCGTACAGCGGCGTCGCCCGGTACCCGGCCGCGTCGACCGTGACGGTGCCGAACCCGCCCTGCAGGCTGCGTCCGCCGATCACCGGCAGCACCACGTCGTCGCCCAGCGCGCGGGCGTCCGGCAGCCGCAGGACGAGCTGCGCGCCGCGGCCCAGCGTCACCCGGCCCGCGACCGTCAGGGCGGGCCCGCGGTGGTGAGACAGCGTCACCTCCAGGCGCGTCCCGGCGGCCGACTGCAGGTAGTCGCCGTGCACCCGGACGGCGCCCGGCTCGGCGTCGAGGCGCAGGGTGCCGCCGCGGACCTGGACGTCGCCGCGCCCGAGGGCGTCGCGGGAGGCGGCGGTGAGGACCCCGGCCGCCACCACGGTGGTGCCCGTGTAGCGGTTGGTGCCGGTCAGGGCCAGCGTCCCGGTGCCGCGCTTGGTGAGGCCGCCGGGGCCGTCGATGTCGTTGCGCCAGGCGTCGGCCGCGCCGAACCCGCCCGCGGCGGCGTCGAGTTCCACGGTCACGTCCCGCGCGAACGAGCCGTAGCCGTCGGCCGCGGCGAACAGGTTGAGCCGTCCCCACATCTCCGGGCCGTCCAGCAGGACGTAGCCGGAGGGCAGGGCGGTGCTGCGCAGCACCTCGCGGCGCTGGGCGGCGTCGAGGTAAGGAAGGCGGGTCTCCAGCAGCACCTCGGCCCCCTTGGGCACGGTCATCGGGACGTCCCGGCCGCCGGGGCGCAGGACGTACGTCAGCCGGGGGGTGACCTGCTCGGCGTTGGTAGCGCGGTCGGCGTACGGGTCCTCGGCCCTGGTGGCCCGGTGGGCGAAGGCGTACAGGGTGTCGGCCGTGGTGCCGGTCCGCGACCGGAAGTACTCGGCGGCCTGGCTCCGGGCGGCGGCCTTGAGTGCGGCGTTGCGCGGGTCGGCGAGGGTGGCGGCGGCGAGCGCGGTGGCGAGGGTGCGGCCGCCGATGACGTCGAGCGGGGAGTGCATGCCCGCGGTGATCCGGGTGTGGCTGAGCTCGAACGCCCGGGCGATCAGCTCCTGGAAGCGCTCGGGCACCGCGTACGCGAGGGCCAGCGCGGCCAGGTGGAAGGCGTTCGTGTGCCCGCTCACGAAGCCGCCGTCGTCGGCCGGGGAGGTGTTGCGCTGGCGCAGCAGCTGCGGGGCGACGACGACGTCCGAGGCGTAGACCGGGAAGCCGAGCGCGTCGGTGGCGCCGGTGTCGACGACCGCGCTGTCCTCGGTCAGGCGCCAGGGACGCGGGTACCGGTAGGCGTACTTGGAGGGGTTGCCGGAGGCGTACGGTCCGCGGAGCGTGTTGACCAGGGCGACCACCTGCCCCAGCTCCGAGTCGGCGGCGCCGGGGCCCAGCGCGGAGCCGGCGGGCGCGTCGGCGGGGACGGCGTCGTCGATCTTCGCGGGCGGGGTGGAGTCGGGCGCGGTGGTGATCGAGGTGACCGCCCGCGCGCCGGTGCGGTACAGGTCGGCGAGCGGGCCGAGGCCGGCGATGACGGCGTAACTCTGGTGCTGGCGGTCGTAGACGAAGGCTTCCCTGGCCTGTGCCGCGGTGCGCTGGGTGGTGACCCGCACGCAGTAGCGCACGTTGGCGCGCAGGATGTCGGCCAGCAGCGGCGAGCCGTCGTTCCAGGAGGCGCCGGTGTGCCAGATCCGGTTCATCCCGGTGAGGATGCGTACGGCCGCGTTCCCCTCCGGGGTGAGGTCGGCCATCGTGTTGGTCGTGTAGGAGTCCACGAAGGCGGCGCCCTGGGCGGGGCCCGCGGGCGCCGCGGCGGCCCGCTGCGGGGCGACCAGCAGGCTCAGGGCGGTGGGCGCGGCGAGCAGGCCGAGGGAGGTGCCTGCGGAGCTGCGCAGGAAACGGCGGCGGTCCAGGGGTTGCTGCTGATCGTTCATCGCTGGTCTTCCTGCGGTGGGTGGCCCGGTGGGGCGGAGCGGTCGTCCGGAAGGGCGGGAGGTTCCCCGGCCCGGGTGGCGGCCCGGACCGGGGGGTGCGCGGTGGTCGGGAGGTTTCCCGGCCCGGGTGGCGGCCCGGGCCGGGGGGTGCGCGGTGGTCGGGAGGTGAGGGACGGTCAGCGGCGGGTGAGGAGGAAGCCGAGCTTGTCGACCTCGTCGCCGGCGCGCCCCTGGAACCCGGCGAGCTGCCAGCCGGCGGGCGCGGTGCGGGTCACGCAGTCCGCGGTCGTGGTGCCGCCGGCCAGCGACCGGCCCAGGTTGGTGGTGAACGAGGCGTAGAAGATGCGGGTGTGCCCGCTGTACGAGCCCTGGCAGAGGGTGGCCGCGGTCAGGTACTCGCCGCTGCCCAGGGTGAGCGAGGAGGCGGTGCCGCCGGAGCCCCCGTGGGTGAGGACGGTGCCGTTGCCGAGGGTGAGGCCGACCTGGTCGACGCGGGCGCCGGCCCGCAGGCTGACCACGGCGGCCTGCGCCCCGGCCGGAACGCGGTCGACGTCGTCGTAGAAGTCGCCGTGCGGGCCGCCGAACTGCTCGCTCGCCAGGTAGGCCGGGTTCCGGCTCCAGGTGAAGCCGACGGCGACCGGGTCGTGGTCGGAGAGCATCCGGCCGGAGCCGTCCAGGAAGTCGGCGTGCCGGTTGGCGTACGAGGTCGCGCCCAGCGAGACCAGCGCGCTGCTGCGGTACAGGACCTTGTCGACGATCTCGCAGGTGTCGGTGGGCGCGTTCTGGTCGCACAGCAGCGGGTCGGCGCCCCGGGTCGGCGCGACGCCGCCGCGCTCCAGCTGCACCCACGCGTCGGTCAGCCGGTTGTCGGCGGCGAAGGCGGCGATGGTGTCGTCGGCGCGCGTGTAGCGGGTGTTGGTGTCGCCCATCACGACGACGGCGTTCCCGGCCGAATGGGTCCTGATGTAGCCGGTGAGCTGCGCCAGGTTGGCGGCGCGGGCGGCCTCGTCACCGGTCGCCGTGCCCGCGTTCGCGTGGAGGTTGTAGAAGTCCACGTACACGCCCTCGGCCAGCCGGGTCCGCGTGAAGGTGAACCCCTTGGGGGTGAGGCAGTCGCCGGAGTCGAGCTGGCAGTCCCGCCACTTGACCCGCTCGAAGTCGTCGGTGTCGTAGGCGAGGCCGGACAGGGTGTTGAGGCCGCTGCCGATGCCCGCCCCGCCGCTGGTCGCCGTCCGGTACGGGTGGGAGTCGGCGGCGTACAGCGCGGCGTGGTAGTTGAAGTCCTCCTGGACGTTCACGACGTCGTACGGCGCCAGCCGGCTCCCGATGGCGGTGGTGCTGGACTGCCGGTCGGTCGAGGCGCTGGACAGCACCTGCGGCAGGCCGGCGACGTTGTACGTCAGCACGGAGAACGACCCGCCCTCGCCGGTGGCCTGCGCGGCCGGGGCGCTGACCGGGCTGCCCAGGGCGGCAGCCGCGGGGAGCGCGCCCACCAGGACGGAGCGGACGAGGGGGCGGCGCAGGAGGGGTTTGGACATCGGTGCTCCGATCGGAGAACGGCCACGGGATCATCCGGCGCCCCGGAGCGTATGAGCCAGCCATGAGGGCGTCAAACCTGTCGGCGAGCCTCCAAACCTCCTGTGAGCAGCGGCTTTATGACGCCATGCCAAATCATCGGGGGAGCTTCTGTTAGCGTTAACGGAGTATTCTTGTGGGACTCCGGGAACTCGTCCCGACCGGTGGCGGCGAGGCGGTAGCGGCGAGCTGGGCGACGGGAATAGTGTTAGCGCTAACAGTTTTTGAGGAGCTGCCCATGCCGCCCAACGCACTCGTGTCGCACGGACCGCTGACGGTCACCCAGGACAACGCCGCCGCCCTGGCCGACGGGCGGTGGATCACCCGCTGGACCTTCGGCGCCCCCGGCGGGGTGACGGCGGAGGTGCTCAGCCTCGGTGCCCGCCTGCAGGCCCTGCAGGCGCCGGACCGGGACGGGCGGACCGTGAACGTCGTCCTCGGCAGCGACCGGGTCGCGGACCTGCTCGGCGAGGGCGCCTACTTCGGCGCCACCGTCGGCCGCTACGCCAACCGGATCGCCGGCGGCGTGCTGCCGCTGGAGGGCGCGGTGCACCTGCTGGCCGGCCACGGCGGCGCCGGGCACACCCTGCACGGCGGCCCGGACGGCTTCGCCACCCGGCTCTGGGAGGGCGTGCCGGTCCGGGACGGGGCGCGGGTCGGGGTGCGGCTGCGGCTGCACAGCCCGGACGGCGACCAGGGCTTCCCCGGCGCGCTGAGCGCCGAGGTGACGTACCTGCTCGACGCCGAGGGCGAGTTGAGCATCGAGTACCGGGCCGTCACGGACGCGCCGACGGTCGTCAACCTCACCAACCACGCCTACTTCAACCTGGCGGGCGAGGGCGCGGGGACGGTGCTGGACCACATGCTGCGGGTCGAGGCCGACGGTTACCTGCCGGTGGACGCCGAGCTGATCCCGCTCGGCCCGGTCGAGCCGGTGGACGGCACGCCCTTCGACCTGCGCACGGCCCGGGTGGTCGGCGAGCGCATCGCGGCGGAGCACCCGCAGCTCGCCGGAGCCGGCGGCGGCTGGGACCACAACTGGGTGCTGACCGGGACGGGGCTGCGCACGGCCGCGGTGCTGAGCCATCCGGCCAGCGGCCGGCGGGTCGAGTGCCGCACGACCGAGCCGGGCCTGCAGGTCTACACCGGCAACGCCTTCGACGGCTCGCTGGTCGGACGCTCCGGGCGGCGCTACGGGGCCCACGCGGGGATCGCGCTGGAGACCCAGCACTTCCCCGACTCCCCGAACCGGCCGGAGTACCCGTCCACCGAGCTGCAGCCGGGCGACGAGTACCGCTCGACCACGGTGTACCGCTTCTCGGTGGACCGCTGAGGGGCGTACCCGCGGACCGCTGACGGACCAACGCGAGTGGGGCCGGCCCGACGGGCCGGCCCCACTCGCGTCGACGGGGCGTCAGGAGGCGACGAGGACCCGCACGCCCCAGGCGCCGAGCGGCACCGGGGCGCCGGCCGGGACCGGGGTGCGGGTCAGCACGTCGGTCAGGTCGGCGGGGGCGGTCGCCTCGGCGGGCTGCCAGCTCCAGTTGTGCAGGACGTGGACCCGGCGGCCGTCGGGGGAGGTGCCGGTGGTGGCGGTGACCGTCTCGGGGAGGCCCGACCAGCCGCCGACCGGGGCGGGCGCCAGCCAGGCGGCGAGGGAGCGGGCCGACGCGCGGCCGGGCACGGTGCCCACGCAGGTGACCCGGCCGGCGCCGTGACGGCGGGTGGTGACGGCGGGCCAGCGGCCGAAGTGCGGGTGGTCGTACTCGGCGAGCACCGTGGCGTCCGCGACCAGCAGACCGTCCAGCCAGCGGGTCGCGGTGGCGTCGGCGGGGAGTTCCAGCGGGCTGTCCGCGGCGGCGCGCAGCGGGAGGTCCGCGGACAGGTTGCTGAACTCGTCGTAGGACACCCCCGCGGCCGCCACCAGCCGGGCGGGGGCGGGCTCGTGGCGGGCCCGGGCCTCCTGGTCGGCGTAGCCGGTGCGCGGGCCGAGCACCAGGTGGCCGCCGGCCTCGGCGTACGCGGCGAACCAGTCGAGCAGCGAGTCCTCGGCCAGGTACAGGCCGGGCACCACCAGCACCGGGTGCTGCCGGGCGGCGGTCCGCGGGTCGACGCCCTCCTTCTCGCCGCGGGCGTCGTGGAGTTGGCGGGCGTGCAGGATCCGCACCTGGCGGCCGGCCTCGAAGGCGCCGCGGTAGAACGGGTCGAAGATGCGGTGGTACGAGGCGGAGTCCTCGGCGCCGGCGGCGGTGGCCAGCGGCGGGTACTTCTGCATCAGCCACTTGCTGGGCAGCGAGTAGACCATGGTCAGGTCGGCGTCCGGTTCGAGCCCGGCCACCAGCTCGCCCGCCGTCTCGAACTCCGCGCCCAGGCGGGCGAGTTCGGCGTAGACCCGGCCGGGCCGGCCGCTGTGCGGGAGGATGCCGCCCCAGTAGGTCTCGGTGCCGAAGTGCAGGGTGTGCCAGTGCCAGTACTCGATCATCCGCGCGCCCCGGGAGACCAGCGCCCAGGCGGCCTGCCGCCACTGCCCGTCGAAGGCCGGACGGTTGTCCGAAGTGCCGCTGACGGCCTGGGCGTTGGTCTCGGTGACCAGGAGCGGCTCCTGCCGGGAGGAGTAGATCCGGTCGGCGCTCTGGAACAGCGCCCACACGCCGGTGGTCTTCCACCACTGCTCGTGGTCCTCGGGCGTGGGGTCGGGCAGCGTGAGGGCGTCCTGCATGTCGTAGTACGGGTTGCCGGCCGTCACGTCCAGGGCGTCGGTCACCTCGTCGTCGTCCACCGCCGGGTGGCCGTAGGCCAGGCAGGTGGTGACGAACTGGTCGGGGCGGGCGTACTCGCGCGCGATGGCGGCCTGCCAGGCGACGAACTCGGTGGTCTGCCGGGCCTGGAACGCCCGCCAGGCGACGTCGTACTGCGGCTGCTGGTTGCCGTGGGGCTCCCACAGGTCGGCCCAGGTGGACAGCCGGTGCGACCAGTAGACCAGGCCCCACTCGCGGTTGAGGGTCTCCACGTCGCCGTACTGCCGGCGCAGGTGGTCGGTGAAGCGCTGGAAGACGCCGTGGTTGTGCGGCAGGTGCAGGCCGGGCTCGTTGTCGACCTGGAAGCCGATCACCGCGGGGTGGCCGGCGTGCCGGGCGAGGATGGCGCGGGTGACGCGCTCGGCGTGGAAGCGGAAGGCGGGGTGGCTGAAGTCGGCCTCCTGGCGGGAGCCCCAGCCCATGGGCCGGCCGCCGGACTGCACGGTGGCGATCTCCGGGTACTGGCGGGCCAGCCACGGCGGCACCGCGTAGGTGGGCGTGCCGAGCACCACCGAGATGCCGCGGGCGTGCGCGGCGTCCAACACCGGGGTGAGCCACTCGAGTTCGAAGCGGCCGCTGTCCGGCTCCCAGGTCGACCAGACCGACTCGCCGACCCGGATGACGGTGAACTTCGCCTCGGCCATCAGGTCGAGGTCCTCCTTCAGCCGGTCGTACGGCTGGTACTCGGGGTAGTAGGCGGCGCCGAACAGGACGCGCGGAGGCAGGGGGAACATCGCTGACACCTCGTCAGGGAGGAGCCCCGGCTGCCGGAGCGGCGGCCGGGGCGGGTTGCGGACTTGTCGTCAGGAAGCGGAACCGGTGACGGTGCTGCCCGAGCGGGTCAGCTTGTACGTCCCGGTGGCGCCGCTCCGGTAGTGGAGGGTGAGGACCGCGGTCCGGCCGTCCGTGAGCGAGCTCAGGAACTCCTTGGTGAAGGTGGTCGCGTTGCCGGCGTAGTCGGGTGCGAAGCTGGAGCCCCAGCCCTGGAAGGCGGTCCAGGAGGCCGGGCCGGCGTTGGTGCCGTCGGTGTACTTGGACTCGATGGTGGCGAGCTGGTCGCCGCGGTACTGGGTCGGGACGCTCAGCCCGTCGGTGGTGCCGGTGGCGTCGGACAGCACCGGCAGGTCGGAGCTGATGATGTGGAGCTTCCAGTCCACGCCCTCGGAGAACCACAGCTCGACGGTCGAGTTGACGCCGTAGGAGCGGTCGCCGGCCAGTCGGGTGAGGGCGGACGCGAAGAGGGTGAGCTTGCCGTCCTTGACCTTGTAGTCCGGGCCGTCGCGCAGCTGCGCGTTGCCGTTCCACACCGTCAGGAACCGGGTGCCGTTCAGGTTGAGGTCGATGGTCTGGTCGGTGATCGGCCCGGACTTCGGCAGGAACAGGTTGTCGCTGGCGGCCGTCCCGGAGCGGCTGGTCCAGGACTGCTTGATCATGGCCATCAGGTCCGGCTCGCGCCACTGCAGGGAGCTGCGGTTGAGGAAGTTGGCGTCGTCCCACAGCGCGCTGGTGACGTGGCTGGTCCGGGCCTGGTAGCCCAGCTCCTCGTAGTACTTCAGCATCTCGCCGTTCTCGACGGTGCCCGAGTTCGGCTCGCTGAGCAGGCCGTACTCGCCCAGGTAGACCGGGACGCCCTTGCTGGTGAAGATGGTGCGCATCCGCGCGAAGGCGTCGTTCAGGTCCTTCTGGGTGGTGGCGTCGTAGGTGGTGGTGCCGGCGATGTTCACGCTGAACGGCCAGTAGCTGTAGTAGTGGACGGTGGCCACCAGGTTCGGGTCGTGCAGCGAGTTGATGGTGGCCGACAGGTCGTTCATCAGCTCGTCGGACGGGGTGCAGCCCTGGGTGGGCAGGACGAGCAGGCGGTTCTTGTTGTTGCCGCCGGACTTGCGGACGATGGTGAAGAACGAGGTGTTCAGCTCGTTCATGTACTGCTTCTTCTGCGCGTCGGTGGTGCCGTTGGCGAACGACGGCTCGTTGACGCTCTCCATGAGCAGGCTGCGCGGCTCGTCCTTGAGGGCGGTGGCGATCTGCTGCCAGGTGGAGTTGAACCGCGCCATCACGTTGTCGTGGTCGGTGGCGATGTTCGATATCCACTGCCACGAGTCGTGGTGCACGTTCATCTCGGCGTACAGGCCGGCCGCCTGCGCCAGGTCGACCACCTGCTTGACGCGCTTCAGGTAGGTCGCGTCGATGGTGTACGGGGCGGTGGCGGACTCGTGCGGGTACCAGGTGACCGGGATGCGGACGCTGCGGAAGCCCTCCGAGCGGATCTTGTCGAACAGCGCCTTGGTGGCCAGCGGGTTGCCCCAGGACGTCTCGTCGGGGATGGCGTCGAGGGTGTTGCCGAGGTTCCAGCTGGGCTGCATCGCGGCGAGCGCGGCCATCCGGTCCTTGGGGACGTGGACGCCCGCGGTCTGCTGCGCCGCGTCCGGGGCGGCCGGGGAGGCGAACGCGGGACCGGCGGTGAGGCCGCCGGTGGTGACCAGGGCCACCAGCAGGGTCGCGGACCGGCGCAGCCGGCGGCTGCGCGGGCGGGCGGTCTGGGCGTCGATCATTGCCGTGCCTTTCGTCGAGCGGGTGGGTGGAGGGAGGCCTGACGGCTCGTCAGGAGCTGTGGTGGGGGCGGTAGTCGAACCAGTCGGCGTGCACCGTGCCGGCCGCGGCGTACAGGCCGATCACCCGGCCGGTGAAGCCGCCCGCCACCTCGGTGGACAGGTAGCGGCCCTCCAGCGAGCCGAGCACGGTGAAGGCGCCGTCGGGCTGCTCGATCCCGAAGGAGAGCAGGTCCGGGCTGGTCCGGGCGCCCTCCGGCGGGTGCGGGGCGATCTCCAGGCCGAGCACCACCGGGCCCTCGGGCACCGTCGCGGAGCCCACCTCGGTGCGCAGCGGCCCGATCCGGGCGAACACCGTGACCCGGCCGGCGGTCGCCTCGATCTCGTAGTGGTGCCGCTCGTCGAGCCGGATGGCGAGGCCGCCGCGACCCGCGGAGGCGTCGACCAGGGCGCGCACCCCGCAGGTCAGGTGCTGCTGGCGGCGGCCGACGAACACCGCGTCCGGCTCGTCGAGCGAGGCCCCGGCGGCGTGCAGGGTGAGCCAGCCGGCGCGCTCCTTGGTGGTGACCAGCTGCGCCGGGCGCTCGCGCACCGAGATCCAACTCGGCTGCAGGTCGGGCTGGTCGAAGTCGTCGCGGACCGGTGCGGCGGGCACCGGGTGCAGCGGCCAGGCGGGCGCGGGCGACTCGAGTTCGAGTGCGCCGACCACCGGCCAGCCGTCCACCCAGTCGACCGGGGTGAGGAAGGTCTCCCGGCCGAGCACGTGCCAGCCAGGGGTGCCGCCGCGCGGACGCACGGCGAGCAGCACCATCCACCAGGAGCCGTCGGGCGCCTGGACCAGGTCGGCGTGGCCGGTGTTCTGGATCGGGTGGTGGGTGCCGCGGTGGGTCAGGACCGGGTTGTGCGGGCACGGCTCGAACGGGCCCTGGGGCGAGCGTCCGCGGGCGATGGCGACGCTGTGGCCGCGCTCGGTGCCGCCCTCGGCGATCAGCAGGTACCACCACGCGCCGATCCGGTACAGGTGCGGCGCCTCGGGGGCCTGCGCGCCGGCGGAGCCGGACCACAGCGGCTGCGACTCGCTCAGCGACCTGCCGGTCGCGAGGTCCAGGCGCTGCTGGGAGACCCCGGCGACGGTGACCCAGCAGGTGCCGTCCTCGTCCCAGGCGAGGTCCGGGTCGATGCCCGGGACGTCGGGCAGCGGCAGCGGGTCGGACCACGGCCCGGCCGGGTCGGTGGCGGTGAAGAGCACGTTGCCGGAGGAGCCCACGTTGGTGACGATCAGCCAGAACCGGCCGTCGTGGTGGCGCAGGGTCGGCGCGTAGATCCCGGCGGAGGAGGGCATCTCGGGCGGCAGCGTCAGCTGGCTCGGCCGGTCCAGGGCGTTGCCGATCTGGGTCCAGTTCACCAGGTCCCGGCTGTGGAAGACCGGGATGCCGGGGAAGTACTCGAAGCTGGAGCAGACGAGGTAGTAGTCCTCGCCCACGCGGCAGATGCTCGGGTCGGGGTGGAAGCCCGGGATCACCGGGTTGGTGACGGTGCTCGCCGCCGACTGCTGGCCTGACACGGGATCGGTTCCTCTCGATGGTGCGGTTCGGGCGGCGCCCCGGGCCGGGTCGGGCACCCGGGGCGCCGCTGGTGCGGCCGGCTAGCCGATGGCGCAGGAGGCGCCGTTCAGCCAGAAGGCCGGGGGATTGGCATCACTGCCGGACCAGGTGGCCCGGAAGCCCCACCGGACGCTCCCGCCCTGCGGGATGGCGGCGTCGTAGGTGCGGCAGGTGCAGGGTGGTGGTGGCGTCCGCTCCCGGGCGGCGCCAGACCGTCAGCAGGGTGTCGCCGCCCGCGGTGCGCAGCGCGAGCGCGACCCACGGGTCGTCCCAGCGCGGCAGGCCCAGCGGCCAGCACGGCACGGCGTGCGGCAGCTCGGCGCGCAGCGACTTGTGGACGGCCACCGCCTCGCGCACCGACGCAGCCTCGTCCGGGCCGAGTTCGGTGAGCTTCCCGGAGAGGTGGATCCGGCCCAGCAGCGCGCTCGCCATGGTGAAGGCCACCTCGTCCGGCGAGTCCTCGGGCTGCGGGTAGCTCCACACGGCGCCCTGCTCCGGGGTGACGGCCGTGGGGGCGGCCGCCGCGATCGGCGGGTAGCGCAGCAGGTCCTGCTGGTCGCTGGTGGACTGCAGCTGCATCCGGGACAGCAGGGCGTGGTCGGTCCGCATGGCGCCGGACGCGCAGTTCTCCAGCACCAGGTCCGGGTGCCGGTCCAACAGGCCGTCCAGCCAGTCGAGTTGGGCCCGGTTGTGGCCGAGCAGGCCGGCCGCCGGGGCCTCCCCGGGGTGGGCGCTGGTGCCGGAGCCGGGGTCGGTGTTGTGGTCCAGTTTCAGGTAGCCGACGCCCCAGTCGGCGACCAGGCGGTCCACCACCGCGTCCAGGTGCGCCCGGGCGGCCGGGTGGCGCAGGTCGAGGTGGTGGCGGCCGCCTCCCTCCTCGATCCGCTGCCCGTCGCGCCGGAAGAACGCCTCCTCGGGCAGTGACTTCGCCAGCGGGCTGGACACCCCGACCGCCTCCGGCTCCAGCCACAGGCCGGGCACCATGCCGCGCTCGCGGATGCGGTCCAGCACCTGGTGGATCCCGCCCGGCCCGGGGAAGCGGGAGACCGAGGGTTGCCAAGGCGGTGCGCAGCGGTTCGCGCTGCCAACGGCCCTCGGCCATCCAGTCGTTCTCCGCCCAGAGCAGCTCGGCGGCGTCCAGCTCGGCCGGGTCGCCGGTGGTGAGGGCGCCCACCACCAGGGAGGACGCCGACTCCAGGTGCAGCGGCTCGCGGCCCTCGTTACGCAGCACCACCTCGGCGCGCAGCACGGGGATGCCGTCCGGGGAGCGGTAGTTCACCTCGGCGGCCAGGCCGGTGACGGGGTCGTGCAGGTCGACGGTGAGCAGGTGCCAGTCGCCGTCCCGGCCGACGGTGTGGCCGCGGTGGCGCAGCCGGGCGCCGATGGTGGTGTCGATCAGGTGGCGGCCCGACCAGTACCGCCCGTGGCCGGCGGCGGTGGCTTCGACCAGCGGGAGCGCGGCAGCGGCGGGCGCCGGGGTGTCGCCGGGCCGGCCGAGGTGGCGCAGGCGGGCGGTGCCGTCCTCGGCGAGGTCGATGGTGAGGGCCAGGGCGTGGTGGCCCCAGCGGACGGTGATGGGTGCGTCGGTCATGGCGAGGTCCTCGCATGGGGGCGAGTCGGCTGCGGTGGTGGGCCGTCAGGTGGCGGGAAGGAGCGGAAGAGTGACGGATCGTCAGCCCGTGAGTGGAGGGCGGCCCGTCCGCCGCGGTCGGGGAAGGGGGGCGGACGGGCCGGGATCAGTGCGCGCGCAGGACGGCGCAGCCGCCGGGCGGGAGTTCGGCGAGCGGGCCGTCGGTCAGCAGGTCGTGGGCGGGCTCGGGGAGCGGCGCGGCGTCCGGGCCGTGGTTGATCAGCAGGTGCCAGCGGCGGCCGTCCGGGGCGTGCCGGGTGACCGACTCGACGGTCGGCGGCAGGCCCGGGAGGTCCGGGGCCAGGCCCGCGTCCGCGGTGAGCCGGGCGACCAGCGCGCCGTAGGACGCGTCGTCGAGCCGGGTGGAGAGGTACCAGGCGTGGCCGGCGCCGAAGGCGTGGCGGGTCAGGGCGGGGGAGCCGGCCAGCATGCCGTCCGGGTAGGCGGCGACGGTCTCGGCGCCCTCGGTGCGCAGCGACTCGCTCCAGGCCGTGGCCCGCGAGCCGTCCGTGAGGAGCAGCTCCGAGGTGCGCGGCAGCGGCCGGTACTCCTCGACCCGGATGCCGAGCGCCTCGCGCAGCGGCGCGGCCGGGTAGCCGCCGAGCCGGGCGTGCATGCGCTCGTCGACGGCGCCGCTGAACGGCTGCACCAGCAGGGTGCCGCCGCCCTCGACATAGGCGCGCAGGTTGGCCGCGCCCGCGTCGGAGAGCAGGAACAGGGCGGGGGCGAGGACCAGCCGGTAGCGGCTCAACTCCCGTTCGGGGTGGGCGAAGTCGGTGGTGACGCCGGCGTCCCACAGCGCGCGGTGGGCGCGGCGCAGCTCGCCGTGGTAGTCGAGTTCGCCGGACGGCAGGCCGTCCACGTTCATCGCCCACCAGGCGTCGGAGTCGTGCAGGACGGCGGCCTCGGCGCGCACGGTGGAGCCGGCGAGTTCGGCGAGCCGGCCGACGGCCGCGCCGGTGGCCGCCGTCTCGCGGAAGGTGCGGCTGTCGGCCCCGGCGTGCGGGACCATCGCGGAGTGGAAGAACTCGGCGCCGGCCTTGGACTGGCGCCACTGGAAGAACAGCGCGCCCTCCGAGCCGCGGGCGATGTGGCCGAGCGAGTGGCGCAGGATGTCGCCGGGCTCCTTGGCCAGGACTCGGTCCCCGGCGTAGACGGTGTTGGTGCCCTGCTCCATGAGCAGCCAGGGCGCGCCGCCGGCGAAGGAACGGGCCCGGTCGGCGCCGAACGCGGTGTCGGCGGCGGCGCCCCGGCCGGACGCGGTGGGGTAGTGGTCGACGGACACCACGTCCACCTCGCGGCCGAACGCCCACAGGTCCAGGTTCTGGTAGCCCGGCAGCATGAAGTTGGTGGTGACCGGGAGGTCGCTGTGCGCGCGGATCGCGTCGCGCTGCTCCCGGTAGGCGGCGATGGTCAGGTCGGAGAAGAAGCGGCTGAAGTCCACGGACCGGCCGGGGTTGCCGTGCCACTGGGTGGCGCGCGGCGGCTGGACCTGTTCCCAGCTGCTGTAGCGCTGGCTCCAGAACGCCGTCCCCCAGGCCTCGTTGAGGGCGTCCAGGGAACCGTGGCGCTCGCGCAGCCAGACCCGGAAGGCGGCCGCGGTGTGCTCGCACCAGCACAGCGTCACGTACTCGTTGTGCACGTGCCACAGGGCCAGCGCCGGGTGGTCGGCGTAGCGTTCGGCCAGCGCGCCGGCGATCCGGCGGGCGGCCTGGCGGTAGGCGGGGGCGGCCAGGCAGTAGGTGTCGCGGCTGCCGTGGGTGAGGCGGACGCCCTCGGGGGTGACCGGCAGGGCGTCCGGATGGGCCAGGGTGAACCAGGGCGGCGGGGAGGCGGTCGGGGTGGCCAGGTCGACGGCGACGCCGGCGGCGTGCAGCCGGTCGAGGTGGGCGTCGAGCCAGCCGAAGTCGTAGCGGCCCTCCGCCGGCTCCAGCAGGGCCCAGGAGAACACGCCGACGGTGGCCAGGTTGACCCCGGCCCGGCGCATCAGCTCGTCGTCCTCCTTCCACACCTCGGCGTCCCACTGCTCGGGGTTGTAGTCCCCGCCGAACGCGAGGCCGCCGAGCCGGTCGGTGAGTCGGCGAATCGTCATGGGAAATCTCAGCTTCCGTGGCGTCAGGGACGGGATGTGGTGCGGTGCGGGGCGGGGGCGGTGCTCTCCCGGACCATCAGGTCCGGTGCCACCAGCAGCAGTTCGTCCTTCGGTTCGAAGCCGTCGGCCACCGCCGTGATCCGGGCCATCACCTGGTCGACGGCCAGCTGCCCGAGCTCCTTCTTCGGACTGGTCACGGCGGTGAGCCGGGGGGAGTGCTGCTCGGCGAGCGCGTCCGGGCAGATGGCGATCACCGAGGCGTCCTCGGGGACGGTCCGCCCGCCGGCCCGCAGCAGGTTGAGCAGCGGGCCGATCGCGCCCTCGTTCTGCACGACGAACCCGGTGGTGTCGGGCCGGTCGGCGAGGATCCGGGCCAGGGTGCCGGCGGTGGACTCGTAGGTGCCCTCGCAGGGGCGGTGCAGGAAGCGCACGCCGCGCTGTTCGGCGCGGTCCCGGAAGCCCTGGACGGTGCGCTCCGCGTAGCCGGCGTGCCGGCGGTAGACGGCGCTGCCGTAGCCGATGAACGCGACGTCGCGGTGGCCGAGGTCGGCCAGGTGGTCGGCGCACAGGGCGCCCGCGGTGGTGAAGTCGTGGTCGACGCAGGACAGTCCGGCCGGGTCGGCGGGCAGGCCGATCAGCGCGGCGGGCACGCCCCGGGCGTGCAGGACGGGGACGCGCTCGTCGTCGAGGCGGACGTCCATCAGGATGACGCCGTCGGCCAGGCCGCTGGCGGCGACCCGCTGGACGCCGTCGGGGCCCTCGTCGTTGGTGAGCAGCAGCACGTCGTAGCCGTGCTCGCGGGCCGCGACGGTGACCGCGATGGCGATCTCCATCATGGTCGGCACGTGCACCTCGGTGTGCAGCGGCACCATCAGCGCGATGATGTGCGAGCGCTTTCCGGCCAGTGCCCGGGCTCCCGCGTTGGGGTGGTAGTCGAGCGCCGTGATGGCCTGCTCGATGCGGGTGCGGGTCTTCCGCGAGATCGATCGCTTCCCGCTCAGCGCGTAGCTGACGGTGCTGGCGGACACGCCCGCGTGCCTGGCCACGTCGGCGAGGGTCACCATCGGTCCACTTCCTTAAGGGTCGGTCGGGCTCAGCCCTTGATCGCGCCGGTGAGCACGCCCGTGCGCAGGTGCTTCTGGACGAACGGGTAGGCGAGCAGCATCGGGACCAGGGTGAGCACCACCACGGCCATCTGCAGCGACAGCGGCGCGGTCTGCTGGTGGACGCTGCCGAAGCCGGAGTTCACCGAGCCCGGCAGGCCGTTGCCGCGGTTGACGTACGTCAGCAGCACGTCCTGCAGGGGCCACTTCTGACTGTCCGTCGGCATGTAGAGCAGGACGTTGAAGAAGGAGTTCCAGTAGCCGACCGCGTAGAACAGGGCGATCACCGCGGTGACGGCCCGTGAGGTGGGCAGGACGACCGACCACAGGATGCGCCAGTCGCCGGCGCCGTCGATCCGGGCGGCGTCGATCAGCTCCGAGCTGGTGCCCTGGTAGAAGGAGCGCAGCACCAGGATGTTGACCGAGACAGCGGAGTTCAGGAAAGTTCTGCGGTTCATCCCAGTTCTCATGGGGGCGGCCCTTCTCCAGCAAACTGTCGAAACGCTTGGATGTTTCGGTGACACTAACGATGGGTTACCGGTTCGACAAGGGCCTGAACAAATCTAAATTCGGCTTCCTGTAAGGCTGTTGACACGTGCGAGCGCGCCGTGTCAGCGTCGATGGGCTTCGACGAACGAGCCTCGACCATCTGCCCGAGGGGTCTACCCACGTGAGTGCCACGCCCACGCCCGCCACCGGCCTGT
>NZ_JBSFXE010000078.1:0-19195 GCF_053595195.1 Kitasatospora sp. NPDC002522
CGATGTGCTGTGGGCGATGCTGCGTGACAAGAGGCTGTTCACCTCCGCCCCGTCGGTCACGCAGACGGCTTGACACGATCATTGAGATTCCTTCCAACGCCGCTTGACGAAACGGAGCAGCGCTCCGGATACTAATTGGAGCGGTGCTCCGCTTCAGGTTAGCCGAAGCGGGGCCCCTGACCGCCTTTGTCAGTCGCCGGTCGACCGAGACCGGCGGCAGGATCCGCAGAAGGACAGCGAACGCGTCATGAGCACATTCACCTCCACCGCCGATACCTTGGGCTCGTCCCTCCCGGTCCTGTCCTACAGCCCGGTGGTCCTGCCCGTACCCGGACGTCCCGTGGACCTCCAGATCCGTGTCACCGCGCCCGAGAGCGGAACCGGCCTACCCGTCATCCTGCTCTTCCACGGCCAGGGCCCCTCGAACAACCTCTCCTCGATGAACGGCTACGCGCCGCTCGTCAACTTCTGGGCGGCACACGGATTCGTCGTCATCCAGCCCACCCACCTCACCTCCAGGACGTTGAGCCACCTGGTCGCCGACGTTCCCGGCGCCCCCTTCTTCTGGCGCTCGCGCGCCGAGGACATGAGCCACATCCTCGACCGGCTCGACGTGATCGAGAAGGCCGTGCCCCTGCTCGCCGGGCGGATCGACCACACCAAGGTCGCCGTCGCCGGACACTCCTTCGGCGGCTTCACCTCCAGTCTCCTGCTCGGCGCCCGGGTCACCGACCCCGACACCGGGGAGGAAGTGAGCCTCGGCGAGCCCCGGATCAAGGCGGGCGTGCTGCTGGCCGCGCCCGGCAGGGGCGACGTCCTCAACGGGCCCATGGCCGACGCGCTGCCGGTCCTCGGGACCATCGACTTCTCCACGATGACCACACCCGCGCTGGTCGTCGCCGGCGACGAGGACGACTCCCGGCACTTCACGGACATGGGGCCGGACTGGCACGCCGACCCCTACACCCTCGGCCCCAGCCCCAAGTCCCTGCTCACCCTGTTCGGCGCGGGGCACGCGCTCGGCGGGATCCCCGGATACGACGTCGCCGAGACCACGGACGAGAGCCCCGAGCGAGTCGCCGCCGTCGGCCGGCTCACCGCGGCCTACCTCCGCAGCCGGCTCAACCCCGGTGACAACGCCTGGCAGACCGCACGCGAGGCGCTGGCGACCAGCCCCGACCCGGTCGGACGGATCGAATCCAAGTAGCCACCCGCGGGGCACGTCCTGCAACGGGGTGGTCCGTGCCGTTGCCGTGAGCCCGCCGCCGCTCCGCATCGAGCGCCTGTGCTCGCCCCCGGCACGTCTGCCGCCGTGTGCAGGGAGGCGAGCCAGGTGCCGATCGGTGCTCGCGTCGGCGCCGCCGGCGACCCGCTGCGCACGCCGTCGCCTCGGGTCTGTGCCGCGGCGATCGACGTCGTCGACGTCTGGTGTGGTCCTTCCCGTCGTAACTAAGTGGTCTGCGTCGTAAGTCCTTCGGGGGTTGACTTCGAGACTGGGCATCAGCGTTCTCGTGGTGGGTGGCCGACATGTGGTATCGAGGGAGTTCTCGGGGGTGGTGGCACTGCAGGTGGGCGGGAGGGTGTCTGATCGGAGGCTGGCTCGCCTCGTCGCGGGTGCGTTGTGGCTTCCTCCGATTCGCCGCCCGGCGCCCCACGACGACTCGACTGCTCATTAGGAATTGCGGCGCTGATCGCTCAGTACGGACTCGACAGCGAGGTCGTCCGTGGTACCCCGTACGAAACAGCGATCTGCGGAGAAGCGCGTGACAGCGATCTGGGCCGGTCTCGACGCCGGGAAGACTCATCACCACTGCGTAGTGATCGACGACACCGGCAAACGACTGCTGTCCCGGCGCGTCGCCAACGACGAGAGTGAACTGTTCAAGCTGCTCGGAGACGTTCTCGACCTGGGCGACGAAGCGACGTGGGGCATCGACCTGGCGGACGGCGGGGCCGCTCTGGTCATCGCGGTCCTGCTCAACCACGGCCAGCCGCTCCTCTACATCCCCGGCCGGGCGGTCAATCGGGCCTCCGAGGGCTATCGGGGCGACGGCAAGACCGACGCCAAGGACGCGGCGGTCATCGCCGACCAGGCCCGCATCCGGCGCGACCTCACGCCCCTGCGTCCCGGGGACGAGCTGGTGTCCGAGCTGAACGTCCTCACCCGACACCGCCGCGACCTCAGCGACGACCGCACCCGGAACCATCAATCGGCTCCGCGGCCACCTCACCGAGATCTTCCCGGGCCTGGAACGCGAGCTCGACCTGGGCAACATCGGCCCCCTGGTGCTGCTGACCGGCTATCAGACACCGGCCGCCCTCCGCCGCACCGGCCGACGGCGCCTGGCCACCCGGCTGCGCAACCGCAAGGTCCGCAGCGCGGACGAACTCGCCGCCAAGGCCGTCCAGGCCGCCGAAGGGCAGCACACCAGTGTCCCCGGTGAGGACATGACCGCGCATGTGGTTCATTCCCTGGCCAGGGAGGTGATGGCCCTCAACGAGAAGATCGCGGAGACCGACAAACTCATCGAGGGCCGGTTTCGCCGCCACCGCAACGCAGACGTGATCAGCAGCATGCCTGGCATCGGTGTCCTCCTGGGCGCCGAGTTCCTGGCCGCTACCGGTGGCGACATGAGCGCCTTCGCCAGCGCGGGCCGGCCAGCCTCCTTCGCTGGCGTCTCCCCGGTGCCTCGCGACTCCGGAAAGGTGAGCGGCAACCTCCATCGCCCCACCCGCTACAGCCGGCGCCTCCAACGCGTCTTCTACACCTCCGCGTTGATCAGCATCCGATGCTGCGACGAATCCCGTCGCTTCTACGACCGCAAGCGCGCTGAAGGCAAACGACACAGCCAAGCCGTCATGGCACTCGCGCGTCGAAGGGTCAACGTTCTATGGGCACTTCTGCGTGACGGACGGTGCTGCGAACCCATACCGTCCGTCACTCTGGCTGCTTGACATCTCTATTAGGAATCGGGGCGTGCCTCGAGGAATGCGAGGGCGCTCACCACGAACGCGTCGTGGAACTGGAAGATCCCGCCGTGTCCGGCGTCCGGGTAGAGGGGGACGAGTTCGCCCCGGGGCAGTCGTGCGGCGAGGTCGAGGGTGTTCTCGCTCGGCACCATCCGGTCGCTCTCGCCGTTGGCCACCAGGACCGGCTGGTGGATGCGGGACATGTCGGCCGGCGCCTGCAGGCCCCATCGGTGGATGGCCTTGAGCTGGGAGAGATAGGAGATGGGGGAGATCGCCTTGTCCCGGTGTTGCGTTCGCTCCTTCAGCCGGGCCAGGAACTCCTTGCCGGCCCGGCGTCCGTTCGCGGTACGGGTGAAGAAGAGGTACTGCTTCGGATCTTGGAGGGTGAGCAGTGCTCGGAGGGTGTCGAGGTGGGAGATCCGGGTCACGTTCTTAATACCCTTGCCACCGGCGGGTCCTGTGCCCGCGAGGATCAGCCTGCGAACGAGTTGCGGTTCGTTCTGTGCGATCACCTGGGCGACCATCCCGCCCATCGAGAAGCCGAGGATGTCCACCTGGTCGAGCTCGAGTGCCCGGATGAAGGTGACGGCGTCGTCGGCCATTTTCTCGATGGTCTTGGGTGTCGAACCGGTGGACGCGCCGACGCCCCTGTTGTCGAACGTGATCACCCGGTGCCTGGCGGCGATGCCGTCGACGACACGGGGATCCCAGTTGTCGAGTACCGCGGCAAGATGGGTGAGGAAGATCACCGGGATGCCGGACCGGGGGCCGAGGTCGCGGTAGGCGAAGGTCACTTGGTCGGCGGTGACGGTGCGGGTCGGTGCGTCCCGGTAGGACATCACCGTGCCGCCGCTACCTTCATGTGTGTCGTTCATGGGTGTGCCCTTCGGTCTCGGATCTACCGCGGCCTCGCTCCGGCCGCTTCGTCCTCGCGGGTGTGCGCAGGACGGCTTCCCGGTCTTCCGACTGCGGGCGCGGGGCCGGCGGCCGGATGAGTGGGAGGGGCGCGCGGTGCACCTCTGGTCGATTCCTGTGGTGGCGGGGAGGGGGATCCACTCGTCTGCCGAGGCCGGCCGGTCAGGTGGAGGCGGGGACCGGCCGGCAGACCTCACTCCATCGCGATGACGACTTTGCCGGCCTTCGCGCGGCCCTTCTCGGCGTACTCCATGGCGTCGCGGGTCCGGTCGAAGGGGAAGACCCGGTCGACGACGGGGTGGATCTGCCCGGCGTCGACGAGCCGGGTGAGTTCGCGCAGCTGGCCGCCGTCGGCCTTCATGAACAGGAACGAGTAGGTGACGCCGTGGCGCTTGGCACGGCGCCGGGTCCTGAAGCTCAGCGCGTTCATCGCCTGCCGCAGGACCGGGTTTGCGCCGAGCTCGCGGGCGAAGTCCGCGTCGGGCGGCCCGGCGATGCTGATGACCTTCCCGCCAGGCTTAAGGACCCGCAGCGACTTCTCCAGGGTCTCGCCGCCGAGGGTGTCCAGGACGACGTCGTAGCCGTCCAGGAGCTGCTCGAAGTCCTGGGCGCGGTAGTCGATGACCACGTCCGCGCCGAGTTCCTTGACCAGGTCGGCGTTGGCCGCGCTCGCGGTGGTGGCCACATGTGCGCCCAGGTGCCTGGCCAGCTGGAGGGCGATGGTGCCCACTCCGCCGGAGCCCGCGTGGATCAGGACTTTCTGGCCCGGCCGGACCTGCGCCTTCTCTACCAGCGCCTGCCAGGAGGTGAGGGCGACCAGCGGGAGGGAGGCGGCCTGCGCCATGGTGAGGACGGCGGGTTTGGGGGCCAGGTCGTCCTGGTGGACGGCGATGAGTTCGGCGAAGGTGCCGATGCGGTCCTTGTCGGGCCGGGCGTAGACCTCGTCGCCCACCGCGAAGCGGGTGACCGACGAGCCGACCCGGACCACCACTCCGGCGAGGTCGTTGCCCAGGACGAGCGGAAGGCGGTACGGCAGGATCCTCTTGAAGGCGCCGTCGCGGATCTTGAAGTCCAGCGGGTTGACGCTCGCCGCGTGGATCTCGACCAGGACATCCTCGGGACCCGGCTGCGGATCGGGCAGCTCGGCGGCGTGCACCGCCGACTGGTCGCCGTACTTCTCGATCAGGTAGGTCTTCATCTCTCCGTCTCCGTGTCCCGTCCGTACCCGAACGCGATCTCCGCTCGCTTCCGGGCCTGCCCCGGTACGAGCCACTTTCTGCTAGTCACTGCTGGTTCACGGCGCCCCACGCCGATGCGGCGGAGTGCTTCTCACGCCGCGTTCGGCGACGTGGCCAGGCTCTGCTTGACGTACCGGGTGGTCTCGTCGGCGAGGACCTCGGGCAGGCCCGTCTCCACGGCGGACAGGGCCTGGGTGGCGACCTCGGCGGGGTTTGCCTTCTGGTCGGCGGGAACGCCGGCGGCCATGTCGGTGTCCATGTACCCGACGTGCAGCGCCGTCACCGTGATGCCGCGGGGCGCCAGTTCCTCTCGGACCGCGCCGGTCAGCGCCCATGCCGCCGCCTTCGCCGCAGCGTATGCGCCGAGGCCGGCCGGGTGTATCCAGGACAGGACCGACAGCACGTTGAGCACGCCGCCGCCGCCGTTGGACTCGATGACCGGGGCGAAAGCCCGCGTCACGGCGAGAGGGCCGAAGTAGTTCACCTCCATTTCCAAGCGCACCGCGTCCGGGCTGCCCGCGATCAGCGGCGTTCCGGTGGAGATGCCCGCGTTGTTGACCAGCAGCGTCGCGTCGGCGGCGATGCGGGCCGCCGCCCGGATCGACTCCGCGTCGGTCACGTCCAGCCGCAGCGGGACGACGCCCGGAAGGTCCACCGTCTCGGGGCGGCGGGCCGCCGCGTACACCTTGGCCCCGCGCTCCACGAGCTGGGCGGCAAGATGCCGCCCGAGCCCCCGGTTGGCGCCAGTGACCACCGCGACCGCGTCCTTCAGTTCCATGAGCACTCCCGACGTAGTGGGCGGCAGCTGACCGCCACAATAGATTTCATCCAACATCTAAACTGGAGTCTAGAATAGATTCGACTCGACATCCAACTGGGAGGGTGACCAATGGGCCGCGTATCGCAGGCACAGGCACGGGACAACCGCCGACGGGTCGTGGAGACCGCCTCCCGGCTCTTTCGGGAACAGGGCACCCACGTCAGCGTCGCCGACCTCATGAAGGCCTCCGGCCTGACCCACGGCGGCTTCTACAAGCAGTTCGCCTCCAAGGAGGCACTCGTCGACGAAGCCACCGCCCACGCCTTCGCCGAACTCGCCCGCCACCACAAGGACGGGCTCGACCAGTACGCCGGACAGCGCGACGCCGCCCAGCGGGCGCTGATCGACGCCTACCTCTCCACCGAGCACCGCGACAGCGCCGCGGACGGCTGCCCCGCCGCCGCACTCGCCGGCGACATGGCCCGCGACGGCGCAGACGGCGAGGCCCGCCGCGTCTACACCCAGGGAGTCGGCGACTTCGCCGACTGGCTCGCCACCGAGGACCAGGACGGCATCACCCGGCTCTGCACCATGCTCGGCGCACTCATCCTGTCCCGCGCCACCAAGGGCTCCCCACTCTCCGAGAAGATCCTCACCACCGCACGCGAGGCACTGACGGCCACCAACTGACCAAAGACGCGGTACAGGGCGGCACCGCGCAGGAAGGGCGCGTGTCGTCGACCTACCGTCATCCACTTCTCGCGATCGGCCTGCCTGCCTTGCCCGTTCCCTCGGCCTGCCCGATAACCCTGACCGCCTCCGAGTGGGAGCGGTTGAAGAAAATGGCCTACGGCCACAGGACCGAGCACCGGATCCGGCAGCGCGCCCACGTGGTGCTGCACGCGGCCCGGGGCCGGTCCAACGCCCGCATCGCCCGTGAGACCGGGCTGCACCTGGACACCGTCCGTACGTGGCGCGGCCGCTTCGCCGCATCCCGGCGGCCCGCCCTCGGCGACCTCAAGCGGTCCGGCCGTCCCGCCTCCTTCACGCCGCTGCAGGCTGCTCAGGTCAAGGCCTTCGCCTGCCAGTTGCCCGCCGAGAGCGGCACACCGCTCGCACGCTGCGGGGCCGACCAGCCGGCTCGCTGCGCCAGCACCCACCGGCCGAGCTGCTCGCGTTCGAACACCTTTGCCTCCGGCATTGCCGCCCAGTCGACCCGGCCGTCGGACTCCAACTACCAGGGCCCGAGCGGCGGCGTACGCGCGCTGCCAGGTGACTGGCCAGGCCGGGCACCACCGCGGGTCGAGCTCTTCCAACGCGCGCCGCCGCTCCGGGGTGAACGCACCCGGCTCGTCCGTCGGCACCTCGGCCTGCGCCTGCAAGGAGGTGAGCCAGTTCCCGAGCCGGTAGCCGCCGATCGACGCCGCGCCAGCGCCGTGATCGATCGGCCCTGCTCGGTCGCCCAGACCCGCGCCCACGACAGGCCGGCCTCGAACCGGGCCTCCGACTCGGGTGACACCCGACCCCGTCGAATTGCTCCGCCTGGTTGTCGCAGCCCCTGGCCGAAGGCCGCGTCAGCGGGCAAGTCGCGACCTGTGACCTGCGAGCACTGCACCCCGATTCCCCTGCCGGATCCGGCCGCGACAGCACCCTCGCCACGGCTGGATGCTTGAACTCCCGTCCCGCGACTTCGCCCACTGTCCGTGACCCGTCGGCAGTACGCTGCCGTGTGGGCGGGCGGTTGATGGTCCATCAGGTGTGTGTTGGGGGAGGGGGCGGGTGAACGGTGGGGACTCGGGAGCGCGGGGCGCGGCCGGTGCCGGGGAGCCGCGGGCCGGCCGTGAGCCCGGTGGTTCTCTGAGAGGGCGCGGCTCGGCGGGTTCAGCCGAAGCGGACGGGCCGGGTGTGCACGTTTCCGGGGACGCGTCCGTCTCCGGGGACCACGGTTCGGTCGCGGCTACCCGGATCGACGGGCCGGTGTCGGTCACCAACCGGAACGTGCACCACCACTACCTGTCGGTCTCGGTGCGCGTGGCGGGTCTGGCCGCGGTCCTCGTCGCGGTCGCGGCGACCGTCTGGGGGGCAGTGCTGTTCCAGCGTGGGGGACGGCCGGTGCGCCCGGGCCCGGAGGTGTCCACGACACCGTTCTCGCCCGGTCCTTCCACGGACCAGTCACGGTCGCTGCCGCCGTCTCCTACCGCCGGACCGTCTCCCTCGCCCTCGCCGTCCCTGAGCCCCGTGCCGCCGCCGTCATCGGCCGGGCCGCCTGCCGGGGCCGTGCGCGTGAGGTGGTACGGCACGCTCACCCTGGACGACGGCAGCAGCGGCGGTATTCCCACCACCGGCTGGTTCCTGGACCCGGACCCACCGCAGCGGGCGCCGATGGGAGACATCTCCCTCGCCTGCCAGCTCACCTGTACAGCCGGTACCTACGCCGGCAACACGATCGTCCGCTGGAACGGCCCGGCGGCACCGAACCGCCTGGACTGCGTGAGCCTGCTCAACAGCAACCCGGGACAGCGGACGGAAGACGTCCCGGAGGGCGCGATGGCCTGCTTCGGAACGGAGGCGGGTCGGGTCGGCTACTTCAAACCTTCCGGAGGAAGCGGCGGCCGGCAGAAGCTGGACGTGACCGTCTGGGAACTGCCCTCCTGAATCCCGCGCGGAGCTGCAGGCCGTTGTCACAGGTGAGCGGCACCAGCCTGTGGAACCTTCTTGGACGCCGACCACAGCCAGACCGGTGCTGCCGCGCCCCGTCCGCCCGTTGTGCCCGCCCGGCCGGGTCGCGGACGATCGTCAGCAGCCGTTGGTAGTCCGTCGGCAGCGCGTCCGGACCGAGGCCAGCGGCACGGGGGCCGGGATCGGCAGCACCGACCGGCCGCCCACCCGGGCCTCCGGGGGCGCCGCCGCGAGCGACAGGTACTCCCCGAAGCCCGATCCTGCGGCGAACAGCGGTGTGCCGGCGCATCCGGAACGCGGCGGACTCATGGTCGCGATCGTCGTTCTGATCTGTCAGCGGCCAGTTGCGATTCCCCGCCGGCGGCCACCTGATGGGGAGTCAACTGGCCGCCGGCGGTCACGCTGCGTGGATGCTCGGAGATGTCTGCCTGAGGCTCGCCTCGGGCCAGGAACGGCTAGGGGCGGAGCACGATCTTGCCGTGGGTGTGCTGCTGTTCCAGCTCGCGGAAGGCGTCTCGCACCTCTTCCAACAGGTAGGTACGGGCGATCGGCACCTCCAACTCGCCGCGCGCGGCGAGCCGGGCCAGCTCGCCGAGGACGACCGCGGACGCCGCCGCACCCTCTCCGTAGGTCCGCGCGCCGACCTCGGCCGCGGCCTGCCAGTCGCGGATGGTGTTGATTCGTTCGGGCCGCACGCCCAGCTCCACCGCCAGTGCCACGTAACCGTCGCCGAAGGTGTCGATGAACGCGTCGACCCTGCCGCCGGACGCCTGACGGATCCGCTCGGCCACGCCGGGCCCGTACTCGACCGGGAGGACACCGTGGTCCTTCAACCACGCGTGGTTCCGCTCGCCGGCCAGCCCGATCACCGTGGCGCCGCGCAGTCGCGCGAGCTGCACCGCAAGCGACCCGACACCGCCCGCCGCACCGGAGACGACGACCGTGTCGTCCGGGCCCGGGTCCACCGCGAACACGGTGGCGTAGGCGGTCGTGCCGGCCACGTACAGTGCCCCGGCCACCTCCCACGGCAACCCCGCCGGACGGGAGACCAGATTCACGTCGTCCACCACGACGAACTGGGCATGGCTGGCCCGCCGGTGGGTGAAGCCCAGCACCTCATCGCCCACCGCGAAGCCCCGGACATGCGGGCCGAGCTCCACCACGACTCCGGCGAGGTCGCTGCCCTGCCCGGAGGGAAACGTCGCCGGCCAGCGTTCGTGCAGCGCGCCCACGCGGATATGCGCCTCGCCGGGCTGGATCCCGGCCGCGCGGACCTCGACCAACACCTGCGCCGGACCGGGCACCGGCCGCTCCACCTCCTCCACCCGCAGCACCTCGATCCCGCCGTACTCGTGAAACCGCACCGCCTGCATTGCCTGATCACCGCGCTTTCTCGTCCGGACAAGACTCGGCCGGCCGCGCCAGAGGGCTGACGCCGCCGTGCCGCAGCATTCAAAGATCAAGCGCGGATCCGTATTCCCACGAGCACGACAACGGCGATGCCGTCCGCGCCCAGGACCCACCTGCGGCCTCGCTCGCACCGTGCGACCCGGACCCAGGACATCGACGGGGAGTGACGGCAGAGGTGGCCGCACCTGGGGAATTCTCCATGGCCGCTGACACTGATCCTGCCCCCACCGTCTGCCCCTACCGTCTACGCGGCACGAGTCCGGTGTCGAAGGCGATGATCGCCAGGTGGACGCGGTCCCGAGCCTCGAGCTTGGCGAACAGACGCGCGACGTGGGTCTTCGCGGTCGCCGTGCTGATCACCAGCCGCTCGGCGATCTCGGTGTTCGACAGTCCCTGTCCGACCAGTGCCAGCACCTCGCGCTCCCGGTCGGTGATCCCCGCGATGGGGCTCGAGTCCGCGACGGGCCCGGCGTCGGGTTCGGGGGCCGCGGGGCCGGACGTTCCGGCGAAGTCCGCGATCAGTCGTCGGGTCACGCTCGGCGCGATCAACGCGTCGCCCGCGGCCACCACGCGGATCGCTTCCAGGATCGCGTCCAGGGCCATGCTCTTGAGCAGGAATCCGCTGGCCCCGGCGCGCAGTGCGCCGTAGACGTACTCGTCGTGGTCGAAGGTCGTGAGCACCAGGACCTTGGGCGGGTCCGGTTCGGCGGTCGCCTGCCGGGTCGCCTCGATCCCGTCCACGCCCGGCATCCGGATGTCCATCACCACGACGTCCGGCCGCAGTTCACGCACCAGGCGCACCGCCTCGCGGCCGTCGCCGGCCTCGCCCACCACCTCCAGGTCGTCGGTGTCGCCGATCAGGATCCCGAGCCCGACCAGCATCAGGGGCTGGTCGTCGACCAGCAGCACCCGCACGCTCATGCGCCCGCCTCGCTGACGCTCGGCGAGCGCTTCGCGCACGCGCACCTGTTGACGGTGAGCCCGCTTCGCTCGCTCACGCCGGGAGCCTCGCCGTCACCCGGAATCCGCCCTCCGGACGCTGCCCGGCGCTGAACTGGCCGGACAGCAACGTCACCCGCTCGCGCATGCCGAGCAGGCCGAAGCCGCCCCCGCCGGCCGTGGAGAGCCTCGGACGGCCCGGCCCGCCAAGGCCGTCGTCCCCGTCGTCCACCACCTCGATCGTCACCCCTTCCGGCTCGTAACCGACCGCGACCCGGCACGTCCGCGCCCTGGAATGCCGCACCACGTTCGTCACCGACTCCTGGACGATCCGGAACGCCGACAGTTCGATCTCCGGCGGCAGTGGACGCCGCTCGCCCCGCCAGGTCACCTGAACCCGCACCCCGGCGCCGGCCGTGCGTTCGGCGAGCTGCGGGACGTCGGCCAGGCTGCCGGCCGGCGCCAGCGGAGCGGCCTGCGGCATGGCGTCGTCCGGCTCGGCGCGGCGGAGCGCCCCGAGCATGCGCTGCAGCTCCAGCAGCGTCTCCCGGCTGGTGGTCTCGATGCCGGTCAGCGCCTGCCGCGTCTGCTCGGGCTTGGTCTCCACGACCCGCGCCGCCGCTCCCGACAGCACCGTGATGATCCCGATGCTGTGCGCGACGCTGTCGTGCAGCTCGCGGGCGATCCGCAGCCGCTCGGCCATGACGACGCGGGCCGCGGTCTGCTCCTGCAGGGCTTCGAGGTATTCACTGCGCTTGCGGTACACCCCGCCGAAGACCCACGCGACCGCGAACCACAACGCGAACTGCCCGGCCCACTGGGACGCGTCGCCGACAGTCTGCTCGGGGACGTGAAGGCAGTTGAGGAACGCGGCCGCGACGGCCGCGACGGAGCCGACGGCGGCAACCTTCGGCCGCCGGACCGCGAGGTACCAGCCCAAGCCGACGAGCAGGACGAACACGATCACGGGCCGCGCGCCGAAGGCGTCGCCGAGGACTGCTTCGCCCAGGACCGCCGCGAAGACCACCGCCGGCAGACGGCGCACCAGCAGAACCGGCAGGGCGAGCACGACACAGAGACCGAGCATCTCGAAGGGCGAGATGCCGGGGAACCGGAACAGGCCGTCGTAGTGCGCCCAATCGGTGGGCAGCATCGTCAAGGCGAGGATCAGCGCGTACAGGCAGGCGGTGGCCAGCACCACGGCCTGTGACATCAGCCAGGTCACGCGTTTCGATGTCGACAGGCGCTGGAGAAGCTGTTCCATGCGGAGATCGTATGCAGTGGCGTCAGCCCTACGCGTCGCCCCGGGGATGTACGCCGGATACGCCCCCGGGCCGATGGCCTGGGAAGAGGTGACATCCGCCGGCCGACGCGGTGGATCGTGGTCCGTTCCTAGGTTCATGGTCATGACGAATGCACCGATGATCGATCTTCGCGACACGACAAAGAAGTACGACGACGGTCCGCCCGCACTGGCCGGCGTCAGCCTGTCCGTGGCGGCTGGTGAGTGCGTGGCGATCCTCGGCCATTCCGGCAGTGGCAAGTCCACGCTGCTGAACCTGATCGCGGGTCTGGACAAGCCTTCCAGCGGCACCGTGACCGTCGACGGCACCCGCGTCGACCAGCTCGGCGAGGCCGGTTCGGCGAAGTACCGCCGGGCCTCCATCGGCATGATCTTCCAGTTCTTCAACCTGCTGGACGACCTGACCGTGTTGGACAACGTCATGGTTCCGGCGCAGCTGGCCGGGATGGACAAGGGCGAAGCGAAGCGGCGGGCCGTCGAGCTGCTCGACTCGCTGGGCATCGACCGGCATCTCAAGGCCTATCCCCAGCGGCTGTCCGGCGGGGAACGGCAGCGGGTGGCGGTGGCCAGGGCCCTGATGAACAAGCCGGCGCTGCTGCTGGCCGACGAGCCGACCGGCGCGCTGGACTCGAGCTCGGCCGAGGACGTGCGCGAGCTGCTGCTGGACCTGAACAGCGAGGGCCAGACCATCCTGCTGGTCACCCACGACGTGCAGCTGGCCGCGAGCACCGCGCGCCGCACGATCGAGTTGGTGGACGGCGCGGTGGCACGGGACGTGGCCAACACGGTCAACGTGGTCGCGGGCGCCGCGCTGAACGGCCCGGCTGGAGTGGTCCGATGACCCTGCGCCAGCCGCCGATGCCCTGGCACGTCCTCGATGTCGGGTTCCGGGCCGTGGCCCGCCCGCTGCCGGCGGTGAGCCGGTGAGCGCCCTGGGCAAGGTCGTACGTTCCGGTGTGGGTCGCCGTCGGGTCCAGTCCCTCGTCATGGCTCTGACGACGTTCGCCGCGGTGACGTCCTCAGTGCTTTCCCTCGGTCTGCTGGCCGTCGTGCAGGCCCCGTTCGAGCACGCCTTCCGTGCGCGGAACGGGGCGCACCTGGCGGTCCAGTTCGACGGCTCGAAGGTCACGGCCGCGCAGGCCGCCGCCACCGCGCACGCCGCCGGCGTCACCGAGGCGGCCGGGCCGTACCAGGTCGCCGCCGCCCTGGACACGACGGTCGGCACTGACTGCCCGCACGAGGCTTTCGCCGGTCACGACAACGGTCCGATCACCGTCACCACCCGGCCCGACCTGGGCAGCACCTCCGGGATGGACCAGCTGGCGCTGACCCGGGGCCGCTGGCCGACCAGCCCGGGCGAGATCGCCCTGCCGTGGCAGCATTATGCCGCCGACTGCTTCGGCGATTCGGTGGTGTTCTCCTCCCTGCCGGGCAAGCCGTCGTTCAAGGTCGTCGGCTTCGCCAACTCGGTGACCGACAGCGCGACCGCCTTCGCCACCGCCGACGGTTTCGCGCGGCTCACCGCCGCCGGTGCCAAGTCCGACGAGCAGATGCTCTACCGGTTCGCCAAGGCCGGGACCGACGCCGACATCGCCACCGACAAGCAGGCGGTGGCCGCCGCCGCGCCGGCCGGCTCGGTCGAGGCCGGACAGTCGTACCTGACCGCGGAGCAGCTGGTGACCGGCAACGCCAAGGCCTACGTGCCGTTCCTGATCGCCTTCGGGATCCTCGGGCTGTTCATGTCGGTGCTGATCATCTCGATCGTGGTCAGCGGGGCTGTGGCCTCGGGAATCCGGCGCATCGGGATTCTGAAGTCGTTGGGCTTCACCCCTTCGCAGGTGGCCCGCGCCTACACCGCGCAGGCCGTGATCCCGGCGGCCCTCGGCCTGGTGCTCGGCACGGTCTTCGGCAACCTCCTGGCCGTGCCGATCCTGGACGGGGCGACCAAGCAGCTCGGCGCGGCCAGTTCGGCCGGTGCCACGATCCCGTTGTGGGTCAGCGCCGTGGTGCCGCTGGGCACCCTGCTGATCGTCGGCGTCACGGCTTTGATCCCGGCCCTGCGAGCCGGCCGGATGCCGACGGTGCGGGCTCTGGTCGTGGGCCGCGCCCCCAAGGCCGGGGGCGGTCGGACGGCGCAGCGTCTGGCCTCGCGGCTGCCGCTGCCCCGGGCCGTGTCGTTGGGGCTGGCCCAGCCGTTCGCCCGGCCGGCCCGGGCCGTACTGGTCGGTGCGGCGGTGCTGTTCGGCGTAGTGAGCGTCACGTTCGCGGTGGGGCTGGAGACCGGGTTCAACAGGTACCTGGACGCCAGCACCTCAGGCTTCAACGTCGCGTCGGAGTTCGTGGAACCCACAGCCGACGTGGGCGTGCCCTGGGGTCTCTACGGCCCCAACGACCCGCGCACCCCGCACCTGGACGCCGCCAAGGTCGCCGCCGCGCTCGCCGGGATCCCCGGCACGAAGGCCGCGTTCGGCTGGGGCGACAGCGGTGCGACCATGGTCGGCACCCCGCCCGGCGGCGAACCGGCGAAGGTGTTCACGACCACCGGTGACTTCTCCTGGACGCACCTGGAGCTGCTGTCCGGCCGCTGGTACGCGGCGCCCGGCGAGGCCGTGGTCGGCGACAAGCTGGCCACGACGGTGGGGATCCACGTCGGTGACGACGTCACCGTGGCGCAGCAGAACAAGCAACTGTCGCTGAAGGTCGTCGGCATCAACTTCGACACCAACCAGGGCGACTACACGGTCATGACGGATGCGGCCACCTTCACCGCCGCCGGTCTGACCCCGCACATCGACCAGTTCAACGTCGAGCTGGCCGACAACGTCAACGGATCGGACTGGTCCACCTCGGCGGCCGCCGCGCTGACCCCGCTGGACGCCTCGGTCCAGCCGAACTCGGGCGGGGGCAAGAACATCATTGTGATCACCATGGGCGCCCTGGTGGCCACGCTCACGCTGATGATGATCGCGGTCGCCGCGCTCGGGGTGCTGAGCACGGTCGTGCAGGACACCCGGGAGCGGGTCCATGACCTGGGGATCCTCAAGGCCCTCGGGATGACGCCCAAGCAGACCACCGCGATGGTCCTGACCTCGGTGTCCCTCACCGGCCTGATCGCCGGGCTGGTCGGGGTCCCGCTCGGGGTCGCGGTGGAGAAGGCGACGCTGACCCCGATGGGGAACGCGATCGGCCGGCACCTGCCGCCGAGCGTGTCCCACACCTACACCACCGGGCTGCTCATCCCCCTGCTGGCCGGCGGGATCGTGATCGCCCTGCTCGGCGCACTGCTGCCAGCCAGCTGGGCGGCCCGGTCGCGGACCGCCACCGCGCTGCGGACCGAGTAGGTCCGAGTAGAGCCGAGCGAGCAGGGCCGAGTAGGGCGGAGCAGGGCCGCTGGTCGCCGCGGCAGAAGCGGTGCTGGGCACTGCACGGCGCGGCGGGTATGCCAATGCCGACCTCCTACGGTTGATACCCGTGGGAGGTCGGCAGTTCGGCGTTTTCCCTCAGCACAGAGGCGTGAGAGGTACCCAGCTGGGTGGGCTCAGCCGTTGAGCCAGTCCTGGTAGCGGGTCGGTGCGAGGCGGGCGTCGGGGCCCGGGGTGAGGACGTCTCCGTGGACGGCGGCGAACAGGCCCGCCTGGTCGTCGACGACGACGGGGCGCCGGTCGCCCCGCGCGGCCAGCGTGATGCGGCCGATCTCGTCGAGCGTGAACGTGTCGGGGCCCGCGATCTCGAGGACGCCGCCGAGCGGCGTGCCGGTGGCCACGTCTGCGAGGACGTCGACGATGTCGTGGCTGGCGATCGGCTGGAGCAACGTCGCCGGCAGTCGCACGGCGGTCTCGTCCGAGGTCCACGACATGGTGGGCTCCATGAACTCGAAGAACTGCGTGGCGCGCACGATGGAGTAGGGCGTCGGACCGCCCCGCAGCAGCTCCTCCTGGAGCGTCTTGGCGCGGTAGTAGTCCAGTTCGGGGACCTGGTCCACGCCGACGATGGACAGCACCACCTGGTGGCGCACACCGGCCCGCTCGCCAGCGGCGAGGAGGTTGCCCACCGTGGTCCGGAAGAACTCGATCGACTGCTCGTCGAACGTGGGGGAGTTGGTCACGTTCACCACTGCCTCCGCGCCGGCGAGCGCCGCGTCGAGGCCGGCTCCGGTGAGCAGATCGACGCCGGACGACAGCGATGCGGTGGTCACCTGGTGGCCTCGTGCGGTGAGCTCGGTGGCGAGCTGCGAGCCGATGAGCCCGGTGCCGATGACGGTGATCTTCATGGTGCGCCTTCCCTGGTGGGGTCGAGCTCCCCCGGAAACTCGGACAGCTTATATCCGAGATAGTACTCGGATATCCTGTGTCCGAGTCAAGTGGAGGTGGCATGAAACTGTCCGGTGGCGTGGAGTGGGCACTGCACTGTTGCGTGGTGCTGACCGCGGTCGGCGATCCGGTGCCGGCGGCCCGGCTGGCCGCGCTGCACGACGTGTCGCCGAGCTATCTGGCCAAGCAGATGCAGGCGCTGTCCCGCGCGGGCCTGGTGCACTCGGTCCAGGGCAAGACCGGCGGCTACGTCCTCACCAGGAAGCCCGAGGAGGTCAGCCTGCTGGACGTCGTACAGGCCGTCGACGGGGCGAGTCCCGCGTTCGTCTGCACCGAGATACGTCAGCGCGGCCCGCTGGGGACGCCGCCGGAGCAGTGCACGAAGCAATGCCCCATCGCCAGAGCAATGGGAGCGGCCGACGCGGCGTGGCGCGCGTCCCTGGCAGCCGTCACGATCGCCGACCTCGCCGCATCGGTGGAGGGCGACAGCGGTCCCGAGGCTCTGCCGAGGATCGGCGCCTGGTTGAACGCGGATCCGGGTGATCGGCCTTACTGACCGTTTTCCGAATGAGTTGAGCCGCAGGTCGTGCACCAGGATTTGGATGGCGGCGGCGGTGAGGGTGAGCGGGCCGGTGATGTCGATGGGTTCGGGGTGGTCGAGCAGGGAGGTCGGGGCGAACGTCCAGTAGGGCTGGCTGGGGAGATCCGAGGGCGCCGAAGATCGCTTCCCAAGTCGTCAGCGATCGCTTCCCGGATGCACTCCGCGGATGCCACTCACGCGTTCGGACATGACAGCTGCGGCCCTGAACCTGTGCCGCGCGCCGTTGGCCGACTGACCGCTCGGTGCAGCTCGATCAGCGCCGATCGTGCCGGCACCAAGAGTTCCGTGGTCCGCGGGCGGGGGCCTATTCCGGGTAGAGCTTGGTCAGCCGCGGAAGCCGCCGACTCATCTCCTCGCGGTCGTCGAAGTCGAAGTTCCAGTCCGGGTCCAGGTCCGGGAGGCGAATGCTGAAACCGTCGTTGGGAAGTTCCTCGCCGGTGGCTGTCTGATGGGCAGTCCAGGCGATGCTCAGGGCCTCTTCGCACCAGATGTCGAGCCCGTCAGCAGCGAAAGCGCGTACGGCGGGGAGGCCGGCGAGCGCGTCGGGATCAGCAATGATGCGCTCGAACGTCTCACGGCCCTGCGTGATCAGCCAGCCACGGAAGTAGTCGAAGCCGTCGTCGGAACATCCGCCGTTGATCACGTAGGCAGCGCCCCAGAGCGGGGATCGGTAGGAGTCGGCCATCAGACCCGAGAGGATCCGGTCGGCGGCGATGATCTCCCGAGGCGGGCGGAGCGCGAGCAACGCGGCGGCCTGCTCGGCGACGGCGTCGCCATTGTCCGGGGCCGGCACCCGCGAGCGGGCCTCCTCGATCAACTTCCAGAACTGCTGAGTGTCCATGACCGCCGAGCATGCCATCGGGCCCCGACAAGGCGGGTCGGACGGCGGCCGCCAGGCGGGCGGGTGCGGGCCGAAGTCGTCCCACCGGGCTATGCCCAGCCCCCGGGGGCCAGGCCCGGAACTCCGGAGCGGGTTGAGGCAGACCAGGCCCTCGGTCCACGCCACCCGTGTCGGCTTCGTCATCGGCGAAGTCGCCTCGCGCAGGCGGCCACCTCGTAGGCGATCGTGGCGTAGGCGATCCAGATCGCTCGGGTGCAGCCGCGCGCCGTCGATCGCCACCGCGGCGTTCTCGTACGCCGCGTCGTGCGCCACGCTGCTCTCCTCGTCCGGGCTCCAGACCCGTTCCATCCGCCAGGACTGACAGGGCGGCAGCTTGGCGATCCGCGTCTCCAACGGGGATAGTGTCCAGCTGCGCTGCTGGACCGTAGTGCGAGCGGAACGCCGCCCACCTGTGCGACTCCACCCGCGAGCGGCCGAAACAGAGCGGGGAGACTGCCGGCTTCAGGTTGTCGTAGCCGATGTGCCCAACCGGGGCCCCACCCAGGATCCGACAGGCGTCCACGTGGCCCTGCATGAAGGCTTCCTGACTGGCCGTCGAGAAGACCTTTCTTTGCGCTATCGAGGGTGCCTGGGCGGATCCCGGTCAGAACGAGATCGGGAGCTCCTCGATCCAGCAGTTGACCGACTTCGCGGTGATCACGGCTTGGGCGTCCTCGGCGTCCGATCTGGCCAGGAAGACGCGCGTAAGGGCGCCCAGCGGGCGTTCGAACAGGAGATCGCCCACCGTGCGGGAATCCCGGCGGGCACGGAAAACTTCCGCGCGGCGATCGCCGACACCCGGCCCACTCTCACCGCGCAGGCCCTGGCCACCTTCGAAGAGGACATTCAGCACCACGTTCGCCTCTGAGAGGGCGTTTAAGTCACTTCTGGCACTATTTTTGGCGATATGTGCTTCTGATGTGGTGTGACTGGTGGTGCTCATAGGGCTGGCGATTCTGGGGGTGCGGCGAGGCCGCTGTCTTGTCCACGCTCCTCCCGTTTCATCCCGGGATACAGATTGTGCGCCGTGTGCTTCGAGCGCTGGCACGCGCGCCCGGAGTCGGCGGGTAGATCAGCATCATGCCTGAACGTCGCCGCTACCCGAGCGATCTGTCCGATGCCCGGTGGGAGCTGGTCGAGCCGGTCCTGACGGCGTGGCGGGCCGAGCGACGCGGCCGCGGCCTGGACAT
>NZ_JBSFXE010000079.1:0-14707 GCF_053595195.1 Kitasatospora sp. NPDC002522
GCGTGGTTGACGATCTGGTCGCCGGGCCCGAAGTTGAAGTTGCCGCGGGACGGCTCGACGGTGTCCCACTTCATCTCGTTCTCCGGGGTGATCATCTTGAATTCCCGGTCGAGAATGCTGGAGTACGTCGAGTCCCCGAGCCGGCCCGAGGCCACGGCCGTGCCGAAGTAGCGGCCGCTGCCGGCCGCTGCGTCGCCGACCGCGGTCGGGCCGGAATTCGGCGGGAACGCGGCCTGAGCCACCAGCGGCACGGCCGCGCCCGCGGCGGCGAGCACCACGGCAGCGGCGATCAGGCGGCGGGTTGCCGGGCGGCGGCGATGAGAGCGGTTCTGATCTGGCAACGGCTTGTCCTTCTGGCGCAGCGGGGCCTCGGTCTCGGCCCTGGTGGTCCGTCAGTTGCCACCGTGCGCCAGAAGGTTGCCGTGATCGGAAAAAATCTTCAGGCGAGCCGGGTGAACTCCACCCGCACCTGCGGCAGCTCGCCCGGCGCGCCGCGGTAGACGCCCTTGTGCGGGGGCACGTCGCCGTACTCGCGCCCGCGCGCGACGATCACGTGGGACTCGCCGGGACGGGTGCCGTTGGTCGGGTCGTGGCCGATCCACTCGCCCGCCCAGTACTCGACCCAGGCATGGCTCTCACCGGCCACCGGCCGGTCCAGCTCGGCGTCCGGCGAGGGGTGCAGGTAGCCGGACACGTACCGGGCCGGGAGGCCGGCCGCGCGGAGCAGGGCCGCGGTGAGGTGGGCGAAGTCCTGGCAGACGCCGGCCCGTTGGTCCCAGGCGTCCTGCGCGCCGCTGTGCACCCCGGTGGTTCCCCGGGTGTAGGCGAGGCGCTCCCTGACCAGGTCGGTGAGGGCCACCGCCGCCTCGTGGGCGTCCAGCCCGTCGGCGGCCGCACCCGCCTGCGCGGCGAGGTCCGGGCTCACCGCGGTGCGCGGCGTCGCGGCGAGGTACTCCGTCAGCCGGGAGTCGGCCGACCGCGCGGCGATCGCGGCCCGGTCGAGCGGGGCGGGCAGCGGGGCCGGCGGGGCGGTCTCGACCAGGCTGGTCGCCGTCAGCGCGAGGCTGGTGTGGGAGTCGGTCAGGTCGAACACGGTGACCTGGGTGCCCCAGTAGTCCAAGTACGTCCACAGCGACGCGGCCGGGGCGACGGCCACCCGCGAGTCCAGGACGGTCTGGGTGGGCAGGGTGAGCGGGCTCATCCGCACCTCGTTGTACGAGGAGCCCGCCGGGCTCGGGTAGCCCACCAGGGTCTCGTGGCGGATCCGCAGTCGGGAGGCCATGTCCGATCACACTCCCTCTCGCGTCGCGGACTGGTGCGACCACTCGATCGGGCCGTCGTAGGGGAAGTAGCGTTCGGCCACCGCCCGGGTGGCCTCGCCGCAGGCGAGTTGGAGTTCGCCGAGCAGGGCGGGCAGCTGCTCGAGTTCGGCGGAGTCGAGGTACTCCAGCCTGGTGCGCATCCGGCCCACCGCGAGCCGGACGGGTTCGGGGCGCCGCAAGGCGGGCGTGCCGCCGCCGAGTTCGGCGAGGCACTCCTCGGCGGCGCTGAGCGCGTGCAGGACGGAGCGCGGGAAGCCCCGGTCGAGCAGCAGGAAGGCCGCCACCTCGCCGGGGTCGCTGCCGGCGCCGCGGGCGCGGACGAAGGCCTCCTCGGCGCCGCTCGCGCTGAGCAGCGTGGGCCAGTCGGGCGCGTGGACGGCGGCGAGCACCCGGACGGCGAGCAGCCGGGCGATCATGTCGACCCGCTCCAGGCTCCGCCCGAGGACGACGAAACGCCAGCCGTCGTCACGGCTCATGGTGGAGTCGGCGAGCCCGAAGAACAGGGCGGCGCGGCGGCGGACGAGCCCGAGGTAGGCGTGCGGTCCGGTGCGGCGCGCGGCGCGCCGGTGCTCGGCGAGCTGGTGCCAGGTGGAGTTGAGGGTCTCCCACATCTCGGTGGAGACCACGTCGCGCGCGGTCAGCGCGTTCTGGCGGGCCGCGGTGAGCGCGCCCTCGATGGAGCCGGGGCTGGCCGCGTCGAAGGCGAGCCGGGCCAGCACCGAGTCCATGTCGCAGTGCTGCTCGGTCGGGACGGCCACGCCGAGGATGGCGTGCAGCGAGCGGCAGGCGGCGTCCTCGTCGCTCCACGGGTCTTCCAGCAGCCGGTGCAGGTAGGCGTCCAGGATGCGGGCGGTGTCGTCGGCGCGCTCCACGTAGCGGCCCAGCCAGAACAGCGACTCGGCGATCCGCGAGAGCATGGTGTCGGTGGTGATCACTGCTGCTGTGCCTCCTCCTGGGCCGGGCCGCCGGGCGTGCTCGCGGCACCGGGGCCGAACTGACGCGGAATCACTTCGCTCACGGCGGCGGACCGCTCGTCGGCGGACCGGGCCGGCGGAGCACTCGGGGCCAGCACCCAGGTGTCCTTGGATCCGCCGCCCTGGCTGGAGTTGACGATCAGGTTGCCCTCGCCGAGGGCCACCCGGGTCAGGCCGCCGGGGACCAGCCAGACGTCGCTCCCGTCGTGGACGGCGAACGGCCGCAGGTCGATGTGGCGGGGTGCCAGGCCGTCCTGGCCGTCGGTGCGACGGCTCAGCGTCGGCGAGGTGGACAGCGCCACCGGACGCTGGGCGATCCAGCCGCGCGGGTCCGCCGCCACCTGCTTGGCGAGGCGGTCGAGCGCGTCCCGCTCGGCCCGCGGACCGATCACGATGCCCTTGCCGCCGGCGCCGTCGACCGGCTTCAGCACCAGCCGGTCCAGCTGGTCCAGCACCTCCTCCAGCCGGCCCGGCTCCTCCGGGCGGATGGTCTCCACGTTCGGCAGCAGCGGCTCCTCCGCCAGGTAGTAGCGGATCAGGTCGGGGACGTAGGTGTAGAGCAGCTTGTCGTCGGCGATGCCGTTGCCCACGGCGTTGGCGAGGGTGACGTTCCCGGCGTGCGCGGCGGCCATGATGCCCGGGACGCCGATCAGCGAGTCCGGGCGGAAGTGCAGCGGGTCGAGGAAGTCGTCGTCGAGCCGCCGGTAGATCACGTGGACCGGGGTCTCCCCCCGGGTGGTGCGCATCCGCACCCGGTTGCCGGAGCAGACCAGGTCGCGGCCCTCGACCAGCTGGACGCCCATCAGCCGTGCCAGCAGGGCGTGTTCGAAGTAGGCGGCGTTGGCCACCCCCGGGGTGAGGACGGCCACGACCGGATCGGTCACGCCCTCCGGGGCGCAGGCCTTGAGCGCGGCCAGCAGGCGCTGCGGGTACTCGTCCACCGGGCGGACCGGCTGTTCGGCGAAGAGGGCGGGGAAGGTCCGGGTCATCACCCGGCGGTTCTCGATCACGTACGAAACGCCGGACGGCACCCGGACGTTGTCCTCCAGCACCCGGAAGCGGCCCTCCTCGTCCCGGACCAGGTCGATCCCGGAGACGTGGATGCGCACCCCGTTCGGCGGCTCGATGCCGTGGGCCGCCCGGTGGAAGTGCGGCGAGGAGTACAGCAGCCGGTAGGGCACCACGCCGTCCTCGAAGACCCGCTGTCTGCCGTAGGCGTCGGCGAGGAAGGCCTCCAGGGCGAGCACCCGTTGCCGGACGCCCCGACTGAGCCGGTCCCACTCGACGGCGTCGAGCAGGCGCGGCACCAGATCGAGCGGGAAGGGGCGTTCCTCGCCGCCGTAGGAGTAGGTCACGCCGCGATCGGTGAAGGCGCGGGCCATCTGGTCGGTGCGGTACCGGAGTTCGATGGAGTCCAGCGGGCTCAGGGCGTCGAACACGGCCGCGTAGGCCGGTCGGACCACCCCGGGGCGCTCGAACATCTCGTCCCACGCGTCCGCTGTCGTGTACGAGTCGAATATGTCGGCCATGACGAGACGTTATGGTCGGTCGGTTTCGGCCGCGTGACGGGCGCACTACCGCCGGTGCCGCGTCGCAGCTCAGCTGTGCCGGGGCCGCCCGCCCGGGCCGCTCTGACGGGCCGCCGGCAGCCGACGGCCCGTCCGCTGACGCCGGGTCAGGCTCGGTGCGCGCCCTTGCGGCGGGCCCGGACGCGCAGCGCCGGCACCCCGCCGCCGATCGCGCGCAGGCCCGCGCCGGTGAGCCCGAGAAGGCCGTCCGAGCCGGTGGAGGCGAGCCCCGGGGCCTGCCCGCCGTCCTTGGCCGGCCCCGCAGTGGGGCTCGGCGAGCCCGACGCGGAGGCGGTCGCGGCGCCGGCCGGCGATCCCTGCGGCGCGGGCGGCTGCACCGGAGCGGCGGCCTTGTCGCGGGTGAACGCGAGTGTGCCGAAGCCGAGTTGGTCGAAACCGCCGCTGTTCGGGCCGTGGTCGCCACCGCCGCCCTCGGGCGCGAGCTTCGCCGCCATGGCGCTGGTGTTCGGCGCGGGGAGGCCGCGGCGGTTGACGTAGTGGTTCTCGATCATCGCCCAGATCGGGCGCAGGTCGCCCCGGCCCGAGGCGGAGGGCGTGACGTCGTCCACCGTCCCCGACCACACGCCGGGCGCGCCCTGCTGGAACGTCAGGCGGGTGAACGGGACGTCCGCGCCGAGGTTGTACCTCGCGACGTACTCGGCCCCCTTGAGGAAGCGGTTGTCGTCCTCCCCGTACAGGTCGATGCCCTGGTTCCAGGCCATCTCGCACAGCGCGCCCATCAGCCCGACGGCGAGCGTGGTGTGACCCTGGTCCCGGCCGGACTCCTGGAACTGGGCCAGGCCGCCGGGGTGGACGTACGGGATGGCGTGCCGGAGCGAGCCGTTGCCCGCCCCGTGGCGGTAGTACTCGACGGCCTGATCACCGCGGAGTGCCGCCGGACGGCGGGGTGGCGGGGCCGGTGCTGGCGCGCAGTGAGATCGGCGGGGTGAGCAGGATGTGGCGCGGCGGGGTGGCGGGGGCGGCGATGCGTTCGACGAGGAGTTCCACGGCCTGCGTGCCCATCTGCTGGGCGGGGACGTCGGCGGAGGTGAGCGGCGGACGGAAGTCCTCCGCCCACTGGGCCGCGGCGACGCCGGCGATGGACACGTCGCGGGGCACGTGCAGCCCGGCGTCCTCCAGGGCGTGCCAAATCCCGGGCAGCGCGGCCTCGTTGAGGGTGGCGATGCCGGTCACCTCCGGGTGCTCCGCCCGGATCCGCTCGATGACGGCGCGCCCGGAGGCGGTGTCGTCGCCGCACAGGTACGCGTGGCCGGCGATGCCCCGCTCCGCCGCCGCGGCCGCGAAGCCCTCCGCGGCCCGCAGGCCGGGGCCGTAGCCGGTCGCGACCAGTTCGGGCGAGCGGTTGATCAGGGCGACCGCGCGGTGGCCGAGGTCGGCGAGGTGGTGGACGCAGCGGGCGATCAACGACGCGTAGTCGACGTCGATCCAGCACATGTCGTCGTCCCCGGCGGTGTGGCCGATGCCGACGAACGGCAGCCCCGCCTTGCGCAGCCGGGTGACCCGGGCGTCCTCGAGGCGGATCTCCATGAGGATCGCCCCGTCCACCCGGCGGCCCGAGACCAGGCGCTCGAAGGAGCGGTCGTGGTCGCCGCCGGAGGGGGAGAGCAGCACGTCGAGGTCGGCCCGGGCGGCGGCTTCCACCACGCTGGCCACGAAGTCCAGTTGCATGTGGGTGAGGCGGGTGCCGGCCGGCGGGACCACGAGCCCGATCGTCCGGGTGCGGCCCTCCTTGAGCGCCCGGGCGGCGGCGTTGGGCCGGTAGTCGAGCTCGTCGATGACGTCCTGGATGTGCCGGCGGGTCGCCTCCGACACGGCGCGCTTGCCGCTCAGGGCGTAGGAGACCGTACTGCGCGACACGCCTGCCCGACGGGCGATCTCCCCGATGTTCATCGCTCTCCTGAAGGCGCCCGGGACCGTCCATGCGGTCGAATCGATTCGGTCGACGTTAGTGGGGCCGGGGGAGCCGGTCAAGCCGGGCGGAGCCGCTTTCCGGGCCGTCGACGGGCCTCTGCACGGAGTGTTGACGGCCCTCTACGGCGGGCCTATGTTCATCGAACCGATTCGCCGAACCGATTCGACAAGCCGCGGCAGAGCAGTCCGCCAGGCACTCCCACCCACCGCCGCCAGGCACCCCAGCTCGAAAGGGACCTCGTCATGCCCAGATCCCGTGGACGCCGGCTGACCGCCGCAGCCCTGACCGCGACCGCCCTCGCCGTCACCGCCGCCGCCTGCTCCTCCGGCGGCGGCGCCACCACCGCCGGTGCCGGCAGCTACACCGTGTGGGACCCGTACCCGCAGTTCGACGCCGCCTCGCCGTGGGCGAAGCTGCTGGACACCTGCGGCAGCCAGGCCGGCGTGACGGTGAAGCGCACCGCGTTCGACACCAGCGACCTCACCAACAAGACGCTGCTCGCCGCCCAGCAGGGAGCCGCTCCCGACGTGCTGATCGTCGACAACCCGGTGGTCTCCACCCTCGCCGAGGCCGGAGTGCTCACCAGCACCGACGTCAACCGGATCGACACCTCCGCGGCGGCGCCGAACCTGCTCGCCGCCGGACAGTCGGGCGGCAAGACCTACGGCACGCCCATCGGCGCCAACACCCTGGCGCTGTACTACAACAAGGACCTGCTGGCGGTCGCCGGCGTGGACGTCTCCGCGGTCAAGGACTGGCCCTCCCTCACCGCCGCGCTGGCCAAGGTCAAGGCGGCCGGCAAGAAGGGCATCACCTTCTCGGCGATCGGCACGGAGGAGGGCAGCTTCCAGTTCCTGCCCTGGTACTGGGGCTCCGGCGCGCAGCTCACCAAGCTGAACTCGCCCGAGGCGGCCTCCGCGCTGTCACTGTGGACCGGCTGGCTGAAGAGCGGCTACGCCCCCGACTCGGTGCTGCAGAACACCCAGACCACCAGCTGGCAGGAGTTCGCCACCGGTGAGTTCGCTTTCGCGGAGAACGGCACCTGGCAGCTGGCCAACGCCAAGAAGGCGGGCTTCGCCTACGGCGTCATCCCGGTCCCGGCCATGAACGGCGGCACCGCCGCCGCGCCCACCGGCGGGGAGTTCGTCACCGTCCCGGTGCAGGCCGAGACCGGCCGCTACGACGTCTCCCGAGAGATCGTCACCTGCCTGACCAGCGCCGAGAACTCCTTCGCCACCGACGGGACGCTGTCCTACGTCGCACCCACCGAGGCCGTCCAGGCCAAGCAGGTGGCCGCCGACGCCGACCTGAAGTCCTGGGTCGACGCGGTCAGGGCCGCGAAGGGACGCACCAGCGACAACCTCGGGACGAAGTACCCCAGGATCTCCGAGCCGCTGTGGGGCGCGGTCCAGGCCGCCCTGAGCGGGGCGAAGTCACCGCAGGACGCGCTCGCCGCGGCGCAGTCGGCCGTCCACTAGCGCACGGGCTCGACGAGCAAAGGACCACAGGCCCTGCCATGAACGACACGACACACCGACCCCGCTCCGGGCAGTGGGCGGCGTGGGGCTTCCTCGCTCCGGTGACCGGCTACCTGGTCGTCTTCTACGCCTACCCGCTCTACCGCAACATCGACCTCAGCCTGCGGAACTACACCGTGCGCTCCTTCGTGCAGGGCGACGCGCCGTTCACCGGACTGGCCAACTACCGGACCGTCCTGGACGACCCCACCTTCGTCCCCGCGCTGCTGCACACCGTCGTCTTCACCACCGTCTCGCTCGTCTGCCAGTACGCGATCGGACTGGCCCTGGCCATGTTCTTCGTCCGCCACTTCCCGCTGTCCGCCACCCTGCGGGCGCTGTTCCTGGTGCCCTGGCTGCTGCCGCTGATCGTGTCCGGCTCCACCTGGGCGTGGATGCTCAACAGCGACTCCGGGGTGGTCAACGCCGCCCTGCACGCGGTCGGCATCGGCCCGGTGGCCTGGCTGACCTCGCCCACCTGGTCGCTGGCGTCGGTGACGGTCGCCAACATCTGGATCGGCGTCCCCTTCAACCTGGTGCTCCTCTACAGCGGGCTGCAGTCCATCCCCGCCGGCCTCCACGAGGCGGCGGCCCTCGACGGGGCGGGCGCCTGGCGGCGGTTCCGGCACATCACCCTGCCGCTGCTGCGGCCGGTGTCCGCGATCACCCTGCTGCTGGGCCTGATCTACACCCTCAAGGTCTTCGACATCATCTGGATCATGACGAAGGGCGGACCGAACGGCTCCTCCACCACCCTGGCCACCTGGTCGTACCGCCTGGGCTTCGGCAACCTGCTGCCCGCCTTCGGCCCCGGCGCCGCGGTCGGCAACCTGCTGGTCCTCGCCGCGCTGGCCTTCGGCCTGATCCACCTCCGCCTCCAGCGAAGGCAGGACAGCGCATGACGGCCCGTCGGCCCACCGGGTCCGCCCGGTGGAAGACGGCGATCGGAGTGCTGCTCACCGCGGTGATGCTCTTCCCGGTCTACTGGATGGTCAACGTCTCGTTCACCCGCGACCAGGACCTGCGCAAGAGCCCGCCGCACCTGTTCCCCAGCGCCGGCACCCTGGAGGGCTACCGCGCCGTCCTGCACCAGCAACTGCCCTACCTCGGCACCAGCCTGGCCATCGGGCTCGGCACCGTCGCACTCACCGTGCTGCTCGCCGCGCCCGCAGGCTACGCCCTGGCCAAGCTGCGCCCGCGCGGCGGCGGGGTGCTCGGCTTCCTGCTGCTGGCCGCGCAGATGGTGCCGGGGATCATCATGGCGATGGGCTTCTACGCCATCTACCTCAACCTCGGCGTGCTGCAGTCCGTGCCGGGCCTGATCGTGGCCGACTCCACGCTCGCCGTCCCCTTCGCGGTCCTGGTCTTCACCGCCTTCATGTCGGGGATCCCCGGCGAACTCCTCCAGGCGGCGCGCACCGACGGCGCCGGCCACCTGCGGACCTTCTGGTCCATCGTGCTGCCGATCAGTCGCAACGCGGTGGTCACGGTCTCGCTGTTCGCCTTCCTGTGGGCCTGGTCGGACTTCGTCTTCGCCAGCACCCTCGACGGCGGCGGCCCGCACCAGCCGATCACGCTCGGCATCTACCACTACATCGGCAACAACAACCAGCAGTGGAACGCCATCACGGCCACCGCCGTGGTCGCCTCGCTGCCCGCCGCACTGGTCCTGGTACTCGCCCAGCGGTACGTCGCCGCAGGGGTGACCGCCGGAGCCGTCAAGGACTGACGGACCGCCCCACGACGCTCCGCTCCCGCCACAGAAACGAGTCCCCCGTCCATGACCGAAACCCGTACCGGACCGGCCTTCCCCGTCGACGAGATCCCGTTCAGCACGTACGGGTCCTGGTTCTGCTTCTCCCGCGTCGTAGCACAGCACGTCCGGGCGCAGGACCTGCACCTGATCTCCCATCAGACCGGCCTCCACCCGGTCCTGCGCCTGGCGCCCGTCGACGCGGCGACCCGCGCCGGGCTGGACGCCACCGTCCTGGCGACACCCGGCGTACTCAGCTGGGACCACCCCGCCGGGCGGATCGACCTGGCCTACCAGTCGCCCGACACCGTACGGCTGCGCGGCACCGGGACGGCGGCCCTGCGGATCGAATCGGCCGCGCCGCAGCTCACCCCGTTCGGCGGCACGTACCTCTACCGTGACCCGGTCGACGGCGCGTACGTCTTCACCAGCTACGAGACCGGGCGCCGGTACCGGGTCACCCTGCTGCGCGGCCGCGTGGACGAGGTGGCCGGCGTCCAGGCCCTGGGCGACGCGGACCGCCGACTGGTGCTGGCGGGCGAGGCCGGTGACGCGGAGGGCTGGGAGGCGGCGATCGAGGAACTCGACAACGGCCGCCCGCCGTTCACGGCCACCTCGGGGTTCGACGCGGTCGCGGCCGCCGCGCGCCGGTCCTTCGCCGCGTTCGTCGACGAGGTCGCGCCCTGGCGCTCGCGGGACACCCCGGCCGCCGAACTGGCCGCGTACGTGCTCTGGTCGGCGACCGTCCGTCCGGCCGGGTTCCTCGCCCGACCCGGGGTCCTGATGTCCAAGCACTGGATGGACAAGGTCTGGAGCTGGGACCACTGCTTCAACGCCCTCGCCCTCGCCGGCGGCCAACCCCGGCTGGCCCGGGACCAGTTCTCGCTGCCCTTCGACCACCAGGACGAGAGCGGTGCGCTCCCGGACTCGGTGACCCACTCCGAGGTGCTGTACAACTTCGTCAAACCGCCGATCCACGGCTGGGCCCTGCACAAGCTGCGCCGTCGCCTCCCCGAGCGGCTCTCGCACGAGGAACTGGCGGAGATCCACGACCAGTTGGCGCGCTGGACCGGCTTCTGGCTGGAGCACCGACGAGCCCCCGGCAGCCGGCTGCCGCACTACCAGCACGGCAACGACAGCGGCTGGGACAACGCCACGGTCTTCGACCCCGCACGGGTGGTCGTCACCGCCGACCTGGCCGCCTTCCTGGTCCTGCAACTGCACGAACTCGCCGACCTGGCCGGCGAACTGGGGCGGCACGAGCAGGCCGCGGCCTGGCGTGCCGCCGCCGCCGAGACCCAGAGCGCGATGATCGAGGAGCTGTGGAGCAGCGAGGGCTTCCGCGCCCGGGCCGCCGACGCCGCCGACGCCGCCGACGCCGCCGTCGACACCTGGACCGGCCGGAGCCTGCTGCACCTGGTGCCGATCGTGCTGGGCGAGCACCTCCCCGAGGAGATCAGCGCCGTCCTCGCCCGCCGGATCGCGGACCACCTCACCCCCCACGGGCTGGCGACTGAAGCCCCGGACTCCGCGCACTACCAGGACGACGGCTACTGGCGCGGCCCGATCTGGGCCCCCTCCACCGTCCTGATCGAGGACGGTCTGCGCCGCGCCGGGCACGTGGACCTGGCCGACGAGATCGGCGCCCGGTTCCGGGCCCTGTGCGAGACCTCCGGATTCGCCGAGAACTTCGACGCCCGCACCGGCGCCGGGCTGCGCGACCGCGCCTACACCTGGACCGCCGCCGCCTACCTCCTGCTGGCGGAGGCCCACACCGGCCGCGCGCGCGACCCGGGCGGCACCCTGCCGCGCTGAGCCGTCCACCCCGTCCCGGCGGAGCCGCCACCCGCGCCGGAACACCCCAGACCTCCCGGGCCGCCCGGCCCGGGTCCCACCCACCACGGGAGAGCACCATGCGCCTGACCCCCCTCCTGCGCGCCCGCTCCGGAGCCGCCCGCAGAACGGCCACGCTCGCGGCAGCCCTGCTCGCCGCACTCGGCAGCACCGTGCTGCCCGGCACCTCGGCCCACGCCTCCGACACCGGCGTCACCGTCGACTTCGCCACCGCCGGCGGCGCCCCCACCTACCGGGCCTCCGGCATGATCTACGGCCTCACCCCGAACGGCTCGCTGCCCCAGGACCACTTCCTCACGGACATCAAGTGGCACTTCATGCGGGCCGGCGGCGCCCAGCTCAACAGCGGCGGCTACGCCACCGGCCTCGCCGACTACCAGACCCGCTGGAACGCCACGCTCGCCCAGTACAAGCGCACCGCCGCCCTCGGCGGAACCTTCATCCTCCTGCCGCACGACCTGTGGGGCGCCGACAGCACCACCAACGTGGCGGCCTTCCCCGGCGACAACGGCGACTGGACGCTGTTCGACAGCTTCGTCAACCAGCTGTTCTCCGACATCAGGGCCAACCACATGACGGTCCAGTGGGACCTGTGGAACGAGGCCGACGGCAGGGGCTTCTGGCCGCGCTCCGAGACCCAGTACCTGCAGATGTGGTCCCGGTTCCACGCCGCCGTCCGGGCCGCCTTCCCCGGCCAGCTCATCGTCGGCCCCAGCATGGCGGGCCAGCCCACCTCGTCCAACGGCTGGTGGACCACGTACCTGGACTACATCAAGGCCAACAACGTCGCCCCGGACGTCTACAGCTGGCACGACGAGCCCGCCGACCCCGTCCCCGGAGCCGCGAGCGCCAACTCCACGCTCGCCGCGCGCGGCCTGACCCACACCCGCCCGTACCAGATCAACGAGTACGCGGCACTGTCCCAGCAGAACCCGGGCGGCGGCGCCTGGTTCATCGGCCGCCTGGAGCGGGCCGGCGCGGACGGCCTGCGCGGCAACTGGGGCTCCGGCGCGGCCCTGCACGACTACGAGGCGAACCTGCTGACCAAGAACGGCGCCGGGCCAGTACCTGCCGCGCGGTGAGTGGTTCATGTACCGCTACTACGGCTCGCAGACCGGAAACATCGTCAACCTGCTCCCCGGCAACGGCATCGACGGCCTCGCGACCAAGGACAACGCCGCGGGCAACGCCAAGATCCTGCTCGGCTCCAACGGCAACACGGGCAACGTCACCGTCAACCTCACCGGCCTGGACACCACCTCGGTCGTGCAGAACGGCCGGGTCCGCGCCGTCCTGCAGCGGGTCCCCGACGGCAACGCGGTCACCGGCCCGGTCACCGTCTCCGACACCACCCTGACCGTCGGCAACAACACCGCCTCGGTGACCGTGCCCTACACCAACGCCAAGGACGGCTACACCCTCACCCTGCTCCCGCCGTCCACCACCACCGTCTCCACCGTCGCCGTCAGCGAGAACAGCGGCCAGTGCCTGGACGACACCAACCTCAGCACCGCCAACGGCACCCAGTACCAGCAGTACACCTGCGAGGGCGGCTACCAGCAGATGCTCGACCTCAAGCCCGTCGCCGGGGTGGCCGACACCTACACCGTCGTCAACGAACTCAGCGGCAAGTGCCTCGACGTCTTCGGCGCCTCCACCACCGACGGCGCCGCCATCGGCCAATGGACCTGCAACGGCGGAGCCAACCAGCAGTTCACCCTCCGGCCCATCACCGCCCTCGGCAACAGCCAGGACTACCAGCTGGTCGCCGCCCACAGCGGCAAGTGCGTCGACGTCACCGCGATCTCCACCACCCCCGGGGCCCTCGTCCACCAGTGGACCTGCGACACCGGCACCTCCCTCAGCACCAAGAAGAACCAGATCTGGCGGCTCCAGGGCAGGGCCTGACGACTGTTGAAGTCTGTTCGGCTCCGGTGCAGGACGGTAGGCGGTGCAGGGCGGCGAGACATCCCATGTATCGCTTCGTCAGGTCCGCCGAATTGCCACTCTCTTGACGATTCGTCGCCGGAAGTTGTCGAAACTCTGGACAAGCACCCGACCTATGCGCCTTAATCCATCCCATGTCATGGACGCGCTCCGCGGCGGGCCCGCTCCGGTGTGCCCGACGGGCAGGAGTCACGCCTCAACAGAATCCACCACCCACCAACACGGCACAGGAGAGGTGAAACCCTTGTCCCACCGCACCGCACTCGCCTGGCTGCTCGCCCTGCTCGGGGCCTTCGCGGCGGTGCTGCTGCCCGCCGCCCAGGCCCAGGCGGCCACCGTGGCCTTCGCCCCGGGAGCCACCCGCACCGACCAGAACGGCAAGCCGCTCCAACTGCACGGGCTGGGCATCGTCAAGGCGGGGAACACCTGGTACGGCTTCGGCGAGGACAAGACCGGCGAGACGTCGGCGAACACCTCGTTCCAGGACATCCCCTGCTACACCTCGGCCGACCTCGGCGCCTGGACCTACCAGGGCGTGGCCCTGGCCAAGCAGAGCAGCGGCGACCTGGGGCCGGACCGGATCGTCGAGCGGCCGAAGGTCATCCACAACGCGTCGACCGGCACGTACGTGATGTACGTGCACATCGACAACTCCTCCTACTCCGACGCGAAGGTCGGCGTGGCCACCAGCACCACCCCCTGCGGCCCGTACAGCTACCGGGGCAGCTTCCGGCCGCTGGGCAACGTCAGCCGCGACCTGGGCCTGTTCCAGGAGAGCGACGGCACCGGCTACCTGCTGACCGAGGACCGCAACAGCGGCGGCCTGCGGATCGACCGGCTCTCCGCCGATTACCTCACGGTGGACAGCCCGGTCGCGCTGCTGGGTGGCGGCAGCATCGAGTCCCCGGCCATGGTGAAGGTCGGCGGCACCTACTACCTGCTGGGGTCGCACCTGACGGGCTGGAACCTCAACGACAACGTCTACGCCACGGCCACCTCGCCGAGCGGACCGTGGTCGCCCTGGCGGGACCTGGCCGCGCCCGGCACCAACACGTACGCCAGCCAGACCGCCAACATCATCACCGTCCAGGGCTCCGCGGGCACCACCTACCTCTACGCGGGCGACCGCTGGAACACCGGCGACCTGGGCAACTCCCCGCTGATCTGGCTCCCGCTGACCATCCAGGGGACGACGGTGAACCTCGGTCAGTACCCGACCTGGTCGCTCGACACCTCCGCGGGCACCTGGTCGGCGGGCAGCGGGATCCCGTCCGCCGGCACCCACACCCTGACCAACGCGGCCAGTTCGAAGCTGCTGGACGTGTCCGGCGCCTCCACCGCCGACGGCGGCGGGGTCATCCAGTGGCCGGCGACCGGCGGCGCCAACCAGCAGTGGACGCTCACCAGGGTGGCGGACAACATCTACACCCTGACCGGCGTCCACAGCGGGCTCTGCCTGGACGTCCCCGGCTTCTCGACCGGCACCGGGGTGCAGTTGCAGCAGTGGACCTGCACCGGCGGCGCCAACCAGCAGTTCGCGCTGGACCTCACCGGAAGTCTCACCGGAAGCACGTACACGCTGGTCGCCGTCGGCAGCGGCCTGGCCGTCGGCACGGCCGGCTCGACCGCGCAGGGAGCGGCCGCGGACCAGGAGAGCGCAGGCAGCGCGAGCGCCGCCAGCGAGAGCTGGACCCTGTCCTGACCGTCGGCCGACCGCCGACCACCCCCCACCCGCCACCGTTCAAGAAGGAATCTCAATGATCGTGTCAAGCCGTCTGCGTGACCGACGGGGCGGAGGTGAACAGCCTCTTGTCACGCAGCATCGCCCACAGCACATCG
>NZ_JBSFXE010000080.1:0-12124 GCF_053595195.1 Kitasatospora sp. NPDC002522
GTGCGGGCTCGCAGCCCGCACCACCCCCTCCGCGCGTGTCCGGGGCGACCCCATCGCCCCGTCCGCGCGTGTCCGGGGCGACCCCATCGCCCCGCCCGTGCGTGTCCGGGGCGACCTCACTGCCCCGTCCGCGCACCCGCCGGGCGGCGTTACGGCGCGTCGTACCGGTAGGTGTAGGTGAGGCCGACCCGGCGGCAGGCCGCGCCGATGTCGTTCCGCACCGGGTTCGCGTCCAGGATCTGCCGGGCGCGGGCCTCGCTGTAGCTGATCGCGTACCAGGGGGCGGCCGCGCCGTCGAGGTCGGCGGCGAGCGGCTGCAGGGCGCAGGTCCGCCAGTCGTCGGGCAGCTGGTCCAGTGCGGGCACCGCGTCGACCGACAGGCCGCGCAGGTAGGCCACGTCCAGCTGGGTGTTGCCGGAGTCGTGGAAGCGGGCGACGTTCTGCTCGGCGATCAGGGCGTCGGTGCGCACCAGGCCGAACGCGGCGAGGGCGACGGCCGCGCTGAGCACCACGGCGCGGGGCAGCCAGCGGCGGCTGGCGAGCACCGAGCCGAACAGCACCAGCAGGAAGACCACGCCGAGCCAGATCTCCATCGCGGCGACGTTGACCCGCAGCCGGGTGAGGCCGAAGGCGTCCATGTACAGGCTCATCCGGACCAGTGCGGTGCCGACCACGACCAGGGTGAGGGTGCAGAGCAGGCCGAGCAGCACCTTGACCAGCAGGCGGTCGCCGTCGTTGCCGCGCGGCGCCCAGAACTTGGCGAGGGCGACCACCACCAGGGTGAGCAGGGCGATCCACAGCAGCTGCCAGAAGCCCTGCCGGGCGTACGCGGCGGGGGTCATGCCGGTGCGGGCCATGATCGAGCCGTAGCCGCCGATCAGCACCACCAGCTGCACCACCACGAAGGTGCCGAACAGCAGGTTCATCACCACCAGGGGCATCGCCCACTCCAGCCGTCCGCGCTCCTTGCCGACCGGCATGGTCATCCGGTCCCAGCGGCGCGGGGCGGCGGCGGTGTGTGCGGCGCCGAGGGCGAGCAGCACGCCGCCGAGGAAGAGCACCATCCGCAGCGGGAACTCGCCGGCGTCCATCGACGGGACCAGGCTGTCCAGCAGGTCGGCGACGGTGGAGTCGGCCCCCGCGAACAGCCAGCCGAAGACGATCAGCAGCAGCAGCGAGACGCCGACCGCCTTGACCACCGGCATCATCCGGTTCCTGGCCGGAAACTGACGGTTCTTCAGCGCCGCCACGGCCCAGGCGAGGCCGGGGATGAAGTGGCCCCAGAGTCCGAGCGAGCCCATCGCCACGCCGGCCCAGCGGGTGCCGCCGTGCAGGGTGAGCGAGGCCAGGCAGATCGCGGCGACGATCGCCAGGAAGACCGCCAGACCGGAGCCGCTGACCGCCGGGACCGCGATCAGCGCGAGCGCGGCGAGCCCGAAGGCCAGGTGCCAGGGCCGGAGCCGGCGTCCGGTGCCGAGCGCGGTGAGCGCCGCACCGACCGCCGCGGCCAGCGCGCAGAGCAGCAGGTTGACGCCGAGTCCGTCACCCAGCAGCAGCGCGCTGACCAGGCCCGAGCCGAGCGCGGCGGCCACCACTCGCAGCCGGGCGGGCTCCGCGGGCCGGGCCTTGCTGAGCCGGGACCAGACCGGTTCGGGCAGCGGCTGCTGCGGCCGGTACTGGTAGGGCTGGTACGGGTTGGCCTGCTGCGGCGGCTTGTTCAGCGTCGGCGGCGTCGCGTACGGGTCCGCCAGACCGGGGGACGGAGCAGCGAAGGGAGTGGCCGACGGCGCGGAACCGGCAGCGGTCGGCGGAACGGCACCGGCCGCGGCGTCCGGTGACGACCCGGCAGGCGCGCTCGCCGGCGTCTCTGCCGGGCGCGGTTCCCCTTCGGATCCGGTCGGTTGCGACATGAAACCCCCTCAGAAGCTGGAACAACGACGACTTTCAGCCAGCCGGCTTCTGGTCGTGTGCCGTGACTCTAGGGGGTCGGAGCCAATTCTGAACAGGTTCAAAAGACCGCCGGGGCGGCTTGGTCACAGAGTTGTGACACAAACCGCCCCGGCGGGACCCTTGAGGACGGGCCGACAGGATCAGTACGACCCGTACAGCGAGTAGACCAGGTTGTCCTTGACCGCCGGGCCGAAGCTGGCGGGGAAGGTGCCGAACGGGACCGAGGCGTTGCTGTAGGCACCGGAGCCGGCCGGCCCGGAGCTGTAGTGCATGTTGTTGACGGTGGAGCTGGTGCCGTTGGAGTTGTAGACCAGCCAGTAGGCCGTGTTGGGCGCCAGGGTGTAGGTGATCGGTGCGCTGGCCCAGGAGTTGGCGGACAGCGTGCCGGCCGAGCTGGTGGCCAGCAGGGCGTCCGGCGAACCCGCGTTGTCGCTGTAGATCGCGACCTGGAACTGGTTGTTGGGCGAGGCGCTGGTCTGGCCGACGTGCACGCTCAGCGAGGTCAGGGCGATCGGCGAGGCGCCGGTGGTGATCTTCGACCCGTTGAGGTGGTTGGAGTCGGTGTCGTCCAGCAGGGTGCCGATCGCGCTGTTGCCGATGGTCTGCGGCGGCGCGCCGGCGGTGGTGAAGGCCGCGGTGTAGGCCGCGGTCTGGGTGTTGCCGACCAGGTCCTTCACGTTCTGCACGGTCAGCGTGTAGCCGGTGCTGAGCGCGAGCGCGGCGCTCGGGGTGAAGGTGACGGTGTTGGTGGCCGCGTCCAGTGCGACGGTGCCGGCCACCGGGGTGCCACCGCTGGTGGTCTTCAGGGTGACGGTGGTGGAGTTGACGGTGCCGGCGTTGACCGGCTCGCTGAACGAGGCCTTCACCGGGGCGGTGGCGGCGACGCCGGTGGCGCCGTTCGCCGGGACCGAGCCGGTGACGGTCGGCGGGACGGTATCCGTGCCGTAGGTCGCGGTGTACGCGCCGACGTTGCCGTCGAAGAACGCGTACGAGACGCCGTGGATGGTCTCGATCCGGTAGGAGACCGCGGTGGTGCCCTGCTTGATGCCGGTGAGGGTGCCCGCCGCCGAGTTCACCGGGACCATCGCACGCAGCCCGTTGGTGCCGCCGGTGATGCTGAAGCTCAGCGCGTTGCTGCTCCAGGACATCTGGGAGAACGCCGAACCGTTGCGCCCGTCCAGCCAGTTGAGCAGCTGGCGGCCGGAGACCACCGGGGTGCCGTGCGCCTTGGCGGCGGCGATCACCTGGTCGGACGAGGTGGATGCGGCGTAGTCGGTGTGGATGTTGGCCGTCACCACCGCGTAGTAGCCCTTGCTGCCGTAGGCGTTGTCCAGCAGCGTGTTGACGGTGCTCGGCATGGACTGCCCGGACTCGTCGGTCAGTTCGGTGGTGGCCTGGTACTCGTTGATGACCGTGCCGTCGGCGTCGGCGTACTTCATCGGCATGCCGGTGCCGTTGAAGAAGCCGGGCCGGTCCTGCACGAAGGCGGCCGGGTAGTAGTAGTAATCGGTGTCCAGCCGGATGCCGTTGGCCAGCTTGGTCTTGGCCTGGGTGGACCAGTCGTCCCACTCCACGCAGTGCGTGCGGGTGCTGTCCGGGCTGGGCAGCGAGGTGTACTTGGCCTTCCAGGCGCCGAGCTGGGTGGCGTACATCGTCTGCAGGTCGGCCGGGGTGCCCCAGGGCTGGCAGTTGGTGGTGACGTGCACGCCGATCTCGAAGCCCTGGTCGGAGTAGGCCTTGGCCTGGGCGTCGGTCATCGGGTCGTCGGTGTAGATGTACGACGAGGCGCGCACGCACTCCCAGTTGGCGACGTTGCAGCCGTTCGGGCTCTGCGCGATGAAGCCGTCGAACCGACCGCGGGTACCGCCGATGCCGTGGTCGTCACCGGTCATCACCACGACGGCCTTGACGTCCCGCGGGAAGTACCAGAAGCGCGGCAGCGGCTTCTTGGCCGAGTCCATGGTGGTGATCAGGTTGGCGAGCAGCCGCTGCTGCTCGTCGGCGATCGGGATCTGCGCCTTGTCGAGGTTGTTCCAGTTCTGCTGGCCGCCGGTGCCGAAGAACATCTCGCTGGCCTCGATGCCGTCCACGTTGTCGCGCTGCTGGCCGCCCCAGGCGATGTTGCCCTGGCGGGTCTGCACGACGGACTTGGCGAGGTCGAAGGTGAACGCCGCGGCCTGACCGGATCCGGCGGTGCGCAGGGTGACCGCCGGGTTGGCGGTGGCCACGGACACGTCGCTGTACAGGGTGGCGACGGCGGTCGCGCCGTTCAGCGTGTAGCGGTCGGCGGTGCCGTGGTAGCCGATGGTGTCGGAGACCAGTCCGGTGCCCGGCGCCGCGGTGGTGTCGATCTTCAGGTACGCGTCGGCCAGCGTGTCGGTGCTGGTGGTGAGGCCGAGCAGCGGTGCGAGCTGCTTGTCGGGCCGCATCGCCACCAGCCTGCCGCCGCCGTTCACCCAGGTGCTGAACATCGACACCTGAGTGGCCGTCAGCTGGTTCTCGGCCAGCAGCACCACGTCGTACGAGGACAGCATCGCGGAGGTGACGGTGCTCAGGTCCGCGAGCTTGTAGTAGTTCAGGCCCTCGGCCTTGAGCAGTTCGCCGTAGTACGAGCTGTACGGGTTGGCCGGGTCGGTGACCAGCAGGATCGGGCCCTCGTTGCCCGGGCCGCTGCCGGGCTGGCCGCCGCTGCCGCCGGACGGCGTGTAGGTGGCGTAGATCGAGTAGTTCAGCGAACCGGTGGAGACCGCGCCGAAGCTGGTCGGCCAGGTCCCGAACGCCGTACCGCCGGTGGAGTAGCCGCTCTGGCCGCCGGTGGAGTAGTTCAGGTTGTTGACCGCGGCGGAGGCGCCGTTGGAGTTGTACGCCAGCCAGTACGGCGTGTTCGGCGCGAGGGTCGCGGCCACCGGCAGGGTGTTCCAGGCGTGCCCGGTGAGCGTGCCGGAGGTGGAGGAGCCGAGCAGCGGGCCGGGCTTGCCGGCCACGTCGCCGTAGACCGCCACCTGGTACTGGTCGCCGGGTGTGGTGCCGACCGAGCCGACGTACACGCTGACGCTGGTGACGGTGCCGCCGCTGGCGCCGGTCACGAAGCGGGAGGTGTTGATGTAGTTGGAGTCACCGGTGTCGGTGGCGCTGCCCACCGTGTTGTTGCCGAGGACCGCGGTGGTGTCCGCGTGTGCGGGCACCGCCATCAGCCCGGTCGAGGCGAGCAGGGCCACGAGCAGCCCGGCGAGCCGTTTTCTGAACTTCACGCCAACCCCCCAAGGTCGGATGACCGGATGAACGGCAGATATTGCCGCCCTCCGTCCTACCGGCTCCGACCCCGGCGCGTCCGCGAAACCCTCACATCCGGTCCACAACTTCCGGCCATCCGGTAGCCGGTCGCCGACCGGCCCGGTGACGCTCCGTCAGCCCTTGACGGACCCGGCCAACAGGCCGCGGACGAAGTACCGCTGCAGCGCGAAGAAGACCGCCAGCGGGATGATCATCGACAGGAAGGCGCCCGCGGTGAGCAGCTCCCAGTGGCTGGCGTTGGAGCCGGAGAGCTGGGCCAGCCGGGCGGTCATCGGCGCGACCGCCGGGGTGCCGCCGGCGAAGGTGAGCGCCACCAGCAGGTCGTTCCACACCCACAGGAACTGGAAGATCGCGAAGGAGGCCAGCGCCGGGGTGCACAACGGGAGCACGATCGACCGGAAGATCTTGAAGTGCGAGGCGCCGTCCACCACCGCCGCCTCCATCAGGTCCCGCGGCAGTTGGGCGATGAAGTTGTGCAGCAGGAAGATCGCCAGCGGCAGCGCGAACATGGTGTGCGCGAGCCAGACCGGCACGTAGGTGTCCTTCAGGTTGAGCGCCGGGATCAGCGCCACCGACCCCAGGTGCGCCCCGCCGGAGAACAGCCGCAGCAGCGGGATCAGCGCCATCTGCAGCGGCACCACCTGCAGCGCGAAGATCACGAAGAAGACCGTGTCGCTGCCCCGGAACCGCACCCAGGCCAGCGCGTACGCCGCCATCGACGCCAGCACCAGCGGGAAGATCGTCGCCGGGACGGCGATCGCCACCGAGTTCACCAGGTACGGCAGCAGGCCGCCGGAGGTGTTGAACCCGTTGTCGAAGAGCACCGAGCGGTAGTTGTCCAGCCCGAAGTCGGGGTGGACGAACGCCTCCCACCAGCCGGTGGAGGCGACGTCTTCCTTCGGGCGCAGCGAGGTGACCAGCAGGCCGACGGTGGGGATGGTCCACAGCACCGTCACGGCCAGCACGAAGACGGTGGCCAGCGGGCTGCTGAAGACCTTGCGGACCGCCTTGGCGGGCGGCAGTTCGGGGGTGCCGGGCGGCGTGTCGGCGAGGGCCTGCTCGGGCGCGGCGGGCTGAGAGCTCATCGGGTCGCACGCTCCTTGCGCAGCAGGACGATGTTGTAGACCACCAGCGGGGCCACGGCGAGGAAGAGGATCACGGCGAGGGCACTGCCGCGGCCGACGTTGTACTGCTCGAAGCTCTGCGCGTACATCTCGTTGGCGAGCACCTGGGTGCCGAAGTTGCCGCCGGTCATGGTGCGGACGATGTCGAAGGCCTTCAGCGTGATGATCATGATGGTGGTGAGCACCACGATCAGCGTGGTGCGGATCATCGGCACGGTGACGAACCAGAACAGCCGCAGGCCCTTGGCGCCGTCCAGCCGAGCGGCCTCGGTGATCTCGTCCGGGATGGCCTTGATCGCGGCGGAGAGCACCACCATGGCGAAGCCGGTCTGCACCCAGACCATGACGGCCATCAGCAGGAAGTTGTTCAGCGGCTGGGAGAGGATCCAGTTCGGCGGGTCGTTCCAGCCCAGGCCGACGGCGAGCTGGCTGAGCAGGCCGACCTGGTTCTGGCCGGGCCCGCGGGACTCGTAGACCAGCTTGAAGATGATCGAGGCGCCGACCAGCGAGATCGCCATCGGCATGAAGATCAGCGACTTGTAGATCGCCTGCCCGCGCAGCCGGTCCACCAGCAGGGCAAGCACCAGGCCGAGGCCGGTGGCCACCACCGGGGCGATCACCAGCCACAGCAGGGTGGTCAGCAGCACGTCGTGGATGTGCGAACTGGTCGCCGCCCACCCGTAGTTGCGCCCACCGAGGAAGCGCGTCGAGTCGTCGTTGTAGAAGCTCAGGTAGGTGGTGCGCAGCAGCGGCACCACCAGGCCGACCAGCAGCAGCACGATCGCCGGGCCGAGCATCAGCACGATCGCCAGCGGCCGGGCGAACCGGCCGGTGGCGCGGCCGGCCGCGAAGAAGACGGCCAGCAGGATGCCGAGGAAGGCCAGGATCGCGCCTGCGCTGTTGCCGAACTTGATCGCCGCGTCCGTCCACGCCGAGTCGGCGAGCTGGAGCGCCGGTCCGGCCAGCCGGGATTCGGTGGGCATACGGAGGGTCCTTCCTCAAGGCATGGAGAGGGGCAGCGCGGGCGGGTGGTCCCGCGCTGCCCGACGGTGGGCGTTACTGCGGCCAGGCCGCGTCGATGTCGCCCGCCGTCTTCTGGATGGTCTGCCCCTCGGCGAACCAGGCGGTCAGTGCCTTCCACTCGGCGCCCGAGCCGACCGCGGCCGGCATCAGGTCGGAGGCGTCGAACCGGAAGGTCGCGGCCGGGTCGGTGAGCGCCTCGGCGGAGAGCTTGTCGATCGGGTCGGTGTACAGGCTCTTGTCCACGCCCTGGTTGGCGGAGACCCAGCCCTGCGAGACCTTCACCCGGCTGCTCGCCCACTCGGAGCTGGACAGGTAGTTCTGCACGGCCTGCACCTCGGGCCGGTCGGAGAACGCCGCCAGGAACTCGCCGCCACCCTCGACCGGGTTGCTGACCTGCGCGTTCACCGCCGGCAGGTGGAAGGCGAAGACGTCGCCGTCCGGGCCGATGCTGGTGCCCTTGGGCCACTGGGCGCGGTAGAAGGAGGCCTGCTGCAGCATCGCGCACTTGCCGCTGAGGATCGGCGTGCCGGCGTCCTGGAAGGTGGTGGTGGCGATCGACTTCACGTCGCCGAAGCCGCCGTTCACCCAGGCCGGGTTCTGCATCCAGTCGGCGACCGTCTTCATCGCGCCGGTGATCTTGTCGTCGGAGAACTTCACCTGGTGGCTGACCCACTGGTCGTAGACGTCGCCGCCGTACGAGCCGAGCACGACCTCCTCCAGCCAGTCGGTGGCCGGCCAGCCGGTCGCGGTGCCGGAGCCGATGCCGCCGCACCACGGCTTCATCGCGCCCGCCTGCGCGACCTTGCCGCTGAGCGCCATCAGGTCGGCCCAGGTCTTCGGGACCTCCAGCCCGGCGGCCTTGAACGCCTTGGGCGAGTACCAGACCAGCGACTTCATGTTGGCGCTCATCGGCGCGGCGTAGAAGGTGCCGTTGACCGAGCCGTAGCTCTTCCAGACCGGCGACCACTTGTTCTCGTTGTCGACCGTCTGCTGCGGCGGCTTGACCACCTTGCCGGACTTCACCATCTGGGCCAGCAGTCCGGGCTGCGGGATGATCGCGAAGTCGGGCGCGTTGCCGCCGGCCACCCGGACCGGGAGCTGCGACTCGAAGTCGTTGGAGCCCTCGTAGACGATCTTGATGCCGGTACAGGCGCTGAAGTCGGCCCAGGACTTCTCCAGCGAGTCCGACTCGGGCGACAGGATCGAGGCGTACATGGTGACCTTGGTCCCGGAGTGGCCGGCGTACGCCTGGTACTTGGCGCAGTCCCCGGTGAGCGCGGCGGCGGAGGAGCCGGAGCCGCCGCCGTCCGAGGAGCTGTTGGAGCAGGCGGCGGTCAGGGCCAGTGCCAGAACGGCCGGTACGGCCAACAGCCGACGGCGTCCAGTGGTCACAGGGGTGGTCAAAGCGGTCCTCCTAGCCAGGGCATGGGCATGCCAGCAGTAAGACAGAAACACTGCGCTGTACCGGAGATGTGGATCTGTACCCAGCGATCGCTGGCTCAAAGACGTTAACCCACCGGTTACCCCACGCCAAGGAGCGCGTTCGACCTTCATCGGCCAGCGCCCCAGTTGTAATCGCACCGTGCCTCGACCGCCGCCGCCACGCGCTAGACCAGTACCCTTTCCACCTCCCGCTCGAGGTCGGCGAGGTCCACGCCGCTCTCCCGGAGCACCCGCACCGCCAGGCCGCCGCCCTCCCGGACCGTCCCGAGCAGCAGGTGTCCGGCCTCGATCCGGCGGACCCCCTGGCCGACGGCCGCGCGCAGGGACAGCTCCAGCACCTTCTTCGCCCGGTCGGTGAAGCGCGGCCCGCCCCGGCGCGAGCGTCGCGCGGCCGGCGCGGGGGCGTCCAGCGCGCCCGGGCCGAAGGTCGCCTCCACCGCCTCGCGCACCGCCGCCAGGTCGACGCCGATCGCGGCCAGCGCCATGCCGTCCTGCGCGTCGTCCGGCGCGCCCAGCAGCCGGGCCACCGCGCTGCGCCCGCCCGCCAGGTCCAGCCCGAACCGGGCCAGCACCCGGGCGGCCGGGTCCTGCGGCTGGTTCAGCAGGCCGAGCAGCAGGTGCTCGGTGCCGATGTACTCGTGGTGCATCCGCTCCGCTTCGGCGCGGGACAGCTCCACCGTGCGCCGCGCCGCGTCACTGAACCGTTCGAACATGTCAGTCCCCGCCCTTCTCCGCCGTCCGACGCGCGTACTTCTTGTGCACGGCCTGCCTGCTGACCCCCAGGCAGACCGCGATCTCGTGCCAGGACCAGCCCTGGCCCCGGGCATTGCCGACCTGGAGCTCCTCCAGGCGGTCGGCCAGGTCGCGCAGCGCCCGCACGGCCCGCAGGCCGATAGCCGGGTCGCCGCTGCTCGCGTCCGCCGCGAGCTGCTTCGTCTCGCTCATGTTGTCAACATAGGTTGACAGAGTGAGTCGCGTCAACCCTGGTTGACAACCCGTCGGTGTGTTCAAGCCCCGAAGCGCTCCACCAGCACCTCGTCGAAGGTGATCCGCCCCGCCCGGTGCTCCGGCGCCAGGTTCCCGCCCGCCCGCAGCGCCCGCATGCTGCGCCCGCCCACCGGCAGCCGCAGCACCGGACGGCGCCGGCCGCGCGCCGCCAGGTACGCCGCCGCCAGCTCCTCCACCACTCGCACCTGCGGACCGCCGAAGTCCGCCGCCCGGCCCGACGGCCCGGCCTCGGCCAGCTCCACCAGGCGCTCCGCGACGTCCCGGACGTCCACCGGCTGGAAGGCCAGGCCGCGCGGCAGCACCACCACCGGCGCCTTCGACAGGCCGTCGAACATCCGCAGCAGCAGGTCGTGGAACTGGGTGGCCCGCAGCACCGTCCAGCCCAGGCCGGACTCCGCGACCAGCCGCTCGGCCTCCGCCTTCGCCCGGTAGTAGCCGAGCGGCACCCGGTCCACCCCGACGATCGACACGTACAGCAGGTGGGTGACCTGCGCCGTGCGCGCCGCCTCGACCAGCCGGCGGGTCGCCGTCACGTCCTGCTTCCCGTTGGTGGTCGCGCAGTGCACCACCGCCCGGCACCCCGCTATCGCCGCGTCCACTCCCCGGCCGGTCACCAGGTCCCCGACCGCCCAGCCGTGCTCCCCCGGCGTGTGCGCGCTGCGGCTCAGCACCCGCACCGGATGGCCCCGGGACAGCAACCCGCGCACCACCGCGTGCCCCAGCTTCCCCGTCCCGCCCGTCACGAGTATCGGCCGCATCCCGTCACCCCTCTCCTCGCGTACACCCCCAGCGTGCCCGCCCCTCCCCCACCCGGCAGCCCGGCCCACGCACCCGGGGGACGCCGTGGATCGCCCGGTGCACGCGCCCGACCGCCCCCACCGACCCCGAGCCGGCGGCCCTCCGCCTCCCGGGCGGCCTGGCCGGCGGCAGCTAGGCGTCGCGAAGGGCGCGGAACCACCGCCGGTAGGAAGAGAATTCGGCCAGTTGCCGGATCCGGGGGTCGCCGGCCCGCAACGCGGATCGGGCGGCGGCAACCCAGTCGTCCCGGTCGAGCAGGGCCAGCAGGCCCTCACACTGGGCACGCCATGGCTCCCACTGCGCCCCGTTGCTCAAGGTGGCGGCAAGGTACGCGGCGGAGCGGAAGCGTTCGACCGACGGTCCCAGCCGGGCGAGCCAGCTCAGCTGGGTGTCCAGCACGGCGGTCGTGTGCGGGTAGTCGCCGAAGGACGGGCCCTGTATCGAGAAGGTCGCCAGGTAGCGGTCCGCGGCCAGGCCGAACAGCTCGCTCGGCTCGGCGGTCGCCTCGGCGAAGTGCCGGTCGAGAAGCCGGGCGATCTCGGCGGCCGCCTGGTGTCTTTCCTCGGGTGTCGACGGCGCCCGTCCCGCGCTCCGTCGGCGGCGCACGGCAGGGCGAAGCAACGGATCGTCAGGTGTTCGCCGCCCCAGCTCGAACAGCGGCGTGTCAGGTCCGGGGTGTCGCGTCCCGGTCGGCTCGCTCACCGACGGCCGGGGGTCTCGATTCTCTCGGTCATGTGCCAAGAGTGCCCACCGCGCCTCCGACGTTCAAGCGCGTTCGGGCGCCGGTCCCCCCGTGTGGACCGGCGCCCCCGTTTGGTGACGTGGTGTCAGATGGCGCGGCGGTGGACGGTGTAGAGGGCGGCGCCGACCGGTTCGGCGATGGTGCGTTCGAGGTCGAGGTGAGGGCCTTCGGCGGGGAAGAGGCGGCGGCCGGCGCCGAGGACGGCGGGGAACGTGATCAGGCGGTACTCGTCGACCAGGTCGGCGGCCATCAGCTGCTCGACGATGTCGAGGCTGCCGGTGACGATCACGTCGCGCTCCTCCCGCTTGACCGCGTCGATCAGGTCGCCTTCGAGGAGGCGGGAGTTGGCCCAGCCGGAGGCGTCGGGGAGGGTGCGGGAGGCGACCAGCTTGGCGGCGGCGTTCATCCGCAGCGAGAAGGCGTCGTCGCGGGTGGGCCACAGCTGGGAGAAGTGCTGCCAGGTGCCGCGGCCGAGAAGCAGGACGCCCTCGTCCAGGGTGCGGCCGAGGCGGAACTTGTCGCCGGTGACGGCCTCCGGCCCGTACCGGAACATCCAGCCGCCCAGCGGCGTGCCCGCGGAGCCGTCCGGGTCGGTGACGACTCCGTCCAGGGTGGTATAGGCGATGACGATGACGCTCATGGCTCGTTTCCCTAAGAATGTGAGGCGGTCCGGGAGGACCGGGTATGGCTGATGGCGCGTTGCCCTCGATGGCTCGGAAGGAATGGCCGCCCGGTCCTCCGG
>NZ_JBSFXE010000081.1:0-11073 GCF_053595195.1 Kitasatospora sp. NPDC002522
TGGCACGCTGTTGAGTTCTCAAGGAACGGACACTTCCTTCAGGCGGCCTTCCGACCGACCCTCCGGGCGCTTCGTTCTTTCGTGTTTGAAGCTTACCAGACTGTTTACCCGGTTTTATCCGAGGTTTTACGTGTCCGACTTGCTCCATTAACCGCCGTCTCGCGGCGACTTCGCCAACGATAGCGGGTCCGTGGCCGAGCACCTAATCGAGGCGGGGCGATGTCACCCGGATGGGCCCAGGCGGGCGGGTGACAGGGGATCGTGGGGGGTCACCCGGATGCCGTAGAGTGCGGCGGGTTGGCCAAGAGGACTAGACCACTTGAGGGTGTGGGGCCTGGTGATGGGGGCGTGGGCGAGTCGGTTCGTGTGCGGTGGGATGCGGGGCGGGTGATCTTCACCCGGGTGGCGTGTGGGCCTTATGTCCTGGGTTGTCCGAAGTTGACGTAATTTGGGTTCAGTCGATCAACGGGCCGCTCCCCCGCGGCCGCACGCGATGTACTCCGTACCTGGGAGGCTCCACCATGACCACTGTTACGTCGCCGCTCGCGGGTCGCGCTGTCGGGCTCGCCAATGTGCCCGACCCGGTGTTCGCCGGGGCCATGGTGGGGCCGGGGACGGCGATCGATCCGGTGCGGGAGCCGATCGAGGCGGTGGCGCCGGTGGACGGGCAGGTGGTGTCGATGCATCCGCACGCGTTCGTGGTGATGGACGAGAACGGGCACGGGGTGCTGACTCACCTGGGGATCGACACGGTGCAGCTCAATGGGGAGGGGTTCGAGCTGCTGGTGCACAAGGGGGACCGGGTGCGGCGGGGGCAGCCGGTGATCAAGTGGAACCCGGCGGACGTGGAGGCGAAGGGGAAGTCGCCGATCTCGCCGATCGTGGCGTTGGAGGCGTCGGCGGAGCAGTTGTCGGCGGTGGCGGAGTCCGGTGAGGTCACGGCCGGCGGCGAGCTGTTCACCTGGAATTGACGGACGGCTGACGGGCGAAGGGGTTTCGGCGATGGAGCGGACACTGCGCGGCGTGGGGGTCAGCCTCGGGGTCGCGATCGGGCCGGTGCGGCACATGGGGACCGCGGTGTTGGAGCCGCCGGCGGCTCCGGCCGCGGAGGTGGACGTCCCGCGGGAGCAGGCTCGGGCGCAGGCCGCGGCGGATGCGGTGGCGGCGGACCTGATCGCGCGCGGGAACCTGGCGGGGGGTGAGGCGCAGGCGGTGTTGGAGGCGCAGGCGCTGATGGCGCAGGACCCGGAGCTGATCGCGGACGTGGGGCGGCGGATCGAGGCGGGGAGCACGGCGGAGCGGGGGGTGTACGACGCGTTCGCGGCGTACCGGGAGTTGCTGGCCGCGGCGGGTGAGTACCTGGCGGGGCGGGTGGCGGACCTGGATGACGTGCGGAACCGGATCGTGGCGCGGCTGTTGGGGGTGCCGATGCCGGGGGTGCCGGACAGCGACGAGCCATATGTGCTGTTGGCGCGGGACCTGGCGCCGGCGGACACGGCGTTGCTGGATCCGACCTTGGTGCTGGGGTTCGTGACGGAGGAGGGCGGGCCGACCAGTCACAGCGCGATTCTGGCGCGGGCGTTGGGGGTGCCCGCGGTGGTGGCGTTGGCTGGGGCGACGGAGTTGGCGGAGGGGGTGGTGGTGGCGGTCGACGGGTCGAGCGGCGAGGTGGTGGTGGAGCCGGCGGCCGGGCGGCAGGCGGAGTTGCGGCGGTTGGCGGCGGAGCGGAAGGCGGCGTTGGCGGCCTCGTCCGGTCCGGGGCGGACGTCGGACGGGTTCCTGGTGCCGTTGCTGGCGAACGTCGGTGGTCCGGCGGATCTGCCGGCGGCGTTGGAGCACGGGGCGGAGGGGGTCGGGCTGTTCCGGACCGAGTTCCTGTTCCTGGACGACTCGGCGAAGGCGCCGACCGAGGAGAAGCAGGTCGAGGCGTACCGGAAGGTGCTGGCTGCGTTTCCGGAGTCGCGGGTCGTGGTGCGGGTGCTGGATGCGGGGGCGGACAAGCCGTTGGAGTTCCTGACGCCGGCGGACGAGCCGAATCCGGCGCTGGGGGTGCGGGGGCTGCGGACGCTGTTGGAGCACCCGGAGGTGTTGCGGGCGCAGTTGCGGGCGTTGGCGAAGGCGGCCGAGGGGCTGACTGTGCAGCTCGAGGTGATGGCACCGATGGTGGCGGACCGGGTGGACGCGCGGGCGTTCGCGGTGGCGTGCCGGGAGGTGGGGCTGGTCGCCAAGGTGGGGGCGATGGTGGAGATTCCGTCGGCGGCGCTGCGGGCGGGGTCGATCCTGCAGGAGGTGGAGTTCCTTTCGCTGGGCACGAACGACCTGGCGCAGTACGCGTTCGCGGCGGACCGGCAGGTGGGGGCGTTGGCGCGGTTGCAGGATCCGTGGCAGCCCGCGCTGTTGGATCTGATCGCGGCGGCGGCGCAGTCGGCGAAGGCGGCCGGGAAGAGCTGCGGGGTGTGCGGCGAGGCGGCGTCGGATCCGCTGCTGGCCTGTGTGCTGACCGGGCTCGGGGTGACCAGCCTGTCGATGGGGGCGGCGGCGATCCCGTACGTGCGCGCGGAGTTGGGGAAGTTCACGCTGGCGCAGTGTGAGGAGGCGGCGGAGGCCGCGTTGGCGGCGGATACTGCAGAGGAGGCGCGGGTTTCCGCGCGGCAGGCGTTGGGCGGCGAGTAGCGCGCTCGCGTCCTGGTGACTCCCGAGGGGTCGCTGCCACCGTGGGGGGTGGTGGCGGCCCCTCGGGGCCTTTTCCGACCGGTGCCGGTCAGTGCTTGCGGGTGGTGGCGAGCTGCTCGAAGAAGCGCAGGTGGTCGAGGTTGTCGACGGAGCCGGGGTTGACCGCCTGGGTGAGGGGGGTGCCGGAGAGCAGGCGCTTGATCGGGACTTCGAGGCGCTTGCCGGTGAGGGTGTGCGGGAGGCCCTGGACGGTGATCACCTCGTCGGGGACGTGGCGGGGCGAGAGTTCGGTGCGCAGCGAGGTGCGGATCCGGCCGGTGAGGTCGTCGTTCAGGACGGCGCCGGGGGTGAGGACGACGAAGAGCGGCATCCAGTAGCCGCCGTCGGGTTCCTCCAGGCCGATGACCAGGGATTCGGCGATCTCGGGGAGGCGTTCGACGACCTCGTAGATGTCGGCGGAGCCCATCCGGACGCCCTGGCGGTTGAGGGTGGAGTCGGAGCGGCCGTGGATGACGACGGTGCCGCGGGAGGTGGCGGTGATCCAGTCGCCGTGGCGCCAGATGCCGGGGTAGGTGTCGAAGTAGCTGTCGTGGTAGCGGTGGCCGTCGGGGTCGTTCCAGAAGCCGGTGGGCATGGACGGCAGCGGCTTGGTGACGACCAGTTCGCCGACGGTGTCGGTGTGCGGGTGGCCGGCCGGGTCCCAGGACTCGACGGCGGCGCCGAGGCAGGGGGCCTGGATCTCGCCGAGGTACACGGGGAGGGTGGGGACGCCGCCGACGAAGCAGGAGCAGACGTCGGTGCCGCCGCTGACGGAGGCGAGCCAGACGTCGGGCTTGACCTCGTCGTAGATCCACTGGAAGCCGTCGGGCGGGAGCGGGGAGCCGGTGGTGCCGATGCAGCGGACGGCGCTGAGGTCGAGGTCGCGGCCGGGGTGGAGTTCGGCCTTGCGGCTGGCGATGACGTAGGCGGCGGAGGTGCCGAGGACGGTGGCGCGGGTGCGGGCGGCCACGGACCAGAGGGCGCCGGTGTCGGGGTGGCCGGGGCTGCCGTCGTAGGTGATGACGGTGGTGCCGGTGAGCAGGCCGGCGAGCAGGAAGTTCCACATCATCCAGCCGGTGGACGTGTACCAGAGGAAGCGGTCGTCCGGGCCGAGGTCGAGGTGGAGGGCGGTCTGCTTGAGGTGCTCGACCAGGATGCCGCCCTGGCTCTGCACGATGGCCTTGGGGAGGCCGGTGGTGCCGGAGGAGTAGAGCACCCAGAGCGGGTGGTCGAAGGGGACCGGTTCGAAGACGGGGTCGGTGGCGGCGGCGGTGAGGTCGTCCCAGTGCAGGGTGCCCTCGGGGGCGGGGGTGCCGAGCAGGGGGACGTGGACGACGGTGCGCACGGTGGGGAGTTCGCGGCGGAGTTCGGCGACGACGTCGGTGCGGTCGTGGTTCTTGCCGCCGTAGTGGTAGCCGTCGACGGCGAACAGGACGGTGGGTTCGATCTGCTGGAGGCGGTCGAGGACGCTGCGGGCGCCGAAGTCGGGGGCGCAGCTGGTCCAGACGGCGCCGACGGCGGCGGTGGCGAGGAGGGCGACGGCGGCCTGCGGGATGTTGGGCAGGTAGGCGCTGACCCGGTCGCCGGGGCGGACGCCCTGGGCGCGGAGGGCGGCGGCGAGGGAGCCGACCTGGCGGCGGAGCTCGGACCAGCTGGTGGCGACGGGTTCGGTGGTGCGCTCGTCCAGGTGGAGGATGGCGGGCCGGTCGGCGTTGGCGGGGTCCTCGGCCGCACGCAGGGCGTGTTCGGCGTAGTTGAGGGTGGCGCCGGGGAACCACACGGCGCCGGGCATGGTGGCGGGTTCGGCGAGGACGGCGGTCGGCGCGGTGTGGAAGCGGACGTCGAAGTACTCGGTGACGGCGGTCCAGAAGCGCGGGAGGTCCTCGGTCGACCAGCGGTGGAGGTCGGCGTAGCGGGTGGCGGCCTCGGCGTCGTCGGCGGTGGGGGCGAGCGGGGCTGCGGGGGCGCCGTGGTGGTCGGCGGCCCAGGCCTGGAAGGCGACCAGGCGGCTGGCGGCGGCGCGGGCGGGGTCGGGACGCCAGAGCGGCTGCTGGTCCTGGGGGGTCGGAGGGGTGCTCACGTGGTGGTCTCCAGGCCGGTGGTGGGGACGGGGGTGGCTTGTGGCCTGCCGTCGTCCGTGGGTGCTGACGGTGCAGACCATGCCACGTGATCGTCCGGGGGTCCAGGGACGGTGGGGGTGGCGTGCGGGTGGTGCCGCGTGGTGGGTGGTGGGGGCGGGTGGGAGGTGGTAGGACGGCGGGATGACGGTGGCTTATGACGTGGTGATCGTGGGTGGCGGGCACAACGGGCTGGTGGCGGCCGGGTACTTGGGGCGGGCCGGTCTGCGGGTGCTGGTGCTGGAGCGGTTGGGGCACCTGGGTGGGGCGGCGGTGTCGGAGCAGGCGTTCCCGGGGGTGGCGGCGCGGTTGTCGCGGTACTCGTACCTGGTGAGCCTGCTGCCGCGGCGGATCGTCCGGGAGCTGGGGGTGCGGGTCGAGCTGCGGCGGCGGCGGATCTCCTCGTACACGCCGTGGGAGCGGGACGGGCGGGTCGGGGGGTTGTTGGTGGATGCCGCGGACGAGGCCAGGACCGCCGCGTCGTTCCGTGAACTGACCGGTGGGGACGGGGAGTTCGCGGCGTGGCGGGAGTTCTACGGGATGACCGGGCGGGTGGCGGAGCGGGTGTTTCCGTCGCTGGTGGAGCCGTTGCCCTCGCGGGCGGAGCTGCGGGCGCGGGTGGACGACCCGGTGGCGTGGGCGGAGTTGTTCGAGCGGCCGCTCGGGGAGGCGGTGGAGCGGCGGTTCGCGGACGACACGGTGCGCGGGGTGGTGCTGACGGATGCCCTGATCGGGACCTTCGCGCACGCGCACGACCCGTCGCTGCGGCAGAACCGGTGCTTCCTCTACCACGTGATCGGCGGCGGGACCGGGGACTGGGACGTGCCGGTCGGCGGGATGGGTGCGGTGACGGGGGCGCTGGCGGAGGCGGCGCGGGCCGGCGGGGCGGAGTTGCTGACGGGGTGTGAGGTGACGGCGGTCGATCCGGGCGGCGCGCACACGCCGGCCGAGGTCGGGTACCGGGACGCGGACGGGGTGGAGCACCGGGTCGGGGCGCGCTGGGTGCTGGGCAACGCGGCGCCGGTGGAGCTGGCGCGGATGCTCGGCGAGGCCGCGGAGGGCCCGGCGCCGGAGGGGGCGCAGCTGAAGGTGAACATGCTGCTGACGCGGTTGCCGCGGCTGCGGGACTCGGCGGTGGACGTCCGGGACGCGTTCGGCGGGACCTTCCACATCGCGGAGTCGTACCGGGAGTTGGAGGACGCCTTCCAGGAGGCGTCGGCGGGACGGCTCCCCTCCCCCGCGCCGTCCGAGATCTACTGCCACTCGCTGGCGGACCCGTCGATCCTGGGCCCGGACCTGGTGGCGCGGGGCTGGCAGACTTTGACGCTGTTCGGGCTGCAGCTGCCGGCCCGGCTGTTCGCGGAGGACCCGGAGCGGGTGCGGCAGGAGGCGTTGGACGGCGTGCTCTCCGCGTTGGACGGGGTCCTGGCGGAGCCGCTGGCGGACTGCCTGGCGACGGACGGTGACGGGCGGCCGTGCCTGGAGGTCCGCAGTCCGGTGGACCTGGCGGCGGAGCTGCGGCTGCCGGGCGGCAACATCTTCCACCGTGACCTGGCGTTCCCGTTCCGGGACGACGCGGTGCTCGGGCGGTGGGGTGTGGAGACCGCGCACCCGCGGGTGCTGGTGTGCGGGGCGGGTGCGGTGCGCGGCGGCGGGGTGAGCGGGATTCCCGGGCACAACGCGGCGATGGCGGTGCTCGGGCGGTAGCGCGTGTCAGTGGTGGGTGAACTCGCCGTCGAACCAGGACCGGGCGACCCGGGTGTGGAAGGGGAAGGCGAGCGGGGTGTCGACGGTGGCGAGCTGCCAGCCGTCGGTCTCGTCGGTGGGGACGGAGGGCGGCAGCTCGGCCAGGTTGCGGGGCGGGAGCAGCGCGAACAGGCAGAGGAAGCCGCCGTGGGTGTCGGAGTCGGTGGCGACCAGGCGGACCTCGTCCGGGTCGGCCAGGATGCCGGTCTCCTCGCGCAGTTCGCGGACGGCGGCCTGCTGCCAGCTCTCGCCGTAGTCGATGTAGCCGCCGGGGAGGGCGAGCCGGCCGTAGCCGGGTTCGATGGTGCGGCGGATGACGGTGAGCCGGGTGTCGCCGTCCGGGTGGTGCACGGGCAGCAGGGCGACGGTGACCGGGAGCGGGTTGCGGTAGCTGATCTCGCTGCAGCCGGGGCAGGTCCGGGGCCAGGCCAGGGTGCCGGCCGGGTAGGGCGTGCCGCACAAGTGGCAGTGCGTGTTGGGGCCGAAGGGGGTCGGACGGTCGGACGGCTGGGTCGTCATGCCTTGGATGGTAGTCCGGACGGGTGACGGCGCGGGGGCGTTGCGGAAGGGTCGGCGGGCGGGCCGGCGGTGACGGTGTGTCAGCGGTGCTGCGGCGGGCGACGGCGGTGGTGGCGCTTGTCCTGTGACCGAATCGCTTTCGGCGCGGCCCGGGTGCAGGCTGGAGGGATGGAGTTCACTGCGGCGCTCGCGCACGGCCCGGTGGTCCTGGACGGCGGGCTGTCCAACCAGCTGGCCGCGCAGGGCTGCGACCTGTCGGACGCGCTCTGGTCGGCGCGGCTGCTGCTGGACGAGCCGGATCAGCTGGTCGCCGCGCACCGGGCGTACTTCGAGGCGGGCGCGCAGGTCGCCACCACCGCCAGCTACCAGGCGAGTTACCCGGGTTTCGAGCTGCGCGGGGTGGACCCGGCGAAGACCGACCGGCTGCTCGCGCTGAGCGTGGAGCTGGCCCGGCAGGCCGCGGAGGAGGTCGCCGCGGAGCTCGGCGACGGCGAGCGACGCTGGGTGGCCGCCTCGGTCGGCCCGTACGGCGCCGTGCTGGCGGACGGGTCCGAGTACCGGGGCCACTACGGGCTGAGCGCCGCCGAACTGGCGGCCTTCCACCGGCCGCGGCTGGCCGCGCTGGCGGCGGCCGGGCCGGACGTGCTGGCCGTGGAGACCGTGCCCGACCTGCTGGAGGCCCGGGTGCTGGCCGAGTGCGTCCACGGGCTCGGCCTCCCGGTGTGGTTCTCGTTCGGCGCGGCGGGCGGCCGCACCCGGGGCGGCGAGCCGCTGGCCGAGGCCTTCGCGGTGGCGGCGGAGGTCCCCGAGGTGGTCGCGGTGGGGGTCAACTGCTGCGCGCCGGCGGAGGTGCGAGCGGCGGTCGCCCTCGCCGCCGAGGTGACCGGCCGGCCGGCCGTCGCCTACCCCAACAGCGGCGAGGGGTGGGACGCCGCCGCCCGCGACTGGACCGGCGACGGCGAGTTCCGCGCCGAGCAGGTCGGCGACTGGCTGGCGGCGGGGGCCCGCCTGGTCGGCGGCTGCTGCCGGGTCGGGCCGACGGAGATCGCCGAACTCGCGGCGAGGGTACGGGAGTAGCCGGGAGGGCGGGGTCCGGGAAGGCGGGGGCGAACGGCTCGGAAGGGGCTCACTGACGCGCGGGGGGGGAAGGCGGGTGCGGTCGGCTGCCCCGGGAGGAGAGCGCCTGTGTACACGGAGTCCGCGAGGCCCCGGGAGATGTGGACCCGCAGGCGGCAGCGGGCGGACGGGAACGGGCTACTGCCGCGGGCGGCGCCGCGAAGGAGACGGCCCACGTGCCGTGCGAGACGGGTCGCGGAGTCCGCAAGGGTCGGGAGACGAGGGCCGCAGGCGACACAGCCGGTAGCGGGGAAGGCGGCTGCGCCGGGAGGAGACCAGCTGCGTACCTTGCGAGACGGGGTCGCGGAGTCGGCAAGAGCCGAGGACCACAGGCCACAGCGGGCAGACGGGAACGGGCTCGGCGACGTGCGTGGGGAAGGTGGGCGCAGGCGAGGCGATGGGAAGTGGGGCCGCGTTGCGGTTGTGGTGCGCCAGGATGTGAGGTCGTCGAGCGGGCTGGGGTGGTCGTGGTGGACGGGGTCGGGCTGGTCAATGCGCTCGGGGCGCGTTGGGGGCGGGAGTTGGCGGGCGGCGCCGGGCAGGTGTGGACGGCGGTCGGGGTGTGGCCGCTGCTGGGGATGCTCGCGGGTGGGGCGGACCCGGTGGTGGCGCGGGAGTTGGCGGTGGCGCTCGGGCTTCCGGCGGAGCAGGCTCCGTCGCTGGCCCGCGAGGTGATCGCGGCACTCCGGCGAGTGCCGGGCTGCGCGGCGGCACTGGGCCTGTGGACGGCGGACGCACTCGCGGTGGAGCCCGGGTGGGCGGCGCTGGTCGGCCCCTCGGTGTGGGGCCGGCTGAGCGGGGACCTCGCCGCGGACCAACGGATGCTGGACGAGTGGGCCGCGACCGAGACGGGCGGGCTGATCCCGGAGCTGCCGGTGCGGATCAAGCCCGCGACACTGCTGGTCCTGGCCTCGGCGGTGACGGTGCGCACCCGCTGGGCGCGGGCGTTCAAGCCGGTGCGGCTGCGGCCCGGGTCCGGGCCGTGGGCAGGTCGGTGGCTCGCCGGCCTGTCGCTGGAGGGCTCGGAGCTGTTCGAGCGGATCGCGGTGGCCGAGACCGCGGCCGGCCCGGTGACGGAGGTGCGGGTCGCGGGCGACGGCGAGGTCGACGTCCACCTGCTGCTCGGCGCTCCTGACGCCCCGTTGGACACGGTGGCCGCCGCGGGCTTCGAGCTGTTGGCGGGTACGGCGGTCCGGGTGCCGGTGGCGGAGCTGCCGGACGGTGCGCAGTGGCCGGGCCTGGCGCTGGAGTCGGTGGGGGCGACCCGGCCCGGTGATCGCGGTGCGCTGCGGACGGTGGCGTTCGAGGTGCGTGCCGATCATGACCTGCTGGCCAGGCCCGCGCTGTTCGGTCTGGAGACGGCGTGCGCCGAGGGCGGCTTCCCGGGGATCTGCTCGACCACGCCGTTGCGGGTGTCGCAGGCCCGGCAGTCCGCGATGGCCGCGTTCACGGACGCGGGGTTCGAGGCCGGTGCGGTGACCGTGGTGGCGATGACCCGCAGTGCGGCGATGGCCCCGCCCGCGGTGTTCCGGGTCCGCCGCGCCGAGCTGCGCCTGGAGCGGCCGTTCGCCTTCCTGGCGGTACACCGGCCGACGGGCCTGGCCCTGATGGCGGGCTGGGTGACGGAGCCGCGCAGCGCAGAGTGACGGCGGGGCCAGGCTGCGCCGGGGCAGGTCGGCGGCGGGTCCGGGTGGCGGTAGTACGGTTCAGGCAACGATTTCGGGCTGGGTCGGCATTGTCGACCGGTGTTGGTGGAGGTGGGCCGGTGCCTGGGGCGATCCAGTCGCTGTCGCGGGCGGCCGCGATTCTGCGGTTGTTGGCGGGCGGGGAGCGGCGGCTCGGGTTGTCGGAGGTCGCGGCGGGGCTGGGCCTGGCGAAGGGGACGGCGCACGGGATCCTGCGGACGCTGCAGCAGGAGGGGTTCGTCGAGCAGGACCCGGAGAGCGGCAAGTACCAGCTGGGCGCGGAGCTGCTGCGGCTGGGCCAGAGCTACCTGGACGTGCACGAGCTGCGGGCCCGCGCGCTGGTCTGGGCGGACGACCTGGCCAGGGCCGCCGGCGAGACGGTGTACTTGGGCGTGCTGCACCAGCGCGGCGTGCTGATCGTCCATCACGTCTTCCGGCCTGACGACTCCCGCCAGGTGCTGGAGGTCGGCTCGATGCAGCCGCTGCACAGCACCGCGCTGGGCAAGGTGCTGCTGGCCTACGACCCGGTGGCGCGCGGGGAGTTGGGCGACGGACCGCTGGAGGCGTTCACCCCGCGGACGGTCACCGACCCGGTCAAGCTGGACGCGGAGTGCGAGCTGGTGCGCGAGCGCGGCTGGGCGGACTCGGTCGAGGAGACCTGGGACGGGGTGGCCTCGGTGGCGGCGCTGATCCAGGACCGGCGGCGCAACCCGGTGGGCGCGGTGTGCGTCAGCGGGGCGGTGGAGACGGTCTGTCAGGACGGCGTCCCGCGGGCCTCGTTGGTGGCGTCGGTGCGGACGGCGGCCCGGGCGATCTCCCGCGATCTGGGGGCGCACCGGTTCTGATCACGCGTCGGCGGGAGACGGTTGACGGGGTGTCGGTCACACCTCCTTGACGCGGGTGGTCCGGCTGCTGTTGGCTTCCGGGCGTTGGTCGACATTGTCGAACAGTGAGCTCGGGAACGGTCGGCGGCGCCGGGCGGGCTGGTTTGCCGGACCCACGGGTCCGGGGACTGACTCAGCGTCAGCCCCACCGCTCCCACTCCTGTTCCAGAGCCGAGGATCCCGCCAATGACTGCGAACCACATCGCCGCGATCGATCAGGGCACGACGTCCAGCCGGTGCATCATCTTCGGCGCGGACGGCCGGATCGTCTCCGTCGACCAGCAGGAACACGCG
>NZ_JBSFXE010000082.1:0-10857 GCF_053595195.1 Kitasatospora sp. NPDC002522
CTGTTCACCGACGGACTCATCGAACGGCGTGACGAGACGCTGGACCACGCACTCGAACGCCTCCGCACGGCCGCGGAGGAGTACCAGGCTCCGGGGCTCCGGGGCCGCATCGACCACATCCTCCGTCGGCTCAACGCCCCCAACCCACGGGACGACACCTGCATCGTCGGCCTCCAGCCGGCCTGAGCGCGGAGCCCGCCAGGCCGGTGGCCCGGACGTCCGCCCGGGGCCGGGTCCGCTCACCCGCGCCGCACGGGAGCAAGCCGAGGTCCGCTGAGCGGTTTCGGGTCCGTGAGGCCGAGCAGACGCCCCGGAGGCACCGGCCGCACCCGGCCGGGCCGCGAGCGGAGGAGCGATTGCCATGGGCACCGGAGACAAGGTGAAGAACGTCGCGGAGAAGGCGAAGGGAAAGGCCAAGGAAGCGGTCGGCCGCGCGACCGACGACCCGGGCCTGAAGGCCGAGGGCAAGGCGACCCAGGCCAAGAGCGACCTCAAGCAGGCCGGCGAGAAGGTCAAGGACGCCACCAGGCACTGACGGACGGATCACGAGGATTCACGGGCGGTGCGGAGGAGGTCCGGCAGATCGAGGCTCCTCGCGCGTGGTGCGCTCCCGGCCTGCGGGCTGGGGCGCACCGGTCGCGCAGGGCGGCCGGTCCGTCGCTCGTCGGGGTGCTTGGCAGCGGCCCTGACCGGGTAGGGGAGAGGGTGCGGAGCACTCGGGCTGTCCTGCCCGGCTCCGGTCCGGCGTCCTCGGGGCGCCGGGACCACGGCACGGTCACCGTGCCGGGACGCCGCCGCCTGAAGAAGCCGGGTGTCACGGTCTCCCACCTTCGCATCCCCGCCATCGGCGCGGCCAGGTCCAAGCTGGACGCGCCCGCCTCGCCGCGGGGATCAAACAGGGAGATGACCCCGTGTCCACCCCCACCACCACGCTGTCCACCGCTGTGCCCACCGCGCCCTGCCACGTCCCGCCGGAGTCCGGCCGGCCGACCCGCCAGGAGATGCGGCTGATGGGCAAGGCCGAGGCCCGCGAGCTGAGCGACGCGCTGTTCGCACGGCTGGCCGGTCTGGAACGCGAGTCCGCCGCCTACAGCTACGTCCGCGGCACGATCATCGAGCTGAACATGCCGCTGGTGCGCTTCGTCGCCGCCGGGTTCCGCAACCGGTCCGCCGACATGGACGACATCCTGCAGGTCGGCACCGTGGGCCTGATCAAGGCCGTCGACGGCTACGACCACCGGCGCGGCGTCGTGTTCGTGACCTACGCGATCCCCACCATCTCCGGCGAGATCAAGCGGTTCTTCCGCGACACCTGGTCCGTGCGGGTACCGCGGAGCCTGCAGGAGCTGTACCTGCGGGTCGCGCGCACTTCCGACCGGTTGGAACAGGACCTCGGCCGGCTGCCCACCGCCCGGGAACTCGCCGAAACCCTCGGGCTCGACACCGACACCGCCAGGTCCGCCCTCGAGGTCGGCCGGGCCTACCGCACCGGATCGCTGGACGCGCTGCGCGAGGACCGCGACGACGAGAACGGGAGCGCTCTGCTCGACCGGCTCGGCGAACGCGACGCCAGGCTGGACCTGGTCGACTGCCGCGAGTCGGTGCGGCCCCTGCTCAAGGACCTCACGCCCCGCGAGCGCACCGTCCTGATGCTGCGGTTCTGGGGCGACTGCACCCAGTCGGAGATCGCCGAACAGATCGGCTGCTCCCAGATGCACGTCTCCCGGCTGCTGACGGCCACCTTGGACGGCATCCGGGCCCGGCTGACCGCTCCGGGCCCTGACACCGACTGACCGGCGCGGGCGCAGGTACGCGTCCGTCTCCTACCGGAAGTGGCGGCGGCCGGCGACCTCGTGGCCCACTGCGCCCATGACGAGCAGCGTGGCGCCGATCAGGGCCACGACGGCGCCGATGGTCCACACTTTTCTGCCCCCCCCGATGTGATTCTCCGTCAGCACCTGCGTCTAAAGGTCGTCGTGATGTTCGGTCGAGCCAGGAATCGAAAGGTCGTGCACCGGTGAGCTTGCCGTGCGCGACTGGTCGGACCCGCCTGGGCGCAAAGCGCGCAGGTCAGCAGATCTGTGGCTGACCATCGGCTGGAACTCACACGCTGGGGCTTCACAGGTGGGACCGACGAACGGTTCCCCTCGGCGACGTCTACTGTCCCGCTCTGCCGAGCGCCGCCTCGCCGATGAATAAGCCTCCGCACCCGCTCGTTGCTTCGGGTACGTTGCTCACCTGGGACACGCCATCAGGGGGAGCATTGACGGATCCGTCGTCGGACCTGGCCGGCCGGATGGTCAGTGCCGTGACCGCCGGGGACGCCGACACGGTGCGGACCTGTCTGGAACAGGGGGCAGATCCGGACACCACGGGCTCTGACGGACTGCCCGTGCTCTGCACCGCCGTAGCCGACTTCGATCACCTCACCGCTGAGGTCCTGGTCGACGGGGGAGCCGACCCGGACCGCGAGCTCCCGGACGGCAGCACTCCTTTGCTGCTGGCCGTCGGTACGGGCTCCCCCAGGCTGGTCTCCGCGGTGCTTGGACGCGACCCCCGACTACGTCTGCCAGAGGCGTCCCGGCGGGAACTGCTCGGCCTGGCCCGGTACTGGCATGAGACGGGTGTGGTCGAAGAACTGCGCAGACGGACCGGAGCCCCGGAATCGGCTGCCAAACGCCGGATCGACGAGCCCGATGGCGACACGGCCGATGAGTTTTCCCTCGGTGGGTACACCGTTCGGGACGGCCACGGAGCCATCCTCACCCACCTCGAATGGGCCTTCGGAGTGTTCCCGCCAATCGACGAAGTGATGGCACGCGCCGTCCCGCACGCGCAGGACGGAGACAGCAACTGGTTCGCGGCCACCTACTACCTGGGCCAGCGCCGAGGCCCACGCATCTGGTCCGAGCTCACCGCACTGCGGCAGCACCCCGACCCCCTGTGCCGCCACTTCCTCGCCCGGGTCATCTGGCACCGGAACCTCTTCGTGCCGGTAAACCGCCCACCGGACCTCGCCCAGGATGTCGACTTCCTGGCGTCCTGGGCGCAGGAGGAACCCGACGGGCAGGTCCTCGCCGCCATCCTGGACGTCTACACCGGCCATGGGCAGCCGGAGCAGGAGGCCATCGGCCTGCGGTACATCAGCCATCCCGATCCGCGAGTACGCAGCGCGGCCGTGTACTGCGTGAGCAGGGAGCGGGCTGCATCGGCGCTCCTCGGACGCATCCACGACCCCTAGCCCGAGGTCCGGGCCACCGTTGCCGAGGTGTTCGTCCCGTGGTCCACACCCGACAGGCGACTCGAGCCGGCGGTCCGAGACGCCCTGCTCGTCCTGATTCGTGACGAGAACATCTGGGTGCGGCGCCGCGCCGCAGCGTCCCTCGCCGGATACGACGACCGGAGTGCCGCCATCCTGGACGCCTTCCTCGCGCTCCTCGACGAGGAGGACAACGATCTGCGTCTGGAGGCAGCTTGGGCACTCGCCCGCCGTGACCACCCACGGACCGAGGAGGCGTACGAGCGGGTCGGACCACTCGACGTGTTCTCGCAGCACGACCACAGGACCTCCGGACTGTGGCAATACCGTGCGAACAACCGGAGCGATCACGCATGAAAGTGCGCCGCAGCGCAGCCTTCGGTACTTTCGGCGGTTCCGCGGTTCACTGGACCACGTGATCGGTGGGCGGTTGAATAGCCTCGCGGTGGCCCGGGCCGAGCGGGCGGCGTCCCCGGACACACAGCTCTGCCTCAGGTGTCGAACCGTGGGCCTACCTTTACTGATCGTTTCAGAATGATCTTTGGAGTCGGCGTAGGCAGATGATGCTGGCTGCGAGTTCGAGGAGTCCTTGGTGGAGGTCGGCTCGGCGCTCGTACCGGGTGCGGAGTCGCTTGAACTGATGGAGCCATGCGGTTGGGTCGGCCGCGCGGCGAGGTGCCTGCCCGTGGCAGGTCCTTTTCCGCACGGCCTCCCGCCGAACCGGACATGACGGTTTCCCTGTCATCCGGCTCTCCAGTGATCACGGCGTGAGTGATCGGGCCGTTCGCGCTTCGTGGATGCGGTCATGGCAGGCAGTGCAGGCCACGAGGGTCTTGCGCCGCCGGTCGAGCATGACGCGCGCCCAGTCGGACGGCGGCCATCCGACACGGGCGAGATCGGCAAGGGCTCGGACGTGATGCACCTGGACATCACCGGTGGCCCCACAGACCTCGCATGTGTCCGCCAGGAGCCTGGTGATCAGCTCCTTCTGCGGATAGTCCACCCAGACAGGCCGACGGTCGACGACCTTCGCCGATCGCTGCTGCTGGAGAGGGATTCCACCGAACCGTGCCACCAGCGGCTGCCTGTTCTTCCGCTCGATGTGGGCCTCGAAGCAGACTCGGGGCCCGTTGGGTGTGTCGATTCTGGCCTTGTGCTTGGCGGCCATCTTCGTCACGGTCGAACGGTGCTTGGCCGCAAGGGTCTTGAGCATGGATGTCTCCATGACCCATTGCAGGCGGTGCAGCCGGAAGACGTCTCCGGCGAGCAGGTAGTACTGGACGATGCCCCGGTAGACGGCCCCGAACGTGGCGACGATCGCGTGATCGCTGCCGTTGGTCAGTTCCGTTCGCTTCGCGGGCTTGCCGCGGGCGAGGTAGGGCTCGCACTTGGCCTTGATCACGTCCCTGGGGACGCGAAGGGCGATCTGACCGTTGACCCTGCGGTAGCGGCCGGTCTTCTTCGTGTCGTTGTGCTGGGTCGTGATCTCGTAGCCGAGAAACCGCGCCGCCCGGGTTCGGGCGTGGGTGACCAGCGTCTTCTCCCGGGAGAGTTCCAGCTTGAGTTCGTCACGCAGGAACTCCGCCAAGCGATGCTTGATCTGCTCGGCCTCGGCTTTCGGTCCGGTGAATCCGAGGAGGTGGTCGTCTGCGTAGCGGACATAGCGAAGCCTGCGATATGACGGGTCGTTGGGATCCGCACTCGGCAGGCTCACCATCCGCTGACGCAGTATCCGGGCCTGGGCCCGGTCGCCGCGCCGGCGGGCTTTCGCCAGCAGATTCTGCAACTCCAAATACGCCGGGTTGCGAACCCGGCGCTCTCCACGGGTGTACTCCGGGATCAGAACCTTCTCGACGAACTCGTCCAACCGGTGCAGATATATGTTGGACAGGATCGGGGAGGCCACTCCGCCTTGCGGCGCTCCGGAGGGCGTGGCTCCCCATTTCCAGTCCTCCAGGTATCCGGCTGTCAGCATGTTGCGCACCAGCCGCAGGAACCGCTGGTCATGGATCTTCTCGCCGAGGATCGACAGCAGGACCTGGTGATCCAGGCTGCCGAAGCAGTCGGCGATGTCCCCTTCGATGAACCAGGACGTCCCGGTCCAGGTGTGGGCCACCTCCCGCAACGCGGTGTGGCAGCCCCGTCGGGGACGGAATCCATGAGATCGGTCGGAGAACGTCGGCTCGTAGTACGCCTCCAAGAGCAGGCGGACCACCTCCTCGACGAGCTTGTCCGACCAGGTCGGCAGCCCCAGCGGACGCGTGGTCCCGTTCTTCTTCGGGATGTGCACGCGCCTGACCGGCCGGAAGCGGTAGCGCTCGTGGCGCATCGCCTCGATGATCCGGTCGATCTTCCGCTGGGACATGCCGTCCACGGTTTCCGGCGTGGCCCCGGGCGTCATCGCGCCGTGGTTGGCGTAGATGCGACCGTAGGCCAGCAGATACAACTGTGGATTGAACAGCTGTCGATACAGTTCGTCGCACGGCAGATGGCGCCTGCCGCGCTCACGCAGGACACCCAGCACCGTTGCGGCGCTCTGCATTTCGCATACCTCCCCATATCCGGGTGTCCGAATCACCTGGCCCCCTTCGCCCTGCGGACGGCTTTCCCGCCCTCCCCGGCCGGGCGTGACTCCGGCGACTACTACGGGGCCTCCGTCGCCATAGGACTCGCGTCCCGTAGGCGATCCCACGTTCGTCCCTGTCTGTACGTTCTAGCGCGACTTAGGCGTCCCACTCATCTCCTTGAATGTCCTCGCTGGACATCGCTCCGAACCACGGAAGTTGCACCAGGCCAACAATCGAAACCGGTGCAGGGTCGGCGTCGGTTTCAGCTGTCTTTCCGACGGATGGGAACTTGCATCTTCTGGAGATTGGTCTTCAAACAATCCAGTCTTCGCCATATCGCGCGGGCCGCCCGGTGCACCGTCCCTGGCAACTGGGCCCGGTCACCGGTTTCCTGACATGCTCTTGTCCCCTTCACCTTTCGGATCCAGGTGAGTCATCCGGCCCAGGAACCTCCTTCCGAGTTCCTCCCGGCTGAGCCGGGGATACAAACAGAGCGCCTCGTGGCGCACAAGGTCCGCTCGACGACCCAGCGCGTGCGGCCGAGCCCGGATCCGTGTGCGACGCCTCGGCGCGCGATCAGGGCTTGATGCCGCGCTTCCACAGGAGGCGGCGGTACTTGTCGTAGTCGTAGCCTCGGTCGGCGAACAGTCGTCGGGGCCTGTTGCGGGGTCGTCCGCGCAGGCCCCGGATGCGGGGTATCGCGTCCAGGAGCGGGATCAACTGCGTGACGTCGTGCCGGTTTCCGCCGGTCACGGACACGGCCAGCGGCGTGCCGTGGCGGTCCACGATCACATGGTGCTTGGACCCCGGCCGTGCGCGGTCGACGGGCGAGGGGCCGACGCGGTCCCCCCTTTGAGCGCCCTGATGTGGGAGCCGTCGATCGCGCAATCGTCCATGTCCAGGCGGCCGTTGGCCCGCAGCTCGGCCAGCAGGGCCTCGTGCAGCTGCGGCCGGACGCCGGCCTCGGTCCAGTCCCGAAGCCGGCGCCAGGCCGTCACCCCGAGCAGCCCACGGCGTCCGCGGGAACGTCGCGCCAGGCGATACCGGTTCGCAGCACGTACAGCACACCCGCGAGTGCTGCCCGGTCCGGGACACGCAGTCGCTCGACATCCGCTCGACGCCCTCGCGGTCGATGATCTCCAGCGCGCAGGCCAGCGCCCGCTCCCGACTGAGCCTGTCGCCCTCCACCGTCGGTGAAGTGGTCATATCGGCACCTTCTGTCGCTACGGGTCACCGGAGTCCACCACTTAGTTCGTAGACCTGCGGGGTAGCATCGGCACCGCACACGACCTGACGAACAATTTCACGCTGGTCGGCCACCAGCTCACCGGTTCCACCGGGACGCTGTTCCTCTTCGGCGTCGTCGTCGGCGCGGCGGCCATGCTCGGCCTCCGCCTCCTGCTGACCGGAGCACGCCGCACCTCGCGGCGCGGTGCCACCGCCCGGCACGGGCTGCGCGACTCCCGCCGGGAGACGGCCGCCGCCACCAAGGACCGCGACGCCGCGGTCGAGGAGCGGGACGCGGCCCGGGTGGAGGCGACCGCAGCCGCCGACGACCGGGACAGCCTCTACCGGGAGCGCGACGTCCTCGCAGCGCAGCGAGCCGTCCTCACCAGGCAGCGCGACGACCTGCTCGACGGCGGGCCGCGCCGTCCCCACGAGCAGACCGCCGGGACACGGACCGGCCCGATGCACCAGCAGGAGGCCACACCACGCGGACCTGACGAGGCGTCACCGGCCAACGGACACCGCAGGCCCCACCTGTTCGGACGCGACGACGGCTCCAGCTGATCGCAGCCTCGCCGGCTCGCCCCACCGTCACGCCGACAGGCAGGTCGCGGTGCCGGGTCAGCTGCCGGTGGTCTGGTCGCCGATCATCGCGATCAGGGCTTCCCGGCCGTGCTCCCGCAGGACCCGGCGCTGGCGGGTGGCGCCGTTCCCCTCGCGGAGCAGCCGGTCGAGCACGGGAACGATGTGCCGGCGGTCTCCGCTCCGGTCGAGTGCCGGGTCGACGGCGTCCAGCAGCGTCGACACCGCCTCTCCCACCGCGACGAGCCCACCGTGGACGGGATCGAACACCTCACCCGCGGAGCCGTGGCGCGCGCCGTGCCACACCGCGGCCGCCAGGGCCTCCGGCTCGACGATGGGGCCTGGGCGCTCCGCCCCGTGGTCGCTGATCGCCCGGTCGGCCAGGGCCCGCACGGTCCCGGCGAGCATCACCGCCTCGTCCGGCCGGAGTTGGACGTCCATGGCGCGGAGCTCGACGGTGGGGTAGTGGTCGGACAGCCTGATGTGCCAGTAGATCTGTCCACGGTCGTGGATCAGTCGGCGTGCCACCAGCGCGCGGGTGCGCCGGTCGTAGTCGGCGGCGTCCTCGAAGCGCGGCGGCGGACCGCTGACGGGCCAGCGGCCGAAGACGATGGTCCGCCAGCTGGCGAAACCGGTGTCGGCGCCCTGCCACAGGGGCGAGTTGGCGGCCAGCGCCACGAGCACCGGAAGCCACGGACGCAACCGGTTCAGCACGACGATCCCGAGCGCGCGGTCGGGGATGCCGAGGTGGACGTGCATGCCGGTGATCAGCTGCTCATCGGTCAGTTGCGGCGCGTCGCTGTGCATGGCGCGGTACCGGGCGGTGTCGGTGATCGGCATGGTGAGCCGGTCGGCGAACGGAGCGGCTGCGGACGCGGCGAGACAGCAACCGTCCGCGGTGGCCGCCTGCCCCAGGGCGTGGCGCATGCGCAGGAGGTGTCCGCCGACCTCCTCCAGTTCCCGGCAGACGGGGGTCGCGACCTCCAGCTGGGCCTGCAGGAGTTCCCGCTGCACCTCGTCCTCCGCGAGGGCGGGCTGCAGGCCCGCGCTGCGACGGACCTGCTCCGCGCGGGCGCGCGGCAGGCCCGTGCCGAGGTCGAGAAGGAGGAACTCCTCCTCCACACCGAGGGTGAGCATGCCCCGCGGATACCCCGGATGGTCCGCCGCAATCCCCGCAGGTGAATGCGGTGCAGCCGGGTCGCGGCCGGCCCGTGGCTCGGATCGTCAACCGGCTGGCCTGCTCGCCGGCGGGATCTGCGTCCCGATGCCGGCGCAGAGCAGGTCCAGGCTCCGAAGGAACTTCTCGTCCGGGTCGAGAGCGGCCGCGGCCGCCACCGTCCGGGGGAAGCTCCGACGGAGGGCGGCGACGTCGTCGGCGGTGACCGGCACCGCGGGTGGCTCGCTCTGCTCCTGGAGCACGTAGCCGGTGACGTGGCTGAGCACGGTGTCGGCGGCGGTGCCGCAGTGCTCGGGGGGAACGCCGGCCTCGGCGAGGGTGTCGAGCAGGCGTTCCATCAGCGAGAGTGCGCCGGGGCTGAGGGTCTTCGGGCTGCCGGCGAGCATGATCGCTCCGCCGGGATGTCGCCGGATGCTCCGGCGCAGGGCGACGGCCTGCGCCGTGACCCGCGCCGGCCAGCCTGCCTGCGCGGGCAGGCTGGCCAGGGCGGCGGTGCCGGCCTCGAACGCCTGCCGGGCCACCCGGTCGGCCATCAGTTGGAGCAGCGCGGCCTTGTTGGCCACGTGGTAGTAGAGGCTGCCGGCGTGCACGTCGAGCCGGTCCGCGACCTTGCGCACCGAGAACCCGTGGTAGCCGGTCTCGGCGAACGCTGCCATCCCCGCGTCGATGATCCGGTCTGCGGTCAGCTTCACGACCGCAGTCTAGCGAGCCGGAGTCCGTTTTCGAACAGTGTTTGAAACCCTGCTTCGGGGCGCTAATGTCATGATCAGAAAAGCGCACACGGCTCGGAGGGGGGTGGTGACGATGGACGCTCTGGTGTTCAACGTGACCACGGCGGCACTGATGGTGCTGATGTTCAACGGCGGTCTGGCCCTGGTCGGCCGGAGCACGCTGGGCGGGCGGCGGATCCCCTGGGCGGCGGTCGGGCTGACCGGGCTCGCGCTCGCCGCGGTGGCCCTCCAACTCTGCTGGTCGGGGGCGATGGGGGCGCTCGACGCGGACCCGTCGAAGCCCGGCTGGTGGCGCGTGGTCACCTCGGTCTTCATGCAGAACGGCGGCTTCGGCGGGGCGGCCTGGAACCTCGCCACCCTCGCCGCCGTCGCGGCCCTCGCCGAGTGGTTCTGGGGCGCGCCGCTGACACTCGGCCTGTTCACCGCGGGCATCCTGCTGCCGGAGCAGATCGACAAGCTCTGGGGCCAGACCTCCCACAGCACCGACCCCCGCAACTTCGCCGGCAGCTCCGGCGCCACCTACTTCCTCGGCGCGACGCTGGCCGCGGCGCTGCTGCTGCACGGTGGTGCCGACGGGCACTCCGGCCAGGCCGCCGACCGCGACGCTGCCGGCGAGGGCACGAGCGCCAAAGCCGTCCGCAAGAACCGGCTGCTCGCACTCGGTGTGCCGGTGCTCGGGCTGGCGATGTGGTTCGCCCAGGAGAACGGGCACGGCCTGGTCTCCGCCTACGGCTTCGTCCTCGGCGCCCTCAGCTGGGCAGCGTTCCGCACCGTCCTGCACCCGGAGCGCGATCTGCGCCGACCGACCCGCCTCACGGTCGCCTCGCTGACCGGAATCCTCGCCCGACGGCCCCGGAACGCCGGCTAGCGTCAGTCCAGGCCGCCGCGGCGGATGACTTCGGCCGAGGCTCTCTTACGGCGACCTCGACGCGCTCGTCCACGAGATCGACCCCTGTACGAGTACTGGCCGCGCTGCCCGCGCGATCCCAGGGCCGCCGCCCTCGACAGCTCCCTGGCGGAACGTCAGATCGCCGTCTACGCCTCGGTCCTGGTGCTCGGTCAGTCGCAGGGGCACTTCACACTGCAGGATCCGCCCCGGCAGCTCGCGGCGAACTTCGTGGCGATGGAGGACGGCTTCCAGATGGAGATCCGCTCCGAATTGCTCCGGACCGGCTGATACGGGGGGAGCCCCGGCCGTTGTGTGGCCGGGGCTCCCGTGTGTGTGCTGGGTGGGTCAGTGTTGGAGGGTGAGGAGGCCGGGGCGCCAGGGGAGTTGGTCGTAGGGGCCGCCGGCGGTGGGGTTCTTGCCCTGGT
>NZ_JBSFXE010000083.1:0-10456 GCF_053595195.1 Kitasatospora sp. NPDC002522
GTGTTTTAATCTGTTTTTATATTCCTATCAACCCCCCGCGGGCCCCCCACCCCGGTGGCCCCGGCGGCCCGGGGGCCCACAACCCCCGCCCCCCCCCCCCCCCCGCCCCCCCCCCCGACTGGCATTGCTAGACCTTCAGGGAGGCCCCGTAGACCACGGGCGTGGACGGATCGGTGAGATCCACGAGGACCGATCGAGTCGGAGCATGCGGATCCGAGTCGACTCCTGGGACCACCAGCCCCCGCAGCGATTCGGGCTTCGGGAACTGCCAGCCCGCGTCACGCACCGCTGCGGTGCTGAGCGCGAAGTCCGGACTTCCCAAATCCGCCTCGTTCCTGCCCAGTCCGGACAGGAACGCACCCAGGCCCTTGGCATCGGTCCGGAACGACACCCAGAACGCGGAGCTGCCGATGTCCCGGTCCTCCGCATACACGGCCTGCTCCGCACCGGCCGGAACCTGCAGGCCGTAGCCGGCCGCAAGGCCGGCAGCGGGAATCCCACTGGCCGATGCCCGCGCCGTCGGTTCGGCGCGGGTGCCGTCCGATCCGGCACCCACCGCCGAACCGCACGCGGCCAGCGCCAGGGCGGTCAGCGGCGACAGCAGGAGTACAGAGAGGTGTCTTCTGGTCATCAGGGCATTCCCCGCCTGAGAGTCGCCCCGTAGACGTTGAAGTCACGAGCCAGACCAACGGTGTTGAGGTGGGCGATCTCAGGCTGGGTGAGGTGGATCCAGAACTTGTCCAGGTCCCCGCGGCCTTCGCTCGGGATTCCCCAGTCGTAGCGCTTGCGGACCTCGAGCTCGTACTGGCCCGGCTCCGCGGCCGAGGTGACCCGCCACTGGAAACCGTTCAGCGCATAGTACCAGTCGAGGCTTTCCTTCTCGCTGGCGCGCGTGCTGACCCAACCGGAGTCGTAGGTCGACGCGCCCTTCTTCTTCACCTCCTGCAGGTAGGTGTCCACCTCCTTCTTGAATCCGGGAATGTCGCCGATCATCTCGTTCGGATCGACGGTGTAGTCGTCACCGCTTCCGTCGAGGAAGTGCCGCAGGAGCTTCGAGGTGTTGTCCCACCCCTTCAGGTTGGCGCCACTGACAACCTGGTAGAGGAGGTTCCTGACCTTCATGTCGTGCGGACCCGGCTTGTGGATGTTGTACTCACGGCTCTCGGTGTCGGTGTAGTCGTCACCGGCGTCGTGCTCCAGCTCCCACATCCGGTGGTGGTAGTCCTCGGCCGCCTGCGCCTTCTCCTGCTGCCGGTGGAGCCGCTCGGCGTTCTGCTTGGCCGGCTCGCTGCACTCGTGCGTGTCGCACCAGATGCCGTCCGGGTCGGTTCGCAGGCCCTTCGGGTCACTCTTGCCGACTGGGTCACTGCTCGCGTAGGTGTAGCCGCCGAGCTGCTGGGAGTCATTGGCCTGGAACAGCGGGTCGACGCTGACGAACCGTCCGGTGACCGGGTCGTACTGGCGTGCGCCGAGAACGGTGAGTCCTGTGGTGGTGTTGCTGGGCGCGTTGAGGAACCCGCGGTTGTCCGCCCAGGTGGCCGCGGTGCCGCGGGGAGCGCCGTAGGGGGTGAACTGGCGCCAGGTCGGCGTCTGGGCGGTGCTGTCGAGGGTCAGGGTCGCCGTGCCGTGTGGGTCGGCGATCTCGAACCGGTAGTTGGTGCCGAACCCGGTGCGGACGACAGTGCCGCCGCCCGGCAGAGCCGTGTAGCGGACGCCGGTGACCGCACCGCCGGCCACGGTGAGCTGCTCGCCGGACAGGTACAGGACCGTGGAGGCCGGGTCCTTCTGGAGAAGCACTTGCCCGTTGGCGTCGTAGACGTAGGTGGTGTCGCCGGCCGTGCCGTGGACCTTGGTGAGGCGTCCGGCGTCGTCCCAGGTGAGGGTCTGCGCGCCGTTGGCGGGGGTGGTCCGCTGGGTCGTGTTGCCCGCGGTGTCGTAGCCGAAGGTCGAGCTGTTGCTGGTGGAGGTCAGGGTGTGGGCCTGGCCGGTGTTGTTGCCGTTGTAGGTGTAGGTGGTGGCGGTGTCCGCGCCTCCGGTGGTGGAGTGTTCGGTCTGGTTGGTGCGGTTGCCCAGCGGGTCGAACTGCCAGTCGGTCCAGTACGAGCCGTTCGCGATCGCGTCGCCCACCTGGGAGTGGTTGAGCGCGGTCGGGTTGGCGGCGCAGGAGTCGGTGGCGGTCCACGCCTGGGTGAGCCGGTCGAGTTGGTCGTAGCTGTAGCACTGCGTCTCGGTCGTGGCACCGAGGCGGGTGGAGGTCTGGCGGACGGTGTTGCCGGCCAGGTCGTAGTCGTAGTGCTGCTTGTCGACGTCGCTCGGCGTCCCGGTGTTCGAACGCGACACCAGTTGGTCGGTCAGCCGACCCGTGTGCGGGTCGATGGTGTTGGTGATGTACGCCAGGTTGCTGCCGGTGCCGAGCGTGGTCTGCTCGACCCGCCCGTACGCGTCGTAGCTGGTGCCCTGGGCGTAGCCGGTGGTACCGGAGGTCGCGCCGTTCGGGAGGTCGAACGCGGTCGCGTAGGTCCGGGTGACGGTCTCCAGCGGGAGCCCGCCGCCGGCCGGCGACTGATCGGTGTACGGCAGGCCCTTGATCGCCGTGTAGACGTGCTTGAACGTGTAGGGCTTGGCGATCAGCGCGTCCTCACCCACCGGAATGGTGATCGTTTCACCGAGCGACTTGCCCATCGCAGTGAAGCCGAGCGCCTGGGTGGTGTACGCGCGGCCGCCGTCGTAGGAAGTGACGGTGGTGGTCTGGCCGATGGCGTTGGTGACGCCGGCGACGGTGTTGTCGTTGTCGTAGACCCACGAGGCGAGCTGGTTCGCCGAGCCCTTGGTGGCGAGCGTGGCCGCGTAGCTGCCGGTCTTGCGGTTCACCGCGTCGTAGGTGGAACTGACGCTCTTTCCGCGGGAGTCGGTGCTCTGCACGAGATTGCCCGCGCCGTCGTACAGCATGCTGCTGACACCGGCGTCGGGGTCGTTCTTGGCCACGGCCTGGCCGAGCAGGTTGTAGGTGGTGGTCCAGGTCGAGCCGTTGGCGGTGACGGTGCTCTGCTTTCCGTGGCCGTCGAAGCCGTAGGTGATCGCCTGGCTGGTCCCGCCACTAACGCTGTACGTGCCGGTGAAGGAGTCCGCGGGGGCGTTCAGCGTCGGGCGGGCCGTGTAGTCGTCCAGCTCGGCCGTGCGGCCCAGCGGATCGGTGACGGTCGTCTTCACCGTGCCGCCCGCGGGCGGGATCACGATGGTGCGGTCACCGCCATAGACGGTGGTGGTGACCTCCTTCGCCTGCGCGTACTGGTAGGAGGTGTCGACGACCGTCCGGCCGAGGCCGTCGTAGGTCGGGACGCTCTGGCTGGGGATCTTCGAGTCCTGCGGCATCGAGGCGACCGACAGGGACGGCGAGTTGTCCGGGTCCCAGTACGGGTTGTTCTTCTTGCGTACCCAGCCGCGCGAGTCGTAGAACGACTCGGTGATAAGCCGTCCGCCCTTGGGCGTCGGCGCCTGGGTCTGCCGCACCCGGCCCAGCGAGTCGTAGATGCTGTATGAGGTCACGTAGCCGAGCGAGTCGTTCAGCGACTGCGTCGTCGTCCCCGACACGCCGGTCTGCGACACGGTGTAGGTGTAGAGCGTGTTCGCCGGGTCGCTGGTGACCCGGGAGTTCTGCCACACCGAGACCAGTCGGCCGAGCACGTCGTAGCGCGACGTCGCCACCACGCCGTTGGCATCCGTCGCCGTCAACGTGAGCCCCCTCGCGGGCGCTTGCGTATTGGTGGCCGTCTGGTTCTTCGCGTTGGTGACGGACTGACCGGTCGTCAGTCCGACCGCGTTCATGGTGTAGGCCGTCGTCGTAGCGTTGCCGTTGCCGTCGTAGCTGACCAGCGGGCGGCCGTAGCCGTCGAAGGTACCCCGCGAGACGGTCTGCCAGGTGAAGGCACCACCCGAGTAGTCCGCGGCCTTGCGGGTCATGGTGACGTTGCCGACCGTGGGCGCGTTGGTCTGCGGGAAGGCCGTCGAGTAGGTCGCGTCGTCGTAGAAGGTTTGCTGTGCGGAGACGACCTGCGCCGGGCGGTTCACCAAGGACGGCGCGCCCAGCGTGTTGGTGGAGCCGGGCACCGACGGCTTCGCGCCCTGGGTGTATCCGGAGCACGCCACCGAGTCGGTCTCCTGGGAGGCCACGAGGCCGACCAGGTTGAGCGAGGTGTTCGCCGGGGCGTAGGTGGTCGTGGCGCAGGTGTCGTAAGCAGGGTTCACCGGCACGGTGTGCGTGTAGGTCGCGTTCAGCAGGCCGAAGTTCACATCACTGACGGTCGCGTTGTAGCTGGAGTCCGTCTCGGTGTACCGCCAGCCCGAGGTGACCGCCTGCCGGGTGAACGTCTCGACCGGCTTGACCGTGTTCGCGGTCAGCGCCGGCAGACCGGTGCGGTTGCGCGTGGCCGTCGCGGACGAGACCCAGTACGAGGTGATGGTGGAGCTGTCGACCGCGCCCCCGTCCCCCTTGTAGCTGCTGGTCTCCAGCGCGCTGCCGCTGAGCTGGGCGCTGTCGGGGCGGACGCCGCCCTGCGAGTCGGTGACGCTGACGCTGCGGTTGGTGGTCGGGGTCAGGTAGTCCCCGTCCATGCCGCGGTAGTAGTCCGTGACCGACTTCGTCCTGCGGTCGTTCGCCCCGTCGCCGGTGCGGGTGATGACCGTGCCGTAGCCGCGGAACTGGCCCCAGGTGCGGTACTTGGCCTGCACGACCTCGTTGTCGTCGTAGTGCCAGGCCGCGCCGCCGGTGTACTCGTAGCTGGTGGCCTTCTGCAGGGCCCCGCCGGTGGCGTCCGCCTCCAGCACCTGGGTCACCGCGTACTTCTCGAACCAGTCCATGACCGGCGCGCTGTAGAACTTCGGCGTCCAGCTGACGGGATAGCAGGAGTTCGTGTTGGACGAGGCGTTCGCGGAGGCCACGTACGCCGCGGTGCACGCGTTCGGCAGACCGTAGGTGATGCCGGTGACCGCGCCGAGCTCGGAGGTGATCGAGGTCAGGCGGTAGCGGAACATGCCCGGGAAGTTGGCAGTGTCGACGCGGTTCTGCATCGTCGTTCCGCCGAACTTCACCGCCGGCAGCGCGAGGGAGCCGGAGCCGCCCGCCGAGGTGTCGGCGCCCGTGTGCGTGATGCTTGCCAGCCACAGGGTCGGCGAGGTGCCGTCACCCGTGGGGGGCTCCGTCTGCGCGAGGTCCCAGGTGTCGACCGGCTTGTACTGCGAACTCGCCGTGTCGTACTGCTGGGTGACGATCTGCTTCAGCCGCGCGGTCGAGAACATCGACGGCGACTTCGGCGAGCAGGTCGCACCCTGGTTGCAGATCAGGTCGAACGGCACGTCCGGGTACTGCGTCGCGTTGTTCGCCGCCGAGATCGGGTCGCACGTCGTGGCGACACAGCGCGAACCCGTGATGAACGAGACCTGGTCCGGGACGGTGCCGTACGCGCCGCCGTCCAGGAAGCCGTAGTCGATCCGGGCGAGGTACGAGTCGCGCACGTACTTGGTGTTCGACGCGCCGTTGTTCTGGCCGTAGTAGTTGGTGTCCTGCGTGTAGTAGTACGCCATCGCGGCGCCCCGGACGTCCTTCACGTAGTCCAGGTGCCACTTGTACGCCATCGTGCACACCGAGGCGTCGAAGCCCGAGGCGTTGTAGCACGGGTCGCCCGAGTGCGAGGAGTACACCGGCATCGAGTCGACCGAGTTGGTGACCGCCCTGCCGGAGCTCCACCCCGGCAGCTGGTTGCGCCCGAAGTAGTAGACCGTGCCGGAGCGGTCCGTGACGGTCCAGTAGTCCGTGTTGTACGTGCCCGTCCCGTTGTTCGAGCCCGTGACGTGTGCGACCTTGGAACCGTCGTCGGCGGCCAAGGCGAACGTGCCCTTCGCGGCGTCGTAGACGATCGACGTGGACGCACCGTTCAACGACAGCGTCAGAACCTGGCCCGCGTAGCATTCGTCGGACGTCGCCTTCGGCGAGGCCGAGCCCTCCGGCTCGTCCGAGCACGACGTGAAGGTCTGCTGAATGAACGACTCCGGCGTCGACCAGCCGTCGCCGACCCACGAAGCCTGTGCCTGCGTGCTCGCCGTCTTGCCGTCGACCTCCGCCGAGTCGTAGCCCAGGGCGATCTTCGGCACGAGAGTGGTGGCCGCACCGGCCGTGGTCAGCGGATACGAGTAGGTGAAAGAGCCACCCGAGCCGCCACCGGTCCAGCTTCCGGCCGGACTCAACGCGCTGGCGGCGTATGAACCGGCCGACGAGCCGCCGTCGTCCGATCCTGAGGCCGCGGCCAGCACCATCGGCGCCGAGGCCGAAGACGCCTGCACCGCCGAGGCGTTGCCCGACCAGACCGCCGGAACGACCTTCCCGGTGTCGGTCGCGCTCGCCTTCACCGCACCGGAAGCGCCGAGGTCGACCTCCGCCGACACCGACTTCCCCGCCGCATCACGATCGGTCGCCAGCGGCGTCCTCACCTGACACGCCGCCACCTCCGGCGTGGTCAGCGCACACGCGGGCAGCGAGACGAGCTGCAGCCGCGACGCCCAGTTGCCGCCCAGCGCCTCCGCGAACGCGGAGTAGTCGACCCCGACCCGCACCTTCCCGTGCGCGTCACCGCCGTCCACCGTGAACACCACGCCCGACACACCCAGTTGGGCAGCCTTCGCCTGGTCCAGCACCTTCACGTCCGCGCCCGGCGCGGACGATCCGGCACTGCCCTTCACCCACACCGGCGTCCCCGACGCCTGCGACTTCGCACCCGGAGCAGCCGACGCCGCCCGACCCGAAGCCGCCTTCGGCCACGCCACCGCCTTCGGCACGAACGCCCGCTTCGCGTCGTCCGGCACCTCGATCTTCCTGGCCGCGAGGGACTTGACCCCCTTGACCGCCGCCGCACCCGGAACCCCCGGCTTCGACAGCGGCGCAGCGAACGCCGGAGCCGCCGTCAACGAGGCCACCAGGGCCGCGATGGACAGCGCCCCCAGACTCCTCAGCAGCGGCGGCGGGCCGGACAGCCATCTCGGTCGCCCCCTTCGGGGACGAATCAATTCGGAACTGGGCATGCGAAAGCCACCCCTCCTTGCTGCGCTGCCCCATGGGCAGCGTCACCCCCCGGCGCACCAGCCGGCTCGGCAGCGACTATGACAGTGCACGACCCGTTAGGTCACGGGGAATTCGGGGAAAGATCGTTGGACTTGGTGAAGTCGTTACGATTGCGGCTCAGGCAAACTCGGCATCCGGCAGCAAAACCTGACAATCCGTCAATGAGAGCTACATGCTCGTCACAAACGCAGTGCCCCGCCACCTTGCGGTGGCGGGGCACTGTCAGGTGATCGGGTGTCAGTTGTTGGTGCCCGAAGCCCAGATCGGGACGCCGTCCGAGCTGTAGATCACCAGGTTGCCGTCCGGCTGGAGGAACATGCAGTCACCGGCCGAGACGACCATGGCCGCCCAGACACCGGTGCCGGCCTGGTGGGCCTGCTGCTGGTAGATGCCGAAGTTGCCGTCGCGCTGGAGGGTGAGGGCGGCGTTCGGGTAGCCCGAGCTGCCGACGCTCCAGGTGGAGCCGTTGGCCTTGGTGATGGTGAGGAGACCGGAGTTGAAGGTCATCGTGGCGCGGGAGGTGCTCCAGGACGAGCCGGTCGAGTAGTTGGTGTCGTCACTGGGGAACAGGACGTAGCCCGGGGTTCCGGAGAGCAGCGCGACCTGGTTGGGGGTGAGCGTCGTGCCGGCCCAGGTCTGGACGTTGGAGACGGCGCCGTTGAAGAAGGTCCGGTGGCCGCCGCTGTACATGTAGTCGCCGACGCGGAAACCGCCGGTGAAGCCGGCCACCGGGTCGTGGGAGCCGTAGCCCACCTCGATGCCGTTGATGTACAGCGCCATGACCTTGGTGCTCGCGTGGTAGGTGACCGTCAGGTGGGTCCAGACGCCGATCTGCGCCATGCCGCCGCCGACGCCCGCGTGGACGCAGTCGTAGGTCCAGGCACTGCTGTCCGCCTTGGACATGCAGAAGTACCACTGCTTCGAGTTCGCGTCCGCGTAGACGATGAACCCGGCCGAGCTGGTGCCGTCCTGGGAGAGGACCACGCCGTCGACGGCGTTGGGCTTCACCCACACCGAGGCGCTGAAGTCCGCGGAGAGGGTCGCGGCCGGGGTGGTGGTCGACAGGACGCCCGCGCCGGTGCCGTTCAGGTGGACGTCGGGGTTGAAGAGGTCCTTTCCGCTCCAGGTCGCGCCGGTGTCGCCCGACAGCGGCAGCGCTCCGGCGCTGTCGCCGGCGGAGGTCGCCCGGCTGCCCTCGGTCCCGCCCTCGCTCAACGCCCAGCTGTGGGTCGGCGCGACCAGCAGCTGCGAGGGGAGGGTGCTGAACGCGGTGCCGTTGAAGACGTTCGCGGTGACCTTGCCGGTGCCGTCGACGGACCACAGGTCGGCGGTGCCGTCGCGGTTGATGTCGGCGGCCTGCAGGACCGGCTTGGCGGCGGAGGTCCAGCCGCTGGCGGCGAGCTTGACCGGCGTGTTGGGCGTCGGGTTGGTGCCCTGCAGCGGGACGGCCGCCAGGTTGGCGAGGACGGTCGGGCTGTAGTACCAGAGCTCGCCGGTGGTGGTGTTGCGGGCGTACAGCGCCGGCAGGTTGTTCACCAGCGCGGTGGTGATGGTCCAGCCGGTCCAGTCGGCACCGCCGGCCGGGTTGGTCGAGGTCAGCGCGACGCTCGCGTCCGCGGCCGGGTAGGCGCCCGGGGTACCGACGCCGTTGGTGAGGGCGAGCTGGCCGTTGAACACCATCAGCAGGCCGGGGATGCCGACGGGGTCCTCGTGGACGATCTCGTACAGGGCCCCGGCGTTGGCGACCTGGGTGGCCTTGGCGCCGCCCTGGCCGGAGGTGAAGGCGACGGCGTTGACGTTGACCTGGGAGCCGGAGTTCGGCGTCAGGGCGGAGCCGTCGCCGGCGCCGTAGAGGATGTGGCCGGTGCCGTTGGCCGGGTTGTACTGCAGGACGTCGTTGAAGCCGCCGCCGCTGCGGAAGTGGCCGACGATCGCCTGGGAGCCGTTCCAGTCGGCGGCCGCGCCGGGCGTGTTGGCGCCGGTGCCCTGGATGCCGATGTTGTTCACCGCGGTGTTGACGCTGTCGGCCGTGGCGCCGGACGAGAGCCAGAGGCCGGACGGCAGGCCGGCCTGGTTGCCGACCAGGGCGAGGTCGGCGCGCCCGGTGCCGGTCAGGTCGTTCTCCGCCGCGGCGGCGGGAGCGGTCGCGTTGACCACCAGGACGGCCGTGTCGCCGATGTTGCCGCCGGCCGAAACCGCGGTCACCGACAGGGTGTTGACCGCACGGCTCGGCTTGATCGCGGCGTTGGCGGAGCCCGACACGGCGGCGACCGACACCGGCGACGCGCCGTTGAGCTGGTACAGGAAGCTCGCCGGCGCACTGCCCGTCGCGTTCGCGGTGAACGTGAACGTGGCCGCGGTGCCGACCGTGTAGGACGGGTTCGCCGCCTGGGTGATGGTCGGGGCACCGGGGACCGTCGGGTCGAAGGTGAACTGGCAGGTGCTGCTGACCGGGCTGGTGGCGCTGCCGTCGCTGGTGTAGACGTTCCAGTTGAAGGTCGTCTGGGCGCCGTTCGCCGCGGCGGCGAGGGTGGCGCGCGGGATGACGAACGCGGAGGTGGTGCCCGCGGTGGCGGCGAGGCTGCCGGTGGAGGAGGAGGCGACCACGGTGCCGTCGCTCTTCTTGAGCGTGAAGGCGACGCCGAGGCTGCCGCCGTCCTGGTCGTTCACCCCGGCGTAGAGGACGACGTCACCGTTGCCGATCACGCTGGGCGGGTTGGCACCGCAGACCGTGGCGGGCGAGGTGCTCAGCGAACCGGGCGCGGTCGGCGCGTGGTTGTAGGTGGTGGAGATCGACATCGAGGACGGCTGGAACTTCTTCCAGCCGTACGAGTCGCCCTCGTCACCGGCCCGCAGACCGAGCGTGATGTCGGACTTGCCGCTGGCGACGGCGCTCTGCATCGCGCCGGTCATGGTGAAGCCGACGGACTGAGCGGGGCAGCTACTGCTGTAGCCGTGCGCCTCGTTCTTGGTGTCGAGGCGGGAGATCAGGCCGGGCTGGTTGTTCCAGGTGGTGCCGGAGCCGATCGAGCCGGTCCACCACAGCTCGACGTTGCGGCCGGAGCACGACGGCGACCAGGTCTCGGTCGCGTAGAAGGTCGAGGAGCTGATCTGCGCGCCGGCGAGTTCGGGCGCGACGCTCATCTGGGCGAACGCGCGGCCCACGTAGTACGGGGACTCCCAGCCGTTGTAGCCGACCCGCAGGCCGGTGGAGTCGCTGGTGCGCCAGTAACTCTGGGAGGGGAACGCCGAGCTGACGTAGGTCCAGTTCTGGCCCCAGCCACCCGCCGAGTACGACGGGTCGATGTACAGCGGCCAGACGGTGTCCTTGCCGGCGAGCAAGTC
>NZ_JBSFXE010000084.1:0-9993 GCF_053595195.1 Kitasatospora sp. NPDC002522
TCGTCCGCCACCGCGTAGTAGTCGTCCGCCACCGACCGCATCAGATCCTCATCCGCCTCCGGCCACGGCATCCCCGTCACGAACGAGAAGAACCCGGCGATCTCAGGAGACGGATTGATCGACACGACAACAACCACCCTCTTGATTCGACACCCACCACGGCAGACCACCCACCGCACCGATCAAGAGAACGGCCGCACGCATCCCCCCGGCTCACCTCCCGCTCCACCTCGGCTGAGCAACGCCTCCCACCCACCCCGACAGGCCCACACCCCGCACCGCGCCGGAGCCGGTCGCACAGCTTCCCTTGCCTGCCCGACAACGCATGGCAGAGGGCCGCCCGCCCACGGCGAACGGCCCTACGGACACCAGCGTCAGACCGCAGCCGTTGCGGCAACGCACCTTCCGGCGCGCGCCCTGACGGGCCGTCAGCCCCGGTACGGCGGGGTCTGGCCCCAGTCCCAGTGCGGCATCGGGGAGTCCGGCAGCGGCGGCGGGTTGGGGCCCGCGTAGAGGACCGCCATCCGGGTGCCCCACTCCAGGTAGTAGGCGAGCACGGCGCGGAACTCCGGGTCGGCGGGCAGGCCGACCTCGTCGGCGGTGTCCAGCAGCAGGGCCACCCAGCGGCGGCGCTGCGGTTCGTCGATGCCGCGGCCGAGGTGGCGGCCGGCCATGTGCCGGTGGCCGCCGTGCTCGGTGCTGTAGACCTTCGGGCCGCCGAAGACCTCGCCGAGCCAGGCCGCGACGTGCCGGGCGTGCTCGGGGTGCTTGTCCGCGAACACCGGGGCCAGCAGCGGGTCCTGGTCCACGTGCTCGTAGAACCGGGTGAACAGCAGCTCCAGCGCGGGCGCCCCGCCGGCCCACTCGTACAGCGTGGGGTTGACCCCGCCGCGCCCCGCCACCGGTGTCGGCTCGTAGTGCCGCATCTCCTGGATGTCCCCGACGTACGGCTTGATCTCGGCGAAGAACGCGGCGAAGTGCGGGCCCTTGCGGAACCCCTCCAGATGGTCCTCGGCGGAGGTCCAGCGGATGCGCAGGACGTGGTCCCGCGGGTCCTCGGCGCACCGGGCGAGCTCGAAGTCGACGCACTGCTCGGCGAGGGACAGCGGCACCGCGGCGCGGGCGTACGCTTCCTCGAACGCGGCGCGCCGCGGCTCGTCGATCCGGTAGCGGATGTATTCGACCGTCATGGCCCCGACTCAACACCGGCGCGCGGCCCGGAACAAGAACTGACTTCGCGGTAAGTACCCGGACGGGGGAACGGACGGTGGCGGACCTGATGGCCGATCGGAGCTACAACTGCGCGGTGGAGCTGACCCTGGACGTGATCGGCGGCAAGTGGGCGGTCGTGGTGCTGGCCCACCTCAAGGAGGGCGTGCACCGCTACGGCGCGCTGCGCCGCCGGATCCCGGCCGTCAGCGAGAAGGTCCTGGTCCAGCGGCTGCGCGGACTGGAGGCCGCCGGTCTGATCGCCCGTCACTCCGACGGCGCCGCTCCGCCGTCCGTCGAGTACCGCCTCACCCCGGAGGGGGAGAGCCTGGCCCCGGTGCTGACCGCCCTGCACACCTGGGGTGAGCAGCGCGCCCGCCGCACCGGGGCGCGGATCGTCCCCGGCGGTCAGCCGAGCGCCGGGATCACCGCCGAGCCGTAGGCGTCGATGGTGGACTCGATGGCGTCGTGCATCGCGTAGACCGCGAACTGGTCGACGCCGAGCTCGCGCAGCCGGCGGAGCTTCTCCAGGTGCGCCTCGACCGGGCCGAGCAGGCAGAACCGGTCGACGATCTCGTCGGGGACGAAGTCCGTGGAGGGGTTCCCGGTCCGGCCGTGGTGGGAGTAGTCGTAGCCGTGGCGGTCCTTGATGTAGGCGGTGAGGGCCTCCGGGACCAGGTCGGAGTGCTCGCCGTAGCGGGCCACCAGGTCGGCGACGTGGTTGCCGACCATGCCGCCGAACCAGCGGCACTGCTCGCGGGCGTGCGCGAGGTCGTCGCCGACGTAGGCGGGCGCGGCGACGCAGACGGTCACCGCGGCGGGGTCGCGGCCGGCGTCGGCGGCGGCCTTGCGGACGGCCTTGACCATCCACTCGGTGAGGAACGGGTCGGCGAGTTGGAGGATGAAGCCGTCCGCCACCTGCCCGGCCAGCGCCAGGGCCTTCGGGCCGTACGCGGCCATCCACACCGGCAGCTTCCCGTCCCGCACCCACGGCAGGCGCAGCGCCGTGCCGTCCACCTCCACCTCGCGGCCCTCGGCGAGGTCGCGGATGACGCCGATCGCCTCGCCGAGCCGGGCCAGCGTGTTGGGCTTGCGCCCGGCCACCCGCATCGCGGAGTCGCCGCGGCCGATGCCGCACACCGTCCGGTTCCCGTACATGTCGTTGAGGGTGGCGAAGGTGGAGGCGGTGACCTCCCAGGTGCGGGTGCCGGGGTTGGTGACCATCGGGCCGACGTGCAGCCGGGTGGTCTCGGCGAGGATCCGGCTGTAGATGACGAACGGCTCCTGCCACAGCACGGCGGAGTCGAAGGTCCAGCCGTGGGTGAAGCCCGCCGCTTCGGCGCGTTTCATCCGGTCGACCAGCAGCCGGGCCGGGGGGTCGGTCTGCAGCACGAGTCCGATGTCCAACTCTGCTCCTCACGGTGCGTCAGCTCGGGGGTGGGTCAGCCGAGGTACTGGCAGGTGCCGCGCGGCTGGAAGCGGCCGTGTCCGGCCCGGCCGAGGTAGGAGCCGTCGTCGACGACCACCTCGCCGCGGGAGAGCACGGTGCGCACCCGTCCGGTGATCTGCTTGCCCTCGTAGGCGGAGTAGTCGACGTTCATGTGGTGGGTGGCCGCCGACAGGGTCTGGGTGGCGTTCGGGTCGTAGACCACCAGGTCGGCGTCGGAGCCGGGCGCGATGGTGCCCTTGCGCGGGTAGAGGCCGAACATCCGTGCGGGCGCGGCGCAGGCCAGCTCGATCCACCGACGGCGCGTCAGGTGCCCGTCCACCACGGCCTGGTGCAGCAGGTCCATCCGGTTCGCCACCCCGGGCAGCCCGTTGGGGATCTTGGAGAAGTCGCCGCGGCCGAGCTCCTTCTGCCCCTTGAAGCAGAACGGGCAGTGGTCGGTGGAGACCACCTGCAGGTCGTCGGTGCGCAGCCCGCGCCACAGCGCCGCCTGGTGCTCGCGCGGGCGCAGCGGGGTGGAGCACACGTACTTCGCGCCCTCGAACCCGGGCTCGGCGAGGTTGTCGGTGGACAGGAACAGGTACTGCGGGCAGGTCTCGCCGAAGACCGGCAGGCCCTTGTCGCGGGCGAGGGCGAGTTCGGCGACGGCCTCCTCGGCGGAGACGTGCACCACGTACAGCGGCGAGCCGGCCACCCGGGCCAGTTGGATCGCCCGGTGGGTGGCCTCGGCCTCCAGCAGCGCCTTGCGCACCTCGCCGTGGTAGCGCGGGTCGGTCTCTCCGCGGGCGAGGGCCTGGGCGACCAGGACGTCGATGGCGATGCCGTTCTCGGCGTGCATCATGATCAGGCCGCCGGTGTCACCGGCCCGCTGCATGGCGCGCAGGATCGCGCCGTCGTCGGAGTAGAAGACGCCGGGGTAGGCCATGAACAGCTTGAAAATGATCTCTCTGCGCCCTCTTCAGCCACGCTGGACTCACCGTCACCAGCCGTGCGGGGCAGACTGGTCAGGCGCGGGTCGAAGCTGGCGGTGATGTGGAGATCCGGCAGCGCGTAGGTCGGCGGCACCGGCGTGCCCTCGTAGCTGCCGAGCGCGCGCACGGCCTGCTCCCATGCCCCGGACTTCAGCTGCATCAACGCACGCTGATACACCGTCTGATGGCGGTGTCCGCCGGTGACGCTTCCGGGAAGGTCCTTCCAGGCCAGTCCGGTGCGGGCCTTGTACAGCGAGGCCTCGAACGCCATCCGCGGGGGCACCACCTTCGGCCCCGTCCGCAGGACTGGGAAGAGCCCCGCGATCCGGTCCCACTGCTCCTCTGTCAGGGCGGATGGCACCAGCAGACCGTGCTCCTCGAACCAGGTCTCAAACAGGCAGCCGTCCCGGCGCAGAGCCCCCGGCACCTCGCTGGTAACCGCCACCTCGACATCGAGGAGGTCGAGAAGGTCCTGCCTCTTCTCGACCGGCATGCCGGCGAGGCGCTCGTCGGTGTGCAGGGCGAGCTCCAGAACCTCCTGCGCGCGGCTCTCCTGGGAACGACCGGCCGGACCACGCCGCCTCACCCCCGCCCGGGTCCGCCGCGGGTTTCGCAACATCCGCGCGACGGTTGCCCGCCCGGCGGCCGCACCGAAACCGTCCCGGCCGGGCCCGGGACGGCCTCCCGGCACGAAGAACAAGCGTCGAGCCCCACGCTACGACGTCGGCAAGACGGCCAGACGCGCCGAGTCGATCAAGGAGCATCAAGCCCGGCACACATAAATGCCAAGCTCAGAGCGGGAATCCGGGCATCCATGGGATCGATCGGGGACTCCTACGACAATGCCCTCGCCGAGAATCTGTGGATGCTGATCAAGACCGAGTGGATCCGCGGCCGCGTCTTCGACACCCGCGCCGAGGCGAACCTCGCGCTCTTCGAATACCTCGACGGGTTCTGCAACCCCCGCCGCATCTAGAAACGACTCGGCTACCTCAGCCCCATCGAATACGAGGAGAAGCACTGCGCTAACCACGCGACGGCCGAACAAGTGAACCTGAAACCCGTCAACCCCTTCCGACCAGCTGATCAGCACCTCCCGCAGACCGGGGGAAGCTTCAATATAGCGTCAAACCGTCTCATTTGACTTGACAACTTCCGTCTGAGCGCTGCGGTCGGGCGATGCGCGCCCGGGCTCGGAGTTCCGGGCCGGTGCTCCATTGGCGGTCACGTCCGCTGGAGTGGTGTATCGACGGCCACTCGGTGATCCGGTTTCAGGCTAGGCGGTGAGTGCGGTTGCGGGGGTCTCGTCGAGCGTTTCTCCCTCGATCGGGTGGAGGCGGCAGCGACCGAGAATCTCGGAGCCGATGTAGCGCCGCTGCTCGGCCCATTCGTCGCTCTGCTCGGCCAGGACCGCGCCGATCAACCGGACGATCGAGCTGCGGTCGGGGAAGATCCCGACGACGTCGGTGCGGCGCCGGATCTCCTTGTTCAGCCGCTCCTGCGGATTGTTCGACCAGATCGACTTCCAGACCGTTCGCGGGAACGCGGCGAAGGCCAGCAGGTCCTCGCGGGCATGTTCCAAGTGCTCTGCAGCCTTGGGGAATCGCTCGTCCAGGGCTGCGATGACGGTGGCCATCTGCTGACGCACGGCCTTCGCGTCGGGCTGTTCGAAAACGGTCCGCAACAGGGTCGCGACCCGCGGCTGGGCGGACTTCGGGACCTGCGAGAGCAGGTTGCGCGCGTAGTGGACCCGTTCGCGAACAAGGTGTTGCTTCGCGAGTCTGGGCTCGTTGATCTGGTATGGCGATCGAGGACGCGGTGCTGGCTCAACTCGCGGCAAGGTTCGAGGTGTTGCTGCCGCACTTGAACGAGCGGCAGCGGCGGCTGGCACTGGCGACCGAGGCGAGGCTGCTGGGACACGGAGGGGTACGGACCGTTGCCAGGATCAGCGGCGCAAGCGAGAGCACGGTCCGCAGGGGTGTCTTCGAGCTGGAGGCGGGCACCGAGTCCCTGGGCGGAGGACGGATCCGCAGGCCGGGTGGGGGACGCAAGAGCTCGACCGATCTGAATCCGGGACTGGTGCCTGCCCTGCTGGCCCTGGTCGAGCCGGACGAGCGAGGGGATCCGATGTCGCCCCTGCGCTGGACCACGAAGTCGCTGCGCAAGCTCGCGGCCGAACTCACCCGGCAAGGACACCGGGTCTCGCCGGTGACGGTCGGCCGGCTCCTGCGCGAGAACGGCTTCAGCCTGCAAGGCAACGCCAAGACGTTGGAGGGAGAGCAACACCCGGACCGGGACGCCCAGTTCCGCTACATCAACGATCAGGTCAAGCAGTTCCAAGTCACGGGCGAACCGGTGATCAGCGTCGACGCCAAGAAGAAGGAGATGCTCGGACGGCTGCCGAACGCGGGGCGCGAGTGGCGGCCGAAGGGCGACCCGGTCCAGGTCGAGGACCACAGTTTCTTCACCGGGCCGAGGGGCGAGACGGCGATCCCCTACGGCGTCTACGACCTGTCGGCGGACACTGGATGGGTCAGCGTCGGCGTCGATCACGACACCTCCGCTTTCGCGGTCGCCACGATCCGCCGCTGGTGGCAGGCTCGCGGCCGACTCGACTACCCAAAGGCGAGCCGGCTGCTGATCACCGCGGACGCGGGCGGCTCCAACAGCTACCGCTTCCGCGCCTGGAAGGCTGAGCTGGCCGTGCTCGCGGCCGAGACCGGGCTCGCGATCACCGTCTGTCACTTCCCGCCCGGCACCTCGAAGTGGAACAAGATCGAGCACCGGCTGTTCTCCCACATCACCATGAACTGGCGCGGAAGGCCGCTGACCAGTCACGAAGTCGTCGTCAAGGCGATCGCCTCCACGACCACCCGCCGCGGGCTACGTGTCCGGGCCGAGCTCGACACCCGGCAATACCCGCTCGGCGTCGCCATCAGCAAGGCCCGCATGGCAACTCTGCCCTTGGAACCCCACATGGCGCGCGGCAGTTGGAACTACACGCTTCGCCCCGCGCCCCGGACGACCGTGGACCAGGCACAGCCGGAGAGCGGGCCGACTGCCATGGCACCGGGACGCAGAACGGTCCTGGACACGTTGGACGACCCCCGCTTGACCGGGATGAGCACCGCCGAGCTCGATATGGTGGCGGCTCGGCTGGCTCCCGTCCAGGAGGCGGAGCGTGAGCGGCGTTGCTTCTGGCAGCGGGGCGGACCGCGTCGCAAGGCGGCCGCCGACCACGGCAAGCCCCTCTTCTCCGGCCGTGATCGCATCCTGCTGACCCTCCTCTACCTTCGCCAGGTCTGCCCTCAACGTGTCCTGGCGGAGATGCTGGAGGTCACCGACCGGGTCATGAGCCCGCTGATCGTCGAGACCCGGCGCCTCCTGGACGCGCACAAGGTCTTGGTGGAGCCGACCACGCTGCTGTTCACCAAGCCGGATCAGCTGATCGGGTTCCTGCACACCGGGGTCCTCCCCGCCCGAGGCCGCATGTCCCTGCCCGAAGAGCTCTGCGATCCGGCCCTGACCGGGATGAGCCGCACCGACCTGCGGGCACTCATCGAACGCCTCGCGCCCCGACAGGCTGCCCTCGTCGAGGGGCGCCGTCACACCCAGCGCGGCCGAGCTCGTCAACCGGGCACCCGCGGTGGCGTGTTCGCCCAGAAGATCACCGATCCGGAACGTGTGCTGGCCACGATCCTGTTCCATCGCCGTGTCTGCACCGGTGAAGTGCTCGCGGAGCTGTTCCAGGTGAATCGGAGCACCATCGGCAATGCTTTCCGCGACGTCCGCCCTCTTCTGGAAGAGGAGAGGTTCTACTTGCCGCCGGCACCGTTCAAGCACCGCACCGCCGAGTCCCTGCTTGCCTCCATCTCGGAGGCAAAGCTGGTGAGTTGATTCTTTACAGGTCCAGTGCGTGCGGCATCGCTGCCACGCTGCCCCGGGCAGTGTGGCGCCGATCGCGTCCACCAGGCCGGCGTGGGCATCGCTCACGACGAGTTGGACCCCGCCCAGGCCGCGGGCGACCAGCGACCTGAGAAAGGCGAGCCAGCCGGCGCCGTCCTCGCTGGTGGCAACGTCCAGGCCCAGTACCTCGCGCTGGCCCTCGCTGTTGACCCCGACCGCGACCAGGCAGTGGACGTTCACCACGCGGCCGCCCTCGCGGACCTTCTGCGTGAGCGCGTCGACCCACACGAACGTGTAGGGGCCCTGGTCGAGCGGGCGGTTATGGAACTCGGCCACCCGCTCGTCCAAGTGCTTGGCCATCTCGGAGACTTGGGACTTCGACAGCTGGGTGACGCCCATGGTCTCGGCGAGCTTCTCGACCCGCCTGGTCGAGACTCCGAGCAGGTAGCAGGTGGCGACCACCGAGATCAGGGCCTGCTCGGCCCGGCGCCGGCGCTCCAGCAGCCAGGACGGGAAGTACGAGCCGGAGCGGACGCGCGGGATCGCCAGGTCGACGGTGCCGACGCGGGTGTCCCAGTCCCGATTGCGGTATCCGTTGCGGGAGTTGACGCGGTCCTCGCTCGGGCGGCCGTACTCGCCGCCGCAGGCCCGGTCCACGTCCGCGGACATCATCGCCTCCGCGAAGGTCTTCACCATCGCCCGCAACAAGTCGGGACTCGCCGAGGCGAGGTTCTCCTCCAGCAGGGCGGCAAAGGGCACACTGTCAGGTGCGGTCATCGTGCAGATCTCCTTCAAGAGCTTGGTCGTTCTCGAAGGATCAGCCGGTGGCCGTCTCACGTTCTCAGGCGACACCCACTACCGGGACGAAACCCCCGGAACGGGTGGAACCCGTACACCACTTCCTTGGACGCAACCCCATTGGCTGCGTCAGCCTGCTGAACCCGTTTCACGCGAGGGCCGTTGACGGGAATGCAACAGTCGTTCAGCAGGAAGCGACCCGAGCATGAACCTCTTGAGTGAAATGATCACTGTCACCAACTGGCACCTGGAGCAGACCTCCTCCGACGACGTGGTCGCGCCCGTACCGAGGGCGGACGACAGGGCGATGGACGTGGTGCTGGCGAAACGGCCGAGTCCCGAGTTCGCCCGGTTCCTCTACACAGCCGTTGGAAACCTCTGGTCGTGGACGGACCGAATCCTGTGGACATACCAGGAGTGGCAGGAATGGCTGACGAAGGATGGCGTGGAGACCTGGGTCGCCTGGGTCGACGGCAGTCCCGCCGGGTACATTCAGCTGGAGGGCCGTCCGGAAGGCGAGGTCGAGGTCATGTACTTCGGTTTGCTGCCCGACTTCATGGGTCAGGGCCTCGGCAGTCGGCTACTGGCGGAGGGACTGGCCCGCGCCTGGGACCTGGCGGACCGCCATCCCCTCCACCTGCCTACCCGCCGGGTGACAGTACTCACGTGCTCGCTGGACGGCCCCAACGCGCTCCGCACGTACCAGGCACGGGGGTTTCGCCTGGTTCGGACCGATAGCTTCGAGCGGGCGGCCGTACCGCCGCCTGGTCCGTGGCCGGGTTCCGGCCGCCTGACGCCCGAGACAGTGAGCCCTTTCAGCGGTGCAACTCCAGGGTGAGGACGGCCTTGGCCGCTGACGTCAGCCAGTTCGGACTGCAGCGGGCGTGACGGAAGATTCGCCAGCGCTTGAGCGTGGCCACGCCGCGTTCGACCGGGTAGCGGAGTCGGGCGTGGGCCCGGTTCAGCGATCTCTGCCCGACGCTGAGCTCCTTGCGTGGCGGGCGCCTGGTCGGCACGGGGAAGGTGCCGCCGGCACCGGTGTATGCCATGTCGGCCAGAGCGGGGATGCGGAGCCGGACGCAGGTCTTCACGATGCGGTGGCTCCGGGCGGCGGTCAGGTCGTGGATGCGGCCGGGCAGGGCGCGGGAGATCCATACGAGCCTGCCTTCGGGGCCGGTGATGACCTGGTGGTTCACCCCGTGGCGGCGGTGCTTTCCGGAGTAGTCGGCGCGCCCGTCGCCGACGCGGTCGCACTCGGCGAGGGTGCCGTCGACCAGGACGTAGTCCGGGTCGGCCCCGCGCAGGGCCCGGGTCAGACCCGGTGCTTTGCGGGCGAGGAGGTCGGTGACCTGGTGCACGTAGGCGTGCGCGGTGCCGACGCTGATCCGGAAGCCGGCCGCGATCTGTGCGAGGGTGTCGTGCTTGCGCAGATACACCAGCGCGACCAGCGCCCGCTGTGAGGGGCGGAGCTTGCACCTGCGGTCACCCTCCCGGGTGACGATCAGCATCGTGACCCACTCAACGAGCGCGTGCGGCAGGTCCAGGAGGTCCAGGAGGTTGCGTCCAAGGAAGTGGTGTACGGGTTCCACCCGTTCCGGGGGTTTCGTCCCGGTAGCGGGTGTCGCCTGAAACGTAAGACGGCCACCGGTTGATCCTTCGAGA
>NZ_JBSFXE010000085.1:0-9303 GCF_053595195.1 Kitasatospora sp. NPDC002522
GACAAGGCGAATCCGGGGGTGCATCCGATCGAGTGGTCGCTGGTGTGGGTGGCGCTCGGGGTGGGGGCGTACCTGGTCTGGTCGCGGCTCGAGGGCGCCTGGCCGTTCGGCCCGAAGGAGATCCGCGAGGAGTACCTGACCGCCCAACAGGAGGGCCAGAGCGTCGAGACCGCCGCCTGACCGACGCAGTCGCGAGCGAACCGGCGCCCGGGCCCCGCACAGCCCGGGCGCCGGCCCACCCAGGTGAGGACCCGCCTTTGACCACGCACCCCGACCACGTCGTGATCGGCATCGACTTCGGTGGCACCAAGACCGAGATCGCGCTCGCCGATGCCGCCGGTACGCCGCTGCGGCGGATCCGGTTGGCCACCCGCGCCGCCGAGGGACCGGACCAGATCCTCGCCCGGACCGCCGACGCGGTCCGCGAACTCACCCGGCACGCAACGACCGTGTACTCCCTCGAGGTCGCCGGGTACGCGGCCGTCAGCCCCGGCGTGATCCAGCCGGACCGGATCCTGCTGACGCCGAACCTGCCCGGCTGGGAGCGGCTCGCGCTGGCGGAGCGGCTGCGCCGCGAACTGGACGTACCCGCCGTCGCGATCGCCAACGACGTCCGGGCCGGCGCTCTGGCGGAGCTGCGGCGCGGCGCGCTGCGGGGCGCGGAGCCCGGCGTCTACCTGAGCCTGGGCACCGGCATCGCCGCCGCGGTGACGGTCGGCGGCCGGGTGCTGGCGGGTGCGCACCAGGCCGCCGGGGAGATCGGCTACCTCGACCCGGGCCACGGCGACGGCCTGTTCGTCGACGGCCGGGCCCCGTTGGAGGAGCTGGTCGGCGGCAAGGCCATCGCGGAGCGGGCGGCGGCGGAGATCGGCGAGGCGTTCACCGCCGAGCAGCTGTTCACCCGCACCGACCCCGCCGCGGACCGGCTGGCGCGGGAGGTGCTCGGCGTGCTGGCCACCGCGGTCGCCAACATCGCCGTCCTGCTCGATCCCGAACGCCTGGTCGTGGGCGGCGGCATGATGGCCGCTCAGCAAACCCTGCTGCCCGCCCTCGCCGCGCACCTGGCCCGCGCCGTCCCGTTCCCGCCCGCCGTGCTGCCCGCCCGTTTCACCGCGGACGCCTCCCTGCACGGCGCGATCACGCTGGCACTGGACCAGGTGCGCTCCTCCCGCTGATGGGACGTCAGCCGTCCTCGTCCGCCCCGACCCACCAGTCCCAGTCCGGGTCGGCCGCCAGCCGGGCGAGGAACTCCTCGCCCGAGCCGAAGAACGTCCAGTCGGTGTCGACGACGCAGGGGAAGCGCGCGGCGAGCGCGCCGGCGATCCGCTTGGCGGTGTCGAGGCCGTGGTACGGGAGGATCAGGCCGGTGTAGGGGCCGACCAGGTCGGCGATCAGGGCGAGTTGGTCCGCCGTGTACTCGGAGTCCAGCTCGCGGTCGGTGTCGACCAGGAGGCGGACACCGTCGGGGCCGACCCCGACCGCGAGGGAGTCGCGGTCGGGGACGACGACGTCCAGGGTGGAGAGCGCCTCGGCGATCTCCGCCAGCTTGACGGACGCGGGCAGACAGATCATCAGGTTGTTCATGGTGCGATCACCGCCAGGAGGTCGTCCAGGCTGTTGGTGGCGAGGCCGCCGGCCGCCTGGATGTTGTTGATGACCGCCTGCTGGATCCTCGGGCCGTACACGATCACCGGCTTGTCGGTGCAGTCCATCTTGTTGCCGATCTTACTCGCCGAGCCGTTGGCGCGGCCTCCGCCCTTCTTGCCGCTCGGCGTCACGCCGGGGTACTTGACCTCGATGACCGAGTTCTGGGTCTCGATGTCGTACTCGGCGTGCACGGTGCCGTCCGCCCGGAGGAACTTGACGTTGATCGCCATCACGTGGCCCGGGTAGAGCTGCTCGATCGCGTTGGCCACCTCGGCGACGCCGTTGTCGGTCGACTGCCAGTTCCCGTCGGCGTCGCGGGGCTCGCCGGAGAGCGGGTTGCAGTCGCCGTTGAGGGTGTACGGGCCGCCGATCGGGCCGCCGCCGCCCTTGTGGCCGCCGGTCTGGAGTTTGGGCCCGCTGGAGGCCGGCGTCAGGCAGGACTGCGGTGTCCCGCCGTTGCCGCAGGAGGTTCCGGCGCCGGGACCGCCCTGGCCGGCGGTCGGTTGGGTCGGCTTGCCGGGCTTCGGCGTGGGGGTCTTGATCGGATGGTCGAGGTCGACCAGCAGCTGCGCGACCATCGACCAGGTGTGGGAGATCGAGATCTGCGGCTCGCCGGTCTGCACCCCGTTGACGTACGTGTAGACGGTGGTCTGCACGTACTTGTCGGTGCGGGTGTAGAGGTAGGTGTCGTCGTACCAGGTGGTGGTGGTCTGCCAGCGCTCGGTGGAGCGCGCGTGGGTGGTGACCTTCTGCACGGTGGTCGGCGGGCCCGGGTCGGCCTTCGGGGGGTCGACCGGCGGCTGCTGGCCGGTGGGGGTCGGTCCGGGGTCGGGGGCGGAGGAGGTGGCGCCCTCGTTGAACAGGCTGCCGTCGGCGCCGACCTCGAGGGTGTAGTACACCCCGCTGACCACGACCACCACGACCGCGCCGACCACCAGCGCCTCGACGCAGCCGACCACGCAGGCCGCACCGGCCGCGATGTCGACGCCGGCTTCGGCGAGGGCGGTGCCGGCGGCCTCGGCGATCTCCGGGAGGGCGTCGGCGACGTAGCCGCCGGCCTCGGCGATGATCCGCTCGCCGGCCGCCTCGACGTCGCCGAGACCGCTGACGATGTCCTCGAAGGCGCCGGTGATGGAGCCCAGGATGCTGTTGTGGCCGGTCGGGTCGTAGTAGCTGGTGGGGTTGGCGCCGCCGTAGGCGTACGCGTTGGCGGTGGCGGCGCCGGAGATCGCGCCGGGGGCGGTGTCGCGGCTGAGGAACGAGCCGGTGGACGGGTCGTACCAGCGGGAGCGGGCGTCGACCTTGCCGGAGGCGGCGGTCCAGCCGCCCTGGTAGCCGAGCGGGGTGCCCGCGCCGGTGGTGGCGCCGCGCTCGCCGAAGGCGCCGTAGGAGCGGGTGCCGGTGGCGGCGCCGGTGACCGGGTCGACCGTGCCGATGACGTCGTGGTGGGCGTTGCTCAGCAGCGAACTCGCCGTGCCCGACGTCGACTTGGCGGCGACCGGGCGCTGTGCGGCGTCCCTGACGTACAGCCAGTTGCCGTCCGAGGCGGGCTCGCTCTCCAGGCCGTCGTAGGACAGCGTCGACCCGCCGCTCTGCACCAGCCGGCCGAGTGCGTCGTAGCCGTTCTGGGCGGCGCCGTCGCCGATCATCTGGTTGAAGGCGTCGTACGAGCTGGTGACAGTGGTGGGGATGCCGCCGGGCAGCGGGGTGCTGGTGACCGAGGCGAGGGTGCCGCGGGCCTTCCACTGGTAGCTGGTGGAGGTGGTCGGGCTGTCGGTGCGCAGCAGGCGGTTGCGTTCGTCGTACTGCGCGGTGGTGGTGACCGGGTTGGTCCGGGCGCCGCCCACCAGGGTGCTGACGGTCTGTGAGGTGCGGTTGCCCGCGCCGTCCCAGCCGTAGTCGGTCTCGGTGGACTGCCCGCCGGCGGTGTCGACGGCGGCGAGCAGGCGGTTGTCCTCGTCGTAGCGGTAGCTGCGGTCGGACTGGCCGGAGAGCGCGCCGGTGCCGGTGGCGGTCAGCTGGTTGCCGTTGCCGTCCCAGGTGTAGCCGATCCGGCCGGTCTGGGCGCCGGTGGCGTCGAAGGACTGCTGGCTGAGCGGGTGGTCGAGCGCGTCGTAGGTGTACGCGTAGCTGCCGGTGACGGCGTTGGCCGCGTTCTTGTCCTGCTCGCCGGTCAGTCGGCCGGCGCCGTCGTAGGTGTAGTACCGGTTGGTGCCGGTGAGGCTGTCGTTGGAGCGGAACACCTGGCCGTTGGAGTCGAAGACGAAAGTGGTGGTGCCGTCCGGGCCGGTGCGCTTGGAGAGCTGGCCGCGCGGGTCGTATTCGTACTGGTAGGTGGTGGCGGCCGCGCCGTTCAGCCCGGCGCGGGTGTACGCGTACAGCTTGTCCTGGTCGTCCCAGGTGAGCGTCTCGTTGCCGGTGGGGCTGGTCAGCGAGGTCAGCCGGCCGGCCACGTCGTAGCCGAACTGGCGGTTCTGGGTGGCGCTCTCGGCGCCCGAGCCGCTCTGCGAGGTGACCCGGCCGAGCAGGTCGTAGCCGAAGCCGACGCTGACGCCGCCGGGCTGGGTGAGGGTGCGGGGCTCGCCGGCCGCGTTGTAGCTGACGGTGCTGGTCCGGTCGGTGGCGGCCGGGTGCGCGGCGGTGGCCGGGTCCAGCCGGACCGAGGGCAGGTCCCAGGCGTTGTAGGAGGTGTAGGTGGAGTGCTGGTTCCCGTCGGTCTGTCGGGTGCGGTTGCCGCCCGCGTCGTAGCCGAAGGAGGTGGTCGGCGCGGCCAGGACGGTGCCGTTGACGTCGGTCGGGGTCGGGTCGGTGAGCTTGCTGAGCCGGCCGAGCGCGTCGTAGTCGGCGTGCCAGGTGTGCTGGTTCGGGTCGGTGACGTCGACCGGGTTGCCCGCCGCGTCGTAGTGGTAGGCGGTCCGGGCGGCGACCGTGCCGTCGGCGGCGACCACCGCGGTGGAGGTGCGCCGGCCCGCGAGGTCGTAGCCGAGGTCGGTGTGCCGCCCCGTCGGGTCGGTGACCTTGGTGAGTCGGCCCGCGACGTCGCGCTCGAAGCTGGTGGTGCCGTACTTGTAGGTGGTGGAGGTGGCGACCTCGCCGGCCGCGTTGTAGGTCAGCGTGGCGTTCGGCACCGACAGGGAGTCGCTCAGCAGGTCGCCGAACTGGTCCCAGCGGTACGCCGAGACGTAGTCGCTGGCCTCGCCGGAGCCGTCGTCGACGTAACGCTCCGTCAGGGTGGAGTCGGTCATCCGCCCCATCAGGTCGTACGAGTAGTAGCGCATGGTGCCGGCCGGGCTGACCGAGGCGATCAGGTGGCCGCCGTCGTCCCAGGTGTAGTGGGTGACGCCCTGCGGCCCGCCGGACACGGCGGCCGAGGTGGTCACCGTGAGCGGCCGGTTGCGGGCGTCGTAGACGGTGGTGCTGGTCTCGCCGAGGCGGCCGGTGTGCACCAGGACGTTGCCGTTGCCGTCGTAGGTCCACTTCTCGAACGGCTTGACCACGGTGCCGTCGGGCTCGGTGGAGGACGGGTGGTCGACCCGCACCCGGCGGCCGCGCGCGTCGAAACCGGTGTGCGTGACGTCCCCGCGGGCGTCCTTGACGTCGGTCAGCTCGCCGAAGGTGTCGTAGCCGCGCAGCTCGACCGGGGAGCCGCTCGTCGCCGCCGCGCCGCTGCCGTCCTCGACGGCGACCTGCGGGGCGGTGCTGCTGCTCAGCCGGCCGAGCACGTCGTAGGCGTTGGTGACGGTGAACGCCGGGTCCGGGACGGCGTCGAGGTTCGCCACGCCGCGCGGGTCGGTGACGGCCAGCGGCAGGCCGTTGCCGTCGCGGACGTAGGCGGTCACCAGGTCCGGGGTGGCGTCGTTGTGGACCGCGGTGCGGGTCAGGCGGCCCGCCGGGTCGTAGCGGTTGACGGTGGACTCGGTGTGCCCGCGGCCGTCGGTGAGGCCGGTGCCCGTGACCTGGCCGGTCGGGCTGTAGGTGGTGGTGCTGGTCCGGTTCAGGCCGCCCGGGTCGACGGTCGTACCGGTGCGCTGGTCGGCCCGGTTGTAGGTGTAGGTGGAGACCCGGGTGCCGCCGGCGGTGTCCTTGGTGACGTTGCCGTTGTCGTCGTACTCGTAGTGGTGCAGTTCCAGGGTGCGGGGCGTGGCGTTCGGAGTGTCCTTGAAGTTCAGGAAGGACTCGGTGAGCTTCAGGTCGTCCGGGGTGTAGGTGTAGTCGACCTCGGCGCCCATCGGGTCGATCACCGCGCTGACCCGGCCCGCCGGGTCGTAGTAGTAGTTGGCGATCGGCACGGTCCGCTGGACGGCGCCCGGGCTGTCGTCCAGCCAGTTCGGGAACGCGATCGTGCTGAGCAGGCCGCGGTCGCCGTCGTAGTGGTACTCGTAGATCCTGCCGTCGGCGTCGGTGCTGGTGAGGACGTTCCCGTCGCCGTCGTAGGTGCGCTTGCCGGTGACGCTGCCGTTCACCGACACGGTGGTCTGCCGGCCGCGGACGTCGTAGCCGTAGGTGGTGGTGCGGGTGGCGTCGCCGCCGGAGGCCGCCGGGGTGGTGTCGGAGACCGCGCTGGACAGCAGGTTGCCGTCCTTGTCGTAGCCGTTGGTGGTCTTCTTCTGGTGCGTCACCCCGGTGACCGGGTTGCGCACCGCCGGGCCGGTCTCGGTCAGCAGGTGCCCGACGCCGTCGTAGGTGTAGTCGGTGCGGGCGGCGCCGGTGCCGTCGGGCTGGGTGGTGACCTTGCGGGTCAGGTGGCCCAGGCCGTCGTAGAACTGGTCGATCAGCGCCCCGCTCGGGGAGGTGATCCGGGTCTGCTCACCCCACTCGTCGTACCCGTAGCGGGTGGTGCGGCCCTCGGCGTCGGTGACCGAGGCGAGCATGCCGCAGGGCTGCAGCGCCGAGCCGTCCTGCTGGTCGTCGACCACGAACGGGGCGGAGCCGGCCAGCCAGTTGGTGTCCTCACAGGTGTAGTGGAAGGTGCTGGCCGGCGGGTCGGCGGTGCCGTACCCCACCGGCTCGGACTGCGAGACCAGCATGCCGCGCGCGTTGTAGGTGAGCGTGGTGGTGTTGCGGTTCGCGTCCTGGAACCAGGTGATCCGGCCGGCCCGCGGGTCCTTGGGGTCCTTGGACTCGCCGGCCTGCTCGCCGTAGTAGTGGTAGACGGTCGACACCACGTAGCCGGTCTCGCGGAGCTTCTGCACGCTCGCCAGGTGTCCCTGGTCGTCGTAGTCGTACCAGGTCAGGTTCTGGTTCTCGTCCTTGACCTTGTCGACCTTGCCGTCCACCCCGTACGTCCACACCGTGTTGTTCGACGGCGTCGGCTTGGTGCCGCCGTGCCAGCGGTTGAGCAACTGGCCCATGGTGCCGAACTGGTAGGACGTGGTGATGCCGGTCGGCTGGAGCACCGAGACCACGAACGCCGCGCCCGGGTCGACCGCGGCCTGCTTGGTGTAGCCCCAGTGGTCGCCGTTGACCGCGGGGTCGGCGAAGGCGACCCAGGAGGTGCGGCCGTTGGTCTCGTAGCCGATGGTGACGGCTTCGGTGGAACCGTTCGGCGGGGTGATCTTGCTGAGGCGTGAACCGGTGCCGGTGTACTCGTAGTTCGAGCAGGCGGAGACGTCCCAGCGCGGGTTGCACGCCGAGGTCAGCCGGTTGGCGGTGTAGGTGTACGTCCAGGTCTGCACGCCGCTCGCACGGTTCGCGGTGCCCGAGGTGGAGAGCGAGGCGATCTGGCCGGTGGCGTTCCAGGTGACGTACAGCTGGCGGTGCGTGCCCAGGTCCAGGCGGCTCAACTTGCCGCCGGTGCCGCCGTAGTTGAGGTACACGGTCTGCATGCCGGGCGCGCGCACACTCTGCAGCGCGCCGCTCGCCGTGAAGGTGTACTCGGTGCCGTCCGGCATCAGCACCAGGCCCTTGGTGATGCTGCGGGCCTCGTCCTGCTGGCCGTACGAGGCGGTCCAGGTGCCGTCCGCGTTCTGGCCGTAGCGCAGTTGGCGGCCGTCCGGGTAGGTGACGATCAACTTGCCGTCGCTGTCGGTGACCTGACGGACGTCCAGCACCGAGGACCAACCCGTGCCGAACACGCCGGGGTTGGCGTTGGCGCTGTTGTAGGTCCGGTTGACGGAGAAGACGGTGCCGTTGGCGGGCAGCGAGAAGTCGGTCTCGGTGCGGCTGTAGTTGCCCTGGAACAGGTCGACGCCGATCGGGTCGGCGTTGCCCGGCCCGAAGTGGTCGCCGTCGGCCGGCGCCACCACCACGGTGAACGGCGACAGCGGCGACCACGGGGCGTTGCCCGCGGGGTAGGTGGAGTCGAAGATCTTGGCGTGCCAGTAGTACTGCTGGTTCCACTTCAGCGTCGGCTGCCAGGAGACCGGCGCGAAGAACTCGCCGGCCGGCAGGTTGACCTTCTGCGCGAGCGAGTCGACGCAGTCCGGACCGTTGGTGTCGGTGGTCGGGCAGACCTGGAACAGCACCCAGTTCTGCTGGGTGTTGTCCCCGTAGGCGTTGACGGTGAGGTACGGCGTGCGGGTGTCCACGGCCTGGTTGAGCAGCGGCCCGGAGAGCGCGGCGGACGGCGCGTAGTGCGGCACGTTGATCTCGACCGGCTGGGCGGTCGGGATGCCGAGGGCCTTGTAGAAGGTGTTGTCGGACAGGCGCCGCAGGTCCCAGGCGAGCAGGAAGTTCCCGGCGGGCATCTCCTCGAAGACGCCGGTCACCGTCACCGAGGCGCCCGGGGGCACGGACACGGTGATCTCGGTACCGATGCCGTTGTCGTTGTAGATCGACTGGTCCGACCAGTACATGTGGTAGTCCAGCGACAGCGAGTGCGCCGGCCACGTGAGCGCCGAGGTGTTGGTCACCTTCACCACCTCGCGGCCGAAGGTGTCGTACCGCGGGTTGACGGCGGGCGGCGTCACCGGCGCGTAGGACACGCCGTAGGTCGAGCCCGCGGGGGTGACGGTCGCCGCCGCCCCGGCGCTGCCGAGCGGCTCGACGAACGCGGCGGTCCGCGCGGTGGTGGTCCGGCCGCCGCCCTGGCCGGCCGGCGCCGGTTCGACGAGCTGCGCGGACGGCGCGGGCGCCGGCTGCGGCGCCCGGCCCGCCCACAGCGGGCCCGGGGCCGGCTGTTGACGGGCCGTCACCTCGGCGTCGAACGCCGCCACGGCCTTCTGCCGCGCGCTGCCCGGCGCGGCGGGGTCCTGGGTGGGCCGGTCCGTGTGGGCGGGCGGCTGTGGCGCGGAGATCCGCCCCGGCGCGTGCTCCCGCACCTTCAGCGGCTGCGGCGCGGACACCGACCCCCGGTCGGCGGCCGCCGCCGTGCGCACCCCCTGGACCAGGCTTCCGACCAGCGCCAGGATCACGCCGACCACCAACAACGACCGTCTCAACACACCCACGCCACAGCCCACTTCATCCCCGTCTCACCGGTCACAGGAGCACCACAGGGTGTCGGAGCCCAGTGACATGGACATGGACGAGTCATGAACATTCCGCGCCTGAACGGAAAGTGACGGAACGTCGCCTTCCGTCTTATCGGCCCTGGTGGCGGCCGGGGCGTTCCGGCCGGGGCTCAGCGGGCGCCGAGGAGGTGTTCCAGGGCGAGTTGGTCGAGGTGTTCGAAGGCCATGCCGCGGTCGGCGGCGGTGGTGGGGTCGAAGTCCTCGT
>NZ_JBSFXE010000086.1:0-4329 GCF_053595195.1 Kitasatospora sp. NPDC002522
CACTCAACGCCTTCGAGATCGCCTTCGACGGCCGACTCTCCGTCGGCCGCCGCTAACTCAACCCAACCGAGTTACACCGTTCACTGGACAGACCCACGGCGGTCGGCGGTGTGTCGTGGCGTGGCGGTTCGTCAGTTCGGTGGCATGCGGGTGTCGTCGTCGAGGGTTGCCCAGTAGCCCACGGTGGCGGGGTGGAGGCGGTACCGGCGGGCGTAGTCGTCGATGAGCGCCTTGGTGTGGCGGGGGTCGGTGGTGCGGGCCAGTTCGGCGTGGAATCGCCGGTAGTCGGTGCGGTAGTCGTCCTCGTGGGTCATGAGCAGGTCGTGGAGTGCGGTGCGGGTGGGGATGTCCTGACCGTGCCAGGCCACCTCTGCGGCGCCCTCCAGGGTGTCGGGGGAGTCTCCGTAGACGAAGGCCAGTGCGACTGAGCTTTCGCGTGTGCCGGCGGATGCGGGCGGGGCACCGCGCCCGTCGGCGGGGCGGGTGTCGTGTCCGGGTGTGGGTGTGGGGCGGGGCGGGGTGGGGTTGCGTCGGGTGAGGTCCACGAAGGTCTGCCGTGCCAGTTGGGTGGTCGTCGGCGGGGTGAAGCCGCTCCAGTCGATGATCGGCAGGACGGTGCGGTCGGTGGGCTGGGCGGTACCGGGTGTGGTCCGTGGGCGTTTGTGGGTGGGGCGGGGTGGTTGTTCGTGGTTGTGGTCGGCTTGGTGGGCGCGTTTGGGGGGTGCGGCGGGGGTGCTGGCGTCGTAGTGGTTGTGGGTGTGGTGGACGGTGATGACGGGGGCGTGGGCGGGGCCGAGGTCTTGGGTGTGGTCGGTGTCGCCGTGGACGTTGATGCGCAGGCGGATGCCGAGGGCGTGGGCCAGGAGCGGGGGGAAGGTCTCGCCGTGGGCCGGGTCGGTCCAGGAGGTTTCCCAGGTGCGGACGGCTGCGAGCAGGTCGGCGTGTTCGCGTGCGGTGAGGGGGGTGTCCTGGGTGAGGAGGAGTGCGGTGAGGGTGTCGCGGTCGAGCAGGTCCAGGGGGACGATGCCGGCGGGCTGGTTGGCGCGGATGGTCTGGAAGGCGCCGTGGGGGTCCTGGTTCTCGATGCGCCAGCCGATCCAGTCCTCGGCTTCGGCCACGGCCTGCTGCGGGGTGGTGTTCCTGGCGGCGGCCTGGTGGGCGGCGAGGTCGAGGAATTGGTCGCGCAGGAGGGTCGGGTCGGGGGAGGGCTGGATCCTGTGGGCGGTCAGGTAGTCGCGGGCGGCGTTCGCGCGCTCGGGGTCCCATACCCAGCGCAGCCGGGCGGCCAGTTCGGCCCGCGCGAGTGCCGGGTCGGTGCCGGGCACGGCGTGGAGGGCTGCTTCGAGCAGCCGGTGGGTGGTTCGTGCGGGCAGGAAGCCGGGGTCCGGGACCGTGTCGACGCCGAGGTCGTGCAGGGCCTGCACGATCCGCTCGCGCGGCTCGTGGCGGAGCGCGTCGTGGCGCTGCTGGAGGGTGTTGGCGCGCACGGTGCGCACGACGTCGGCGGGCACGTCGTGCGGCGCGAGGCGGGCGAGCCAGTCGGCGACGGCGTCGCGCACGCCCTCCGCCAGCGTCCGGATCCCGTTCGGGACGGCACCCGGCCGCACCGCGTCCGCCAGCGCCCGGTCCAGGACGCTGTTCCCGGTACCCGCGCGGACCAGGCCCTCCCGCACCGTCTCGGGCGCGCTGACCACCACCGACGACAACAGGCACAGGCCATCCCCGGGCACCGGCACCAGCGCCCCCACCACAGGCGCCGCGCCCTGCGCCTGCGCGGCGGGCACCTGCCCACCCGGGAGGTCGGGCACCCGCCCACCCGGGGCCGGGGCACCGTCCGTCCGGAGATCCGCCACCGAGCCGCCCGTCGACCGGCCGACCGGACCGACCCCCGCCTCCTGGGCAAGTCGGCGGCGGTAGACGTCGTTCGGCTCGTCATAGGGCGTCGGCTCGCCCTCGGGGGTGAAACCTGCGCCGCCGGTACGGGACCACTGCACGACCCGATGGCCCGACTTGCCGAACAGCCGCGCGTACCAGCCTCCGAACGGCGTCCCCGGACGGTGATCCGCCGGAGCATCGGGTACGCGCATGTGAACCCCGAACACGCTGGTGCCGGCTCCGGCGACTCGGAGCACCTGGAGATCGTAGGCCGCGCTGAGCGATCGCGAGAACGAGTCGTTGGCCCGGTTGGTGAACGTGACGGTCAGGCCGGTCCGCGTACCCTTCAGCCGCTCGTACGCGAAGGAGCGAAGGCTCTTCCCCTTCGGAAGTTGGAACTTCCTGTCCCCCACGCTGACAACGGTCTCCAGCGCGGTCGCCTCGAATTCCTTCGGGATGCCCTGGACGTAGGCAGGCTCGGAGATCGGGCCGTGGTCGTCGCCGCTGCGGCCCCGGCCTCCGGTGCGGTCGGCGGGGTCCGGGTCGAGGTCGATCACTTCATGGGGAGGATGCGGTTGAGCGGTGGTCGGGGGGCGGTGGGGTTCGTCGCGTCGGGTGGGGGGTGCGGGGTCGTTGCGGGGTGGAGTGGGGGTGGTGGCGTCGTGGTGGCCGGGGGTGTGGGCGAGGACGGTGTAGTGGTGTTCGGCCGCGAGGCGGGTGGCATGGTCGGGATCGGGATGGGTGATGGTGTAGTTGGGGTGGAGGGCGGTGATGTGTCCGGTGGTGGGGTCGACGGTGAGCAGGCCCCGGCGGGTGTGGCGTGCGTAGAGCTGCGGTGCGGCGGCGGTGAAGGAGGATTCCCACTGGTTGTCGGCGGTGAACGCGCCCAGGGTCTCGGCCCAGGTCGGGCCGTGGCTGCCGCGCAGTCTCGTCACGAGGTCCGCGTAGGAGTCCCGGTCGGCGAGGTGGCGCCGTAGGTCGTCCGCGGACACGCCCAACCGTGCGGGCAGGTGGCGGCTCTGCTCCAGCAGCGAGCCGACGAGTCCCGCCCCGGAGCTGAAGTTGTCGATGACCGACTGGAACTTCTGCAGGAGCTCCGCCCGCAGGCCGGCCGCGCTGCCGTGCTCGGGATGCATCCGCACCAGCGCCTCGAACAGGCTCTCCGCACCCCCCGGCACCGGATCGACCACCAGACCCATCCGACCCAGCACACCACCCCCCACCGCCGCCGGCCCGGACCCACCGGGGACCGGGTCCTCGTCGAGGTCCATCGGCTCGTCGGGGGTATGCTCCCGCACGGTCTGCTCCGGCACGGTGGACGAGGAACGGATCGGCCCGCCGGGCTGCGCCCCGGCTCCAGGGGCGGGGGGTGTTGCGTGGTCGGTGGTGGGTTGGTCGTCGTGGATGACGGTGGGGTCGGCGGCGGTGGTGAAGGAGGCGTAGAGGGAGGCCAGGAACTGGGCGGGGTCCGTGCCCTCGGTCTCGTGGAAGCTCTCGAGGAAACCGGTCACGGGCCCGCTGTCGGGAGTGGTGGGGCTGGTGGAGGCCGGTTCGGGGGCCGGCGACGGGGCCGGTTCGGGGGCGGGGGACAGGGCGGGGCCGGCGTCCGCGGGCTCGGTGTCGGCGGGTGTGCCGGGAATCGCTGCGGCGTGGTCCCCGTGCGGCAGTTCGCGGCCCGTGTCGTCCGGCCGGCCGGAAGGAGACGACGCGCCGCCGGTGGTACCGGCGGGGGGTGTTGTGTCGGTGGGGGTGGTGGGGTCGTCGTCGATGGTGAGGGGATTGGTGGCGGTGGTGGGGGTGGCGTAGAGGGAGGCCAGGAACTGGGCGGGGTCCGCGCCCTCGGTCTCGTGGAGGCTGTCGAGGAAACCGGTCACGGGCCGCCCGCTGTCGGTGGTGGTGGGGGTGTGGGATTCGGTTGATGGCTGGGGAGTGGGTGAGTCGGTGCGGGGTGTCACCGGGACGGTGGTCGGGGGCGGGGTGTGGGGGTTCGGCCGCGCTCCGGTGGGCGGTTCCTCCTCGAACGGGACGTGTTCGTCGTCGACATCGGAGAAGTCGGCCTCCGGCATCGGCTCATCGCCCGGCATCCGGTGGGGATCTGTACCGTCTGCACTGATCTGTGCCGGGGCCGGAGTCGCCCCGTCGAGCCCGTCCGGTTCTTCCGTCCCGTCCGGTTGGAACGGTCCGGCGTTGAAGTCCAGGTCCACGTTCGCGTCGAAGTCCAGGTCCGCGCTGGTGTCCATGTACGTGTCGAGACCGTCGTCGAGGTCGTCGCGGGAGCGCGGTTCGGCGTCCGGCATCGGTTCGTCCCGGGGGTGGGTGTCGTCGGCGCCGTGGGGAGACGATTCGCGGACCGGGGCGGGGGCGGGATTCGTGTCGTGTGCCGCGGCGTCGTCGCGGGTGCGCTGGTGTGCTTCCCACGCGCGCCGGTACTTGTACTCCTCGGTCGGCTCGGTA
>NZ_JBSFXE010000086.1:4423-8263 GCF_053595195.1 Kitasatospora sp. NPDC002522
TCGCCCGTCAGCCGCATGTGCCAGCCCTCGAACACCGCGCCCGCCGGGGGGTCGGCCGGAGCTTTTGGCACGGGAATCCTCACGCCGAACACCGTGGTGATGATTCCGGCCTTGACGAGCACCTGGTCCTGCGCGACGCCGAGGGTGTGGGTAAACCATTGCCCGTCGAGGTTGGTGAAGGTGGCCTCGGTGTCGGTCCGCGTGCCCGTGAGCGGCTTGTTCGCGAACCGCTCAGGGTCCCTGTTCGGGAGCTTGACCTGCCTACTGCCGACCGACACGCTGTCTTCATTGGCGATTGTGCGGAACTCGCGGGGAAGGCGTCCGACGAAGGCACCCTTGTCCGTGGGGTCCGGCGGGGAGTAGGTGGGCGGGGTGTACGGCTTCCCGGCCTGCTCGACCGCGCGCCGGTACTTGTATTCTTCGGACGGCTCGTCGTAGGGAATCGGGTCGCCCACGGGTTCGAACGCGTCGCCTCCCGTGACGGAGAGCTGCACCATCCGCCGACCCACCTCGCCGGCCACCCGCACATGCCAGCCCTCGAACACGTCACCCCCACCCTGCCCCGCCGGAGCCTTCGGCAGAGCCACCTGCATGCCGAACACCCTGGTGGACGTGGTACCGGCCGGGATGAACTTCTGGTCGCCGGTGGCCTCCGTGATCTTGGAGTGGAACGGCTGCCCGTCGGGATTGGTGAACCTGACTTGCCCGCCGACCAGCTCGCCCCTCAGCGGCTTGTTCGCGAACCGCTCACGGCCCGTGCGCGGCAGGCTGAACGCGACTCCCTGGAAGATGACCGCGGTCTTGTTGGCGGTCGCGTGGAAGACGGGCTGGAGGCGTCCGCGGAAGGTGACCGGTTTCGCCGGGCCGGGCCCGTCGGCGGCGAGGGGTTGGTGGATTCTGATCGGTTCGGCGTCGTGGTGCGTCACGTCAGGTCCGGACCGGCTGGAGCCGGTGGGGCGGCGCCCGCCTCGTCGTGGCGCGGCGGTGCTTCGCCTGGGGCGGTGTGCGGTTGGGGCTGCGGGTTGGGTTGCGGGCGGGGTGGGGGTGGTGGCGTTGTAGTGGCCGGGCGTGTGGGCGAGGACGGTGTAGTGGTGGTCGGTGGCGAGACGGGTGGCTTGTTCGGAGTCGGGTTGGGTGGTGTCTCCGTCGGGGTGGAGGGCGGTGACGTGTCCGGTGGCGGGGTCGGCGATCAGCAGGCCGCGTTCGAAGTGTCGTGTGTAGAGGTGGGTTGCGGCGGTGCCGAAGGCGTTGTCCCACCGGCGGTCGGCGGTGTGGGTGTCCAGGAGGTCGTCCCAGGCCGGGCCGAGGTTGTCGCGGATGCGTTTCATGAGGCCGTCGTACAGGTCCGGGTGGGCGAGCTGGTCGGCCAGGACGTCCTGTTGCAGGTCGATCGCCTCGAAGAGGTGCGGGTTGTCGGCCAGAAGTTCGGTGAGCAGGTTCGGGCCGGTGGCGAAATCGTTGAAGGCGGCCTTGAACTTCTCCGCCAGGACGTCGCGCAGGTCGGCCGCGCTGCCGTGTTCGGGGTGCATCCGCACCAGCGCGTGGAACAGGCAGTTCCCGTCACCCGACACCGGGTCCACTACCAGGCCCAGCCGCTCCAGCAGCACGCCCGCCCCACCGACCGCCTCCGCCGTCCCCGTGGTGTTCTGTTTCGTTGCGGGTCGGGGGCCGATGGGTCCGCTTCGGGAGGCGGCACGGCCGGCACCTCGGGTCCGTCCGAACTTGGTGGCGCCGTCGAGTGGTTGGAGGGTGTGGGTGGGGTCGGTGGGGTGGGTGGGTTGGTGGTTGGTGTAGCCGGTGGGGAGGTGGTGGTCGGTGTCGCCGTGGGGGGTGAGGTGGCCGCCGCTGAGGGTGGTGTGGGGGGTGTGGTCGGTGTCGCCGCTGTGGGTGTAGGTGCGCCAGAGTGAGTCGGGGCCCAGGACGATCACCGGTTTGCCGTGGGTGTCGATGCCGACGTGGTCGGCGACGATGACCTCGCGGTGGGTGGTGAAGTCGGCTTCGCCGTTCACCATCTTGGGCAGGACCCACACGTCGCCCACGGGCGCCCGGCCGGTGAGCGGGCCGGACACGCCGGGGCGGGGGTTCGCCTGCTGGTGGGCCCACAACGCGCTGAGCGCCGAGGGGACGTGACGCTCCGTCAGCGCGCCGAGGCGGCAGGACAGGAAGTCGATGCGGGTTTTGCCGTCGAGTTTGCCGCTGTCGTGGGCGGCGCGCAGGACGTCGGCGAGTTGTTCGGGGCTGATCGGGGCGCCGGTGTCGCCGATGTGCATCGCGACGGTGTAGGTGTCGTCGCGGTGTGGGAGGTGGTCCAGGGCGTGCTGGTGGCGCTGGTTGGTGGCGGTGGAGTAGGGGCGGGGGTCGCCGATCAGGACGCCGGTGCGGGTCTCGAGGAGGTTGAGGTGGTCGGCGACCGGGGTGTGGTCGAGTGAGATGACGGCGGTCCGGCGGCGGGCGTCGGCGCTCCAGCCGGGGAAGAGTTCGGCGGGGGCTTCGTCGTGTCCGGTCGTGCGGGTGCGGGTGCGGATGGTGGCGTGGGCGGGGCTGTCGAGGCGGTCGAGTTCCTCGGTGAGGCGGCGGTGGAGTTCGTCGGCGACGGCGGTGGCGCGGGCGCGGCCGGTCGCTGCGGCGGTGAGGCGGCCCTCGCCGCTGCCGGTCACGGTGACGACGGGCGGCTGCAGGCCCTGCCGGTGGCGGGCGTCGAGCATGGCGGCGAGGGCCCTGGCGGTCTCGATGATCCGGAGCCGTGTGCCGGGGTCGAGTGTGGTCGAGCCCTTCGCGAAGGAGACTCCGATCGGTGCCGCCACGGCCGGCGACGGTGTGGCGGGGGCGGGGTGGGTCGACCGGTGCGGCAGCCCGACGTCCGCGGACGTGGGCGGCACCTGACGCTCCGCGACGAGGACATGCGGCTGCCGAAGCCCGGCCACCTCCCGCGTGGCGGCGGGCCACCCCTCGACCAGCGGCGGGGCTTCCGGGACCGGCTGCCCGTCGTCGGCGTCGGTGAATGCTTCGCCGATGCGTTCGATGGTGTCGTGCGCCTCCCGGACCTCGGTCGCGTCGAGGGCCGCGGCGCGCTGGTGGGAGACGGTCAGGAGGGTGTCGCGGATGGCGGCGGCGTCGGCGGGGGTGAGGCGCGGGTTGTGTGCGCCGTCCTTCAGGTAGGCGGCGAGGAGGGCGGTGGCGGGGTCGTGTCCGGGTGTGCGGGGGGTCTCGAAGCCCTCGTCGGTCAGGAAGCGCCGCACCTTCGCGACGTCGTCGGGGTGGTTGGCGCCGCCGGGTCCGACCGAGGCGCTCACCTCGAGGCCCATCCGGGTGGCCATGTCCCGGGTGATCGGGGAGTCCAGTGCCTGCCGGTAGCGGCGGGCGATCTCCTGCGCGGTGGCGGCGGGGACCGCGGCCCGCCAGGCCAGCGTGAACTCGGCCGCGTCCGCCGGACGGGTCAGCGACCGCCGCAGGACATTCGCGACGCCGTCGTCGACCAGGCCGAGCACCCGCATCCGGTCCACCACCGACGACAGCTCACGAGCCGTCGCGTCGACGCCCAGGACCCTGCCGCCGGGCAGCACCCCCAGAACATCCGCGAGCCCGGCAGCCGGCTGAACCACCGTCACCCCCTCCACACCCGGCCCCGACACGCCGCCGCGCTCCAACGGCCCGGCACCGTCCCCGGAGACCGCCGACACACCGTCAAGACCACGCGACATGGGGCCACCACCGCCGGAATCCCCCGACACACCGTCAAGACCGTGCGGCACCTGGCCGTCCCCGGAGACCGCCGACACACCGTCAAGACCACGCGGAATATGGTCTGCACCGGTCGGCACCGACACGTCGGCGAGACCG
>NZ_JBSFXE010000087.1:0-8036 GCF_053595195.1 Kitasatospora sp. NPDC002522
TATGAAGTCACAAACGCCCGTCCGGCCGCGTGCATGATGACGTCGCCAACGAGCCGACAAATCGCAAACAGGACAGCCGAGGCGTCAGTCAGTCGGTGGGTCAGACTCGCTGGCAACATCACCAGGAACATCATCACTGTCAGTCGAGTAGGCCGAGGCGGGGGCCGCCGGTGGATTGGAGGCGGCGGAGGAAGGTGAGGACGCCTGCGGAGCCGCCGGCCCAGGTGGCGGTGGGGTGGGTGAGGGTGGTGTCGGGGAAGGTGGGGCGGGACGGGGGGCCGCCGGCGCGGGTGAGGATGAGGGCGGCGATGGTGTCGGCGGCGGTGAGGAACTCGTCTGTGGTGGCGGGGAGTTGCGCGAGGTCGAGCATCAGGTCGCCGACGCCGGAGAGGCCGCAGCACTGGGTGACCAGCGGCATGCGGGGTGCGAGTGCGGTGCAGGTGCGGGCGCACTGTTGGGCGAGGGCGAGGAACTCCGGCGCGGCGAGGCGGTCGGCGGCGCGGACGAGGACCGCTCCGATTCCGGCCAGGCCGCGGCACCAGGAGCCGTAGCGGCGGGTGGCGCCCGGGGCGGTGGCCGCCGCGAGGATGTCCGGGGTGGCGGCGGCGAGTGCCGTGCAGGCCTGGTGGGCCTGGCGGGTGGCTTCCGGGTCGCCGGTGGTGTGCGCGTACTCGAGGAGGAAGTAGGCGACACCCGCGTCGCCGTGGGCGAGTCCTTGGCGGAGGGCCGCGGAGCCGGGGCGGTCGGCACCGGTGGGGGACAGGCGGGCCTCGCCGGAGGTGAGCAGGCGGTGGCATTCGGCGGCGACGGCGAGATGGTCGACACGGTGCACGTCGACGGGGTGGGGGGTGGGGGAGGTCCGGGCGAGGAGGAGGCGGCCGATGCCGATGCCGGCGATGCCCTCGATGAAGTCGGCCTCGGGTGGGCCGCCGTCCGGGCTCTGGTGCGGAATCGTCGGGTGGGAGCCGGGAGTTGGGGGCAGGCCCGCCTGGGCGAGGAAGAGTTCGACGCCGGTGCGGCCCGACCAGAAGGACGGCGAGAGGTGGCGGGAGCGGGCGGCCGCGGTGGCCGTCCACGCGGCCAGGGTGTCGACGGCTTCGCGGACACCGGGCCGGTGGAGGTGGTGGAGGAGTTCCAGGCCGAGGCCCGCGGTGCCGCCGTAGACGTCGACGGCGGTCGGGACGGCTGCGCGTGCGGCGAGGGCGGGGTCGGTGAGGCGGTGGGCCTCGGCGACGCAGAAGGCCGTCGTGTGGTCGATGATCTCCGCGAGCAGGCTGTCGTCGAGGTGGTGGCGGTCGGGCCTGCCGTGGGGGCGGGGCAGCGAGGCGGGGTCGGGTGTGATGGTCGCCGCGAGCAGGCTGTCGTCGAGGTGGTGGCGGTCGGGCCTGCCGTGGGGGCGGGGCAGCGAGGCGGGGTCGGGCGTGATGGTCGCCGCGAGCACGCCGTCGTCGAGGTGGTGGTGGTCGGGCCTGCCGTGGGGATGGGTGGGGGCGAGTGGGTGGCCGGGTGTACGGGGAACTGAGTCGGCGTCATCCGGGGCGGTGGGGCTGCCGGTCTCGGCGCTGCGGAGTCGGGCCGCGCCGGCGGTTCGTACCGTGGGGTCGAAGCTCGTCAACTCGGCTATCAGGGTGCGGAATCGGTGGTGGGAGGGCCCGGGGAGGGCGAAGGCGAGGGTGGCCAGGGTGCGGTCGCGGTTGATGGTGTGGGACGGGTCGATGACGACGGGGTCGAGGCCGGTGGCGGCGTAGCAGAGGGTGGCGCCGAGGGCGTAGTAGTCGTCGGCGGGGGCGGCCGGGCCGTCGGGGCGGCGGACGGGGGCGTTGTAGCCGGGGGTGGCGCCGTCGGGGCCCTGGCCGTGCAGGGAGCTGATGCCGAAGTCGACCAGGTGGGGGTGGCCGTCGGCATCGAGGACGACGTTGTCGGGCTTGAGGTCGCGTACGACGACGCCGTGCTGGTGGATGGCGTCGAGGACGCGGAGCAGGCGGGCGGCCAGGGCGAGGGTGGCGTCGGCGGGGTACGGGCCGCGGAGTTGGACCTCGCGGCGCAGGTCCCGGTCGCCGCAGCTGGTCATGACGAGGTACTCGTCGGCGCGGTGCCGGAAGGCGTCGAGGGCGCGCGGGACGCCGGGGGCGGTGGCGAGGGCCGCCAGCACGAGGCGTTCGTTGCGCAGGCGGTCGCGGGTGTCGGCGCCGGACTCGTCCTCGGCGACGTAGGCCCGGGCCTGTTTGACGATCACCTGACGTCCCGTCAGGGTGTCGATCGCGCGGTACACGTTGCCGTGCGGCTTGCGCGCGATGCCGCCGGTGACCCGGTAGCGCCCCCCGCCCAGGCCGCCGGTGCGCCGCAGGCCTCCCGGGTCGGAGCCGCCACGCGCCTCCCCGCCGGGCGCCACCTCGGTTCGTGCGGCGAAGGGGTCGGTGGCCCAGGGCGGGCAGCGGTACGCGCCGGTGGCGAGGCCGTCGAAGAGGCGGCCGTCGGGGCCGACCATGACCGACTCCGTCCGGCCGCTGCGTCCGGTGCGGTAGGAACCGGTGAAGGGGCCGTAGCGGTAGTAGACGGGGGCGTCGGGGTCGACGCGGCGGTCGCTGACGACCTGTGGGCCCTCGCGCCCGCGGAGCAGGGCGACGAGTTCGTCGGCGAGGGCGAGCGCGGTTTCGGGCGCGGGGTAGACGGTGATCGCCTTGCCGACGGCGCCGGGGCTCGCCGCACCGGAGTTGAGCTCCCGCAGGGTCTCGGGGGTGCGGGCCCACTTGGCGTGGCAGACGTGGCGTTCGAGGACCGGTAGGACCAGCGCGGTGACCGCGTCGAGCTCGCCGGGGCGGGTCGAGACGTGCAGCTTCCATCCGTGGTCCATCGCCGGCATCCGCGGATCGGTCAGGTACGACCAGGTGTCGTCGGACCGGACGCCGCGACCGGCGATGGACCCGGACACCGTCAGGAGTTGAAGTCGCAGGCGAACCGGGTGGTCGCGGTGACCCACGGGTCGGCGAGGCACGCCGTGGCCTCGTGGTCGCTGCGGTCGTCGTCCTCGAACACGATGGTCTCGTCGTCGACCACCAGCGGGCCAGCGTCGCGGATCTGGTCGATCAGGGCTACGGGCATGTGACGCCTCCAGGTCATGTCGCGCGTCCGGCGAGGGCGCGGGTCGCGCCGCCGTGGACCGGCGGGCCCGGTCGGGCCCTGGTCCTGAGCCACGAAGGTAGGGAGGAACCTGTGAACCTGACAAGGGGTCAGGATACGTAACCTCCACGGAACGGTCCGGATGTGGAGAATGCGTGTGTACGTAATCGGGAACTCGGGGGGCGGGCCGTGCGTCAGGACAGCGACGGGGGCCGGTCGCGGATCGGGCCGGGGCAGTGCAATAGCATCGCCGAGGTGAACGATGCACGACCGGAGGACGCCGTGACCCAGCAGGCGGCGCCCGCCTTCCCGACCGGCAACGGGGCCGAGCGTCCGTGGAACCGGCAGCGGCTGCGCAGCAACAACGAATGGCTGCTGCTGGAGCGGCTGCGCCTGCACGGCCCGCTCTCGCGTGCCCAACTCGCGCGGGACACCGGCCTGTCCAAGCCCACCGTGTCCGCGGCGCTGGCCGCGCTGGAGACCGCCGGGCTGGTCCGCGAGGCGGGCCGGTTCGTGCCCGAGCGGGGCCGCTCCGCCGTGCTGTACGAACCGGAGCCGACCGCCGGGCACGTGCTCGGCGTGGACATCGGCCGGGCCCGGCTGCGGGTCGCCGTCGCGGACCTGTCCGGGCAGCTGGTCAGCCGGCGGGACGTGCCGAACCTCGGCAGTTCGGCGGACGCGGTGGCCGAGGCGGTGGTGGCGGCCGCCCGGGAGACCGCGGCGGCGGCCGGGCTCGAACCCTCGGCGATCGTCCACGCGGTGGTCGGCAGCCCCGGCGTGTGGGACGAGCAGAGCCGCAGCGTCCGGCTGGCCGCCAACCTGCCCGGCTGGGGCCGCAGCGGCCTGATCGACGGGATCGCCGCCGGGCTGGAGACCACCGTCACCATGGTCAACGACGCCAACTTGGCGGCCGTCGGGGAGTACGCGTTCGGCGCCGGGACGGGCAGCCAGCTCTTCGTCTACGTGCTGGTGGGAACCGGTCTGGGCGTCGGCGTGGTGCGCGGCGGCGACCTGCTGGTCGGCGCGCACGGGGCGGCCGGCGAGATCGGGTACCTGCCGCTGCCCGGTCCGAGCGGGACGGCCGGCGAGGGCACGCTGGAGTCGGCGGTCTCCGCGGAGGCGGTGGTGCGCAGCGCGGTGGCGCTCGGGATGCGGCCGCCGCTGACGGCCAAGCAGGTCTTCGACGCGGCGCGGGCCGGTGACCCGGTGGCGGCGGAAGCCGTCCGGGAGGAGGCCGAGCGGCTGGGCTACGCGCTGGCCATCGTCGCCTCGGTCCTCGACCCGGACGTCCTGGTGCTGGGCGGCGGCGTCGGCCGCAGCGCGGACCTGCTCCTCGGCCCGGTCGAACGCGCCCTGCACCGGCACTCGCCGCTGCGACCGCGCGTCGCGCCGAGCCTGCTGGGCGACGACGCGGTGCTGTTGGGGGCGGTGGCGACCGCGCTGGAGGCCGCGCGGCCGGAGGTCTTCGAGCGGCGGGCCGGCACGGTCTGAGCGCGGGGGTCCGCCCGGGGAGAGGTGTCGCTCTCCGCCGGGCGGACCGCTGGCGCAGACCGCGTCCCTGGCGGACCGCGCCCTGTACCGCAGGAAACTGACTTGGCGTCAGCCTCCCGTGACCACGGTGTCGGTGCGGGGGACGTTCCAGCCTTCGAGGCTGAGCACCGGGGTGGTGCCGGTGAGGTCGGTGGAGCGGTAGGTGGCGGTGAGGGTCTGGGATTCGCCGGGCCACAGGGTGAGGTCGTTGGCGTTCCAGACGGTGGAGCGGGCCTGGTTGTCGCCGGAGAGTTCGGCGCCGGCGGCGGTGCCGCGGCGCAGGTCGGCGCGGAGCAGGAAGCCGACGGTGGGGGTGGTGGAGGTGTTGGTGACGGTGACGGTCAGGAGCCGGTCGGCGCCGTTCGGGCCGGCGGCGGGCGTGGCGGTGGCGGTGACCGCGACCTTGGCGGGCGCGAGGTTCTGCAGGGCCTTCAGGTCGGCGTAGGAGGTCATCGCGGCCTGCGGCTGCCCGAGGGTCTTGCTCCAGTTGACGCTGTCGCCGGTGGTCGGCTGCCAGTAGACGTTGCGGTCGACCAGGGCGCCGTTCTGACGGAGCAGCAGTTCGACGAAGTAGACGGTGTGGGCGGTGGTGGGGACGGTCGGCTTGAGGAGGTTGCCGGCGACCTGCTGGCCCGTCAGCGAGAAGGCGGGGGAGGTCCGGTCGTCGAGCAGGGTGCCGGCGGTGTCGTAGACCCGGGACTCGACGGTGAGGCCGGACTGGGTGGCGGAGCCGAGGTTGTCGGCGGTCACCGTGCCGGTGTCGAGGGTGAAGAGGGCGTGCAGCGGGCGGTTGGCGGCCTGGGCGCCGAAGTAGGCGCCGGCCTGGTCGTAGTCGTTGTTGTAGAGCGACCAGAGCAGGGTCGGCCAGCCCTTGTTGAGCTGCCAGTAGAGGGTGCCGGTGGACGGGGCGACGGCGTTGGTCGAGTGCGCCAGGAAGGCCTCGAACTGGGCGCGGACGTTCTCGTAGTTGGCGGCCTGGGCCTTGCGGACGTAGTCGGACAGGCCGGTGGGGGCGCCGTAGCGGTTGGTGATCGAGGCGTCGAGGTTGTAGAGCGTGCCGAAGTGGTAGCCGGTGTGCCTCGTGCCCTCGTAGTTGGCGTGGTACTGGTTGGCGCCGGGCGTCTGCCAGAGGGCGGACTGGTCGGCGGCGGAGAGGAAGCGGTTCAGCGAGTCCTGGGTGGGGACGGTGTTGCCCGCGCTCTGCTCGCTGTCGAAGCCCCAGGCGCCGCCGGAGTTGGTGAGGTCGCCGCCGGTGCTGTGCGCGGTGTCGTACCAGTAGGACGGCGGGACCCAGTCGTACGGGCCCTCCTTCTCACCGGCCTGGCCGAGGGTGGGGCTGGACTTGTACTCGGCGGAGGCGATGAACGGGCCGTCGTAGTCGGCGGCGGCGAACCCGGCCAGGGCCAGCGACTCCTGACTTGCCGTCGGGGCGTTGTCGCTCCACTCGAAGGAGAACACCGCCGGGTGGCGCCGGAGCGACTCGCCGACGGTCTGCGCGCTGAGCCGGTAGGTGGCCTGCTGGGCGGCGGTGTAGCTGGTGGCCTCCCAGAAGTCGCAGCACTGGAAGCCGGCGTTGACCAGGATGCCGGCGGCGTCCATCTGCCGGTACCAGTCCTCGGGCATGAAGTGCCCTTCCAGCCGTACGGTGTTGAGGCCCATCGACTTGATCAGCGCGATCTGCTGGGCGGTGTCCGCCGGGTCGTAGCGCAGGAACAGGTCGGGGGCCCAGCCGCCGCCGCGGACCACCAGCGGGGTGCCGTTGATCTTGAAGGCGCGCACGCCGGCGGGGGCGTTGCCGCCGGCGCCGGTGAGGTACGAGGTGACGGTGCGGATGCCGAAGGTGGAGCTGGTCGTGCCGAGCACGGTGGCGCCCTGGGCGACGCCGGTGGCCAGGGTGTAGAGCGGCTGGGCGCCGAGCTGGTAGGGCCACCAGATCTGCGGGTGGGCCAGGGTGAGCGCCGGGTAGGCGGCCGGGGTGAAGGAGACGGTGCGGGTGGAGCCGGCCGGCACCGTGACGTCCTGGGAGACCGTCACCGGGGTTCCGCCGCCGGGCGGGGTGAGGGTGGCGGTGACGGTGGCGCTCTGCGCGGTGGCCGTGGTGTTGGTGACGTCGGTCTTCACGGTCAGCGCCGAACTGCCGAGGTCCGCCGCGGTGTTCTGGACGACGTGCGCGTTGCCGTCGATCAGCGCCCCGCCGGTGCGCAGCTGGACGGGGAACTGGAGGCCGGTGTTGTTGTCCGGCGGGAGCTGGGACCAGTCGATGTCCGAGGTGTTGAGGCTGGTCGCCGGGTTGTTCGGATACACCTGCAGGGCCACCGAGTTGGTGCCGGGGCGGAGCAGCGCGGTGAGGTCGAGCCGGTTGCGGGTGTAGGCGCCGGCGACGGTGGTGTGGTCGGCGACCAGGGTGCCGTTGACCCAGACGTCCGCGGAGCCGACGACGCCGTTGACCACCAGGTCGGCGTGCTGGCCGGCCGGCGGGGCGGTGAAGTCGGTGCGGTACCACCAGGGCACGTCGAACGGGGTGAGCGGCGGGCCGGTCTTGGTGAGCTGGCCGAAGCAGCTCTTCATCGTGGCGGCGTAGAAGACGTTCGGGCAACTGCCGTTCAGCAGCAGCGCGTTGATTTCGGTGCCGGGGGCGCCGCCGCCGTCGTTCGGGACGCTCAGCCAGCCGCCGGTGGCGAATCCGGGGGTGGAGATCTTGGCGCCGCCCTGGGTGGCGGTGGCACTGCTGAGCACCTTCCAGCCGGCGGTGTCGCCGAGGTCGGTGAGGGCGCTCGCGCCGGTCGGCGGGGCGGGGAGGACGGCCGCTGCCACGGCGCTGGCGGGGGCCGCGGGCCCGGCGCCGTACAGGGAGAGTGCCGCGACGGCGAGGGCGGCGGCTGCCGCGGTGGGCCGTCGCCAGGCCGCGGCCGTCTGCCGGGATCTGGTCATGGGTCGGGCTCCTGTCGGGGTCTCAGGCGACGGGGTTCCGGGAGGCCGCGTTGCAGGCGTCGGCGTCGTGCTGCTTCTTCACCGCCGCGTCCCGGACGGGGGCGGTGGCCAGGACGGTGCCGAGGGTGAGCAGGCGGGGCAGTGGCCCGGGGCGGGGCGGACGAGTGGGGGGCATCCGAGACCTTCCTCCTCGAGGTTAGGAAAGGTTCCTTACTAGCTGCCCGGGAGGGTAGGGCGGCCGCCGTGGGCCGTCAAGGGGTTGCGGGGCCGCGCGGCAGGCGGCGCAGGGAAGTCGGCCACAGTTGTCGCGCAGGGGCTTGACGCGTTAAGTAATGCTCCCTAACTTGATCTCCCCGTCCGCCCCCCATGTCTGGAGTTGTTCGGTGTCTGCTGGGTTCACGCGAAGAATCGGTCTGTTCCAGGCCACGGCGATCAATATGAGTCAGATGTGTGGG
>NZ_JBSFXE010000088.1:0-6180 GCF_053595195.1 Kitasatospora sp. NPDC002522
GTCGGCCGCCGCGAGGTCGGTGATGGGGCCTATGACGGTGCCGCCGGCTTCGGGGGTGTAGGGCACCTGGGGTATGCCGGTGCGGGGGTCGGGGTAAACGTCGAGGGTGGGGGATGCGGAGGCGGGTGTGGTGGTGGGGTCGGGTGCGGTGGTGGGGTCGGGTGCGGTGGTGGGGTCGGGGATGGCGGTGAGGTCGGCGAGTACCGCGGTCCAGTCGGTGTCGTGGAGGGCGTCGAGCCAGTAGCTTTCGGGGCTGCTGGTGGGGGGTTGGCCGGCCGGGTCGGTGGTGGGTGAAGGGTCGTCGGGGATGGGGATCGGGCCGGCGGTGGCGCTGGAGTCCTGGTGGTCGGTGTAGAGGGCGTCCAGGAACTGCCTGGGGTTTTCCTCGACCTTGAGGATGGAGTCGAGGAACCGCTGACCGGCTACGGGGCCGGCGGGGGTGCGGTCGGGGCTGTCCGGCTGGTCCGGCAGGGAGCTCTCGGCCTCGGTCATCGGGGTGTCGGTGGGCGTGGTGGGGCGCGGGGGTGTGCTGGTGGGGGGTTGGACGGTCGGGGCGGTGGGAGTAGCGGGTGACGGGTCGTCAGGGAAGAGGAACGGGTCCGCGGCGGTGCTCGAGTCCTGCTGGCGGGAGTAGAGGGATTCCAGGAACCGCCGGGGGTCGTGCAGCTCTTCCTCGCCCTCGAAGAGGGAGTCAAGGAACCTCGCGTCGACCTCGGGGCTGGCGGGCTGGTCCGGCCGGCCGGGGTCCGCCGCGGTGGCCTCCGGCCGCGGGCCATCCTCGCCGTGCGCCCCGCCAGGGAGATGCGGGTCGTCGTCCATCAGGAACTCGTCGAAGTTGACTTCCTCCTCGTGGTCGGATTCGAGGGCACCGGCCTGCGGCATCAACTCGTCACTGGAACCGGTGCCGTCCGGGGCTCCGAGCGGAGTGCGGGGGGAGGGCTGGTCAGCCTGGGCCGGTGTTCCCTCGGAGGGCCGGTCTCCATCGGCGCCGGGCACGGGGTCCGCGGCCCTGCGGCGAGCGTGTTCCTCCATCGCGATGCGGTACTTGTACTCGGCGGTCGGCTCGTCGAAAGGTGTCACGTCGCCCTCGGGTGTGAAGCCGTCGCCTTCCGTGCGGGACCACTCCACGACCCGGTGGCCGTCCACGCCGGCCAACCGCGGGAACCAGCCGGGGAAGGGCTCGCCCACCGGGTGATCGGCCGGCACCCCCGGCACGGTCAACCACACGCCGGCCACGCTTTGACTGCCGGGCTTGAGAGCCCCCTCGCGCGGAGGGGTCTGACCAAGCGTGTCCTCGAACGCGTCGCCGCCCGCGTTGGTGAACGTGACCTTATTGCCGGTGCGCTTGCCGCGCAGTGCCTTGTTCGCGAACAGGCTATTGCGCTCACCCGTCGGCAGTATGAAGGTCCTGCCGTTGAAACTGACGCTTTCCGCGCTGGCGGTCTTGTAGAAGAGTTCCGGGATGCGTTCGCGGAAGTTCTGCGGGCCGGTCGAGGCCGGCGGGTCGGTGAACGTCAGCCCGGCCTTCTCCGTCGCGAGCCGGAACTTGTACACCTCGACGGGCTCGTCGTACGGCGTCACGTCGCCCTCGGGTGTGAAGCCGTCGCCTTCCGTACGGGACCACTCCACGACCCGGCGGCCCGGGTCGCCGACCACCCGCGCGTACCAGCCGGGAAACTCCTCACCCACCGGGTGATCGGCCGGCACCTCCGGCACGCTCACCTTCACGCCGAACACCGTGGTGTTTTTTCCGGCCGGGCAGAGCTGCTGCGTCGTGGGCACGTCGAGGGGTTTGTCGAACCACTCGCCGACAGCGTTGGTGAACCTGACCTTGCTGCCGATGATCTCGCCCGTCAGCGGCTGGTGCGCGAACCGGGCACGCTCGGCCGCCGAGCCCAGCAGCTTGAATTCTCTGCCGTTGACGGTGACCGCCTTCTTGGCGGCGGCCACGTGGAAGGTCTTCGGGAGGCGCGCGAGGAAGGTGACCGCGGTCGTCCCGTCGGTGCGCCCGCCCGCGACGGCCGGAGGCGCGGGCAGGAGGGCCGGCGTGGGGTCCGGGTCTGGGTGCCGGTCCGGGTGCCCACGGTCATCGTCGACGTCCATCGGGTGGCCTTCCCCCTCCGGCGCGGGCGACCGGAGCCCGTCCGTCCCCGTCGGCTCCGCTCCGGGCTCGGCGACGGGCACGGGGTCCGCGGCCCTGGCACGGGTCTCTGCTTCCTCCGCCGCGATGCGGTACTCGTACTCGGCGGTCGGCTCGTCGAAAGGTGTCACGTCGCCCTCGGGGGTGAAACCGTCGCCTTCCGTACGGGACCACTCCACGACCCGGCGGCCCGGGTCGCCGACCACCCGCGCGTACCAGCCGGGGAAGGCCTCACCCACCGGGTGATCGGCCGGCGCCCCCGGCACGGTCAACCACACGCCGGCCACGTTTTGACCGCCGGGCTGGAGGGCCCCCTCGCGCAGAGGGGTCTGACCAAGCGTGGCATCGAACGCATCGCCGTCGGCGTTGGTGATCGTGACGTCGTCGCCGGTGCGCTCACCCGTCGGCAGTGTGAAGGTCCTGCTGTTGGAACCGACGTTTTCCGCGTTGGCGGTCGTGTAGAAGAGTTCCGGGATGCGTTCGCGGAAGTCCTGCGGGCCGGTCGAGGCCGACGGGTCCGTGAACGGCCGCCGGGCCTGCTCCGTCGCGAGCCGGTCCTTGTACACAGCGACGGGCTCGTCGTACGGTGCCACGTCGCCCTCGGGTGTGAAGCCGTCACCTCCCGTGCGGGACCACTCCACCACCCGGCGGCCCGGGTCGCCGACCGCCACCCGCGCGTACCAGCCGGGAAACTCCTCACCCACCGGGTGATCCGCCGGCACCCCCGGCACAACCATCTTCACGCCGAACACCGCTTTGGATTTGCCGGCCGGCCAGAGCTGCTGCGTCGTGGGCTCGTCGAGGGATTTCTCGAACCACTGGCCCTCGACATTGGTGAACCTGACCTTGCTGCCGATCCACTCGCCCTTCAACGGCTGGTGCGCGAACCGGGCACGCTCGGCCTCCGACTTCGGCAGCACGAATTGCCTGCCGTTGACGTTGACCTTTCCCTTGGCCGCGACCACGTCGAAGGACTTCGGGACGCGCCCGAGGAATGTGACCGCGGTCGTCCCATTGGTGCGCCCGCCCCCGACGACCGGACCCGCGGACAGGAGGGCCGGCGTGGGGTCCGGGTCTGGGTGCGGGTCCGGGTGCCCACGGTCATCGTCGACGTCCATCGGCTGGCCGTCCCCCTCCGGCGCGGGCGACCGGGGCGCGTCCGTCCCCGTCGGCTCCGCTCCGGGCTCGGCGACGGGCACGGGGTCCGCGGCCCTGGCACGGGTTTCTGCTTTCTCCGCCGCGATGCGGTACTCGTACTCGGCGGTCGGCTCGTCGAAAGGTGTCACGTCGCCCTCGGGTGTGAAGCCGTCGCCTTCCGTGCGGGACCACTCCACGACCCGGTGGCCGTCCACGCCGGCCAACCGCGGGTACCAGCCGGGGAAGGCCTCACCGACCGGGTGATCGGCCGGCGCGTCCGGCACTGTCAACCTCATGCCGAACACGTAGCTGCTGCCTGGCTGGAAGGGCACCTTGCTCTTGAGCCTCCGGCCGAGGGTGGGTTTGAACGAATCGCCGTCGGCGTTGGTCACCGTGACCTTGTCCCCGGTACGCACACCCATGAGTGCCTTGTTCGCGAACAAGGCAAGGCGCTCACCCTTCGGCAGTGTGAATTCCTTCCCGTTGACGCTGACGCTGTGTCCCCTGGAGGTCACGTAGAAGAGTTCCGGGATGCATTCGCGGAAGTTCTGCGGGCCAGTCGGGGCAGGCTGGTCCGTGAACGTTCGCCTGGCCTTCTCCGTCGCGATCCGGAACTCGTACACGGCGGCCGGCTCGTCGTACGGCGACACCTCGCCCTCAGGCGTGAAACCTTCGCCTTCCGTGCGGGACCACTCCACCACCCGACGGCCGTCCGCGCCGACCACCCGCGCGTACCAGCCGGGAAACTCCTCACCCACCGGGTGATCCGCCGGCACCCCCGGCACACTCACCTGCACGCCGAACACCGTGTCGGTTGTGCCGGCCGGCCAGGGCTCCTGCCTCGCGGGCTCGTCGAGGGGGCTCTCGAACCGCTCGCCGACGGCGTTGGTGAACCTGACCTTGCTGCCGATCCGCTCGCCCTTCAACGGCTGGTGCGCGAACCGGGCACGCTCGGCCTCCAAGCTCGGCAGCGTGAAATGCCTGCCGTTGACGTTGACCCCGTCCATGGTCGCGGCCACGTAGAAGGACTTAGGGACGCGCCCGAGGAAGGTGACCGCGGTCGTCCCGTCCGTGCGCCCGCCCCCGACGGCCGGAGGCGCGGGCAGGAGGGCCGGCGTGGGGTCCGGGTCCGGGTGCAGGTCCGGGTGCCCACGGTCATCGTCGACGTCCATCGGCTGGCCGTCCCCCTCCGGCGCGGGAGGCCGGGACTCGTCCGTCCCGGGTCGGGCGGCGGGTGCGGGGTCCGCCGCACTGCGGCGGGCATGTTCCTCCCTCGCGATGCGGTACTTGTACTCGGCGGTCGGCTCGTCGAACGGCGTCACGTCGCCCTCGGGCGTGAAACCGTCGCCTTCCGTGCGGGACCACTCCACGACCCGGTGGCCGTCCACGCCGGCCAACCGCGGATACCAGCCAGGGAAGGCCTCACCCACCGGGTGATCGGCCGGCGCCTCCGGCACGGGCAGCTTCATGCCGAACACATTGCGGCTGCCGGGCTGGAAGGGCCCCTTGTTCTTGAGCCTCCGGCCGAGGGTGGTCTTGAACGAATCGCCGTCGGCGTTGGTGATCGTGACGTCGTCGCCGGTGCGCTCACCCCTCAGCGCCTTGTTCGCGAACAGTTCGTGGCGCTCATCCTTCGGCAGTGTGAAGTCCTTGCCGTTGACGCTGACAGCGTTCGCGTTGGCGACGGCGTAGAAGAGCTCCGGGACGCGCTTGCGGAAGTTCTGCGGGCCGGTCGGGGCCGGCGGGTCGGTGAACGGCCGCTCGGCCTTCTCCGTCGCGATCCGGAACTTGTATACAGCGGCCGGCTCGTCGTACGGCGACACGCCGCCCTCGGGCGTGAAACCGTCGCCTTCAGTGCGGGACCACTCCACCACCCGACGGCCGTCCGCGCCGACCACCCGCGCGTACCAGCCGGGAAACTCCTCACCCACCGGGTGATCCGCCGGCACTCCCGGCACAACCATCGCCACGCCGAACACCGTGTTGCTTTTGCCGGCCGGCCAGGGCTCCTGCCTCGCGGGCTCGTCGAGGGGGCTCTCGAACCACTCGCCGACGGCGTTGGTGAACCTGACCTTGCTGCCGACCAGCTCGCCCTTCAACGGCTGGTGCGCGAACCGGGCACGCTCGGCCTCCAAGTTCGGCAGCGTGAAATGCCTGCCGTTGACGTTGACCGCATCCATGGTCGCGGCCACGTGGAAGACCGTCGGAATGCGCCCGAGGAACGTGACCGCGGTCGCCCCGTCCGTGCGTCTGCCCCCGACGACCGGACCCGCGGACAGGAGCGCCGGCACCGGGTCCTGGCCCGGGTGCCCACGGTCGTCGTCGATGTCCATCGCCTGGCTGTGCTGTTCCGTCGTGGGGGGCCGGGACTCGTCCGTTTCGGGTCGGGTGGTGGGTGCGGGGTGAGGCGTGGGTCGGGTGGTGGGGGTGGTGGCGTCGTAGTGGCCCGGGGAGTGGACCACGACGGTGTAGTTCTGTTCGGTGGCGAGGTGGACTGCTTGGTCGGGTGCGGGGTAGGTGCTGGAGCCGTCGCGGTGGATCGCGGTGACGCGGCCGCTCATCCGGTCGGCGATCAGCAGTCCGGGCCCGAAGTGACGGGCGTAGAGCACGGGAGCGGCGCTGCCGAAGGCGTTGTTCCACTGTCCGTGGGCGGTGACTCTGTCCAGGGCGGTGTTCCAGGCCACGGGGTGGTCGTCCCGTATCCGCTTCAGGAGGTCCTCGTACATGTGCGCGTGGCCGAGTTGGTACGGGAGGGTCTCCGCCGTCAGGCCGAGGGTGTCGTGCAGTTCCGGTTCGTCCAGCAGCAGGTCGCCCAGCATGGTCGGGCCGAAGCGGAAGTCGTCGAACGCCTCCCGGAACCTGTGCGCCACCTCCTCGCGCAGCTCGGCCTCGCCGACGTGCTC
>NZ_JBSFXE010000089.1:0-5995 GCF_053595195.1 Kitasatospora sp. NPDC002522
ACCACCGACGCCTCGCCCGCGACTACGAAGCACGCCCCCACCGGTCCGAGGCCATGGTCCACCTCGCGATGATCAACCTCATGACCCGCCGACTCGCCGGGGAATCCACCCCGACATGGCGCGGCACATGAACCACCATCAGTCCGGCAATCCGGGATGAAACAACGGGATGAAACGCCCTCTGAGGTTGAGGCTCGGGAAGATGCTTGGTCGAGGATTCCGAAAGTTCATCTCGGTCGATGCCCACTGCGGCAGAAACTGCATGACCGAAGTCTAGAGGGTTCACAGGTGAGCCGCCGTCAGGTTGACCGAAAATGGCAACGGCCCCGAGCGGTCAAACCGCTCGGGGCAGCGAGGTCGTCGTCAGCTCGCCTCAGCGAACGCCTCGTAGACGCTCTTCGGGATGCGGCCGCGGGCAGGCAGATCGTGGCCGTTGGACTGGGCCCAGGCGCGAACCGTCGCCGGGTCAGGGGTAAGAACGGTGCGACGGAAAGCCTTTCCAGTGCGGCTCTGCCGGCGGCTGGCCTCTACGAACGGAGCGAGGGCGTCCCGCAGCTTCTCCGCGTTGTCCGCAGACAGGTCGATCTCGTACGACTTCCCGTCCACACCAAAGTGGACGGTTTCTGCGGCGGCGCCGCCGTCCAGGTCGTCGGAGAGCGTGACGACTACGCGCTGAGCCATGGGGGTCACATCCGGAAGGAGAAGGGTCACATCTGGCCGCATGCTACATGGAAATGCCTAATCAGGATAGCCCCTTTAGGCCCGATGCCTTCGCTCTACAGGTTCTCCATCACGAAGTCGTCGTCATAATCCTCGTCGCCGTTCATCATGAGGATTGCACGGCCCTGGGAAATGTTTGAGTTGGTGTCCGGTACGGCACAGTTCGCGCAGACCCCGTCCGGGTAGTACTCGTCATAGCTTCTTTCGCGCGCGGGTAGCGCACCGAACTGGTGCTGCCCCACCGCACGATCTGCTGCAGCCGCTGCCCCTCCTGATCGGTCAGTCTTCGCACGCGTACCGGCTCGACGGGTCACTGCCCACGGTGTATGTCACCGGTGGGGCGCAGGGGTCGGTGCAGATCAACACCCTGGTGACCAAGGTTCTGCCGTGGCTGCTGGAGCGCGCAAACGTCGTCCATCAGTGTGGTCCGACGGACGAGGCGGGCCTACGCGGACAGGCGGAGGCGCTGCCGCCGCGCTTGGCGGTTTGCTACCTGCTGACCGGATACATGGGGCGGAGTTGCCGGATGTGCTGGCGCTGGCGGATGTGGTGGTCAGTCGCAGCGGTGCTGGGACGCTCGCGGAGCTGACGGCACTCGGCAAGGCTGCGGTGTTCATCCCACTGGCGTCGGCAGCGGGCAACGAGCAGGCCCAGGGCCTCGTCCCACTTGTCGATCAGGCCGGCGGAGCGGACCTCGACCGCGCTGCCGCCGAGGTCGGCGAGGACGCGCGCAGCCAGCGGGGACCGGCAGTAGCTGCCGAGGCGGACGGCGAGGATCCGCCGGGGCACGGGGGCGGGGGTGCGGGTCATCGGGAGTCTCCGGTGGTGAGGGCCCGGCGCAAGGCGTCGGCGGTGCGGTGGACGTCGTCCTCGGTGAGGTGCTGGTGGAACGGCAGGGTGAGCAGCTGCTGGGCGAGGCGTTCCGTCGCCGGCAGCGGCCGGGCCCACCGAGCGAAGGCCGGCTGGAGGTGGTTGGGCGGGTGGTGGACGCCGACGCCGATTCCCGAGCGGCGCATCTGGGCCCAGACCCGGTCGTGGTCGGGGACCGTGACGATGCACAGGTGCGGGACGGAGCGGTCCACGTCGACGTCGACCACCTCGACACCGGGGAGGCCGGCGAGTGCATCGCGGTAGGTGCGCCACAGGGTGCGGCGGGCGGGGTTCGGCTCCGGTGGCGAGGACGGCCTGCACGGAGGCGCAGAACGTCATCGACGGCACCAGCACCTCGCCGCCGGGGCCGACGCCGGCGGCAGCGCGGTGTGCAGCGCCGCGGTCCCGGAGGAGCCCGGCGTTGGGCTCGCGGGCTGGCCAGCCGCGGTTAGGTGCTGTGGCCGTTCTGGCTGCCCGAGTCCGGCGGTCCCTGCTCGGGGCGGTTCCGCAGGGCGGCAGTGCGGTGCAGCACGATCAGTGGCAGGACCAGCCAGGACGCGGTGAACCACAGCAGGACGCAGGCGCTGACGATCCAGGCGATCGGTGAGTTGGTGGTGGCGGTGCGCAGCAGAAGGAGCAGGGCTGCGGTGATGGTCAGGGCCAGGGCGACGAGCCCGATGGCGACGAGACGGCTGGCGACTCGGATCAGTTCGGGTTTCATGCCGTGGCCGGCGAGGAAGCGGCGGAAGGCCACGGGTGCGATCAGTGACCCAGTGGAGACAGCGCCCAACGCGACGGCGGCGATGTAGAGGTGTTGGTCGAAGTCCGACAGCTCGGTGAACCGCTCGGTGAAGGCCACACCGATGAGGAAACCGAACAGGATCTGCGCGCCGGTCTGGCACACCCGTACCTCCTGGAGCATCTCGGTCCACAGGCGGTCCGCCCGTTCCTGTGGCGTCTCGTGGCGGCCGGGTGGGGGAGGGTCGGGCCCGTTGATCGGCGTCACGGTGTGCTCCTTGCAGGGTTGGACGGTCGTTCGGCGGTCAGGCCGGATGGCCCGCGTCGATGTCCGATACGTCGCCGAGGCGAAGCGGGTTGCGGTCCGCGGTGGTGGCGGCGGTGATGGGGTCGAGGAGGAATCCCGAGTGATCTCCCCCGTCGAACCGGTCGAGGACTCGGCCCGCGAACCAGGCGGAGGCGTCGGTGAGGACTGGGACGCCGTAGGGGCCGGGGCGCCAGGGGACAGCCGCGAACTTGTCGAGCGTGTCGCCGGTCGCGCCGCCGAACAGTTCCGCCAGGTCGTGGCGGTGCGGTAGCAGGTGGACGACGAGGGCGGGGGAGTGTGACGCGACGGGGTGGGTGTGGTTGGCCTTCGAGATCCACACGGTGAACCGTGGCGGTCGGATGGAGCACTGGCCGGCGAAGCCGACCAGGCAGCCTGCGCGCTCGCCGTCGCCGGTCGCGGCGGTGACGACGTAGACCGGGTAGTCCAGCAGTGCAACGAATGATTCGAATCCACTCATCTGTGGTCTCCCTTGGCGCGGTGTCGTGCAGTGGCACCGCCGGCCCGGCTCGGTGAGGGGCCGACGGGATGCGCCTACCCGCTCCGACCGACCTCGATGCGAGCGCCGTGCGCTGTCTGCTTTCTTGACTCGAACTTCGCCGGCGCGACGATGTGTCCCCGGCCAGCGGGTAGTAGGGCTGCAGGTTTCCTCTGCCAGTCGGGGGTAGAAGCCGAACGTGGACCGTACGCGTCGAGGAGACTCTGAGGTGGGCGACGCCATGCACGGTGTCCCCGCGCTCGATCTCGACCTGGACGGCGCTGCCGGATCGGAAGCCCGTGCTCGGCGTGCCGCTCGGTGCTTTCTGGGTGGGCTGACAGGGTCGGACCGGGAGCGTCTGGGGCAGCAGACCCGGCAGGATGTGGTCCTGGTGGTCAGCGAGCTGGTGTGCAACGCGTGCCGTCATGCGCCGGGCCGATGCCACCTGACGATGGCCCTCGCCGATGCGGGCGTGCGGGTCACGGTTGAGGACAGCAGCCGTGAGCTGCTGCGCCCGACCGGACTGCCAGGGCCGTCCGGCTACGGACTGTTCATCGTGGCCACGGTCGGACGCATGGTGCACGTCGAGCGTACGGCCACCGGCAAGGTCGTGGAGACTGTCGTCGGTGATCGCTGAGCTGGGACGCGGCCTAGCGTTGAAGAAGAGCGAGCGGGAGGCGAGCAGCACATGGACATCGACCGGGCCGAGGCGCTGCTCACAGTAGTGGTCCGCGGCTCGGGGCGGAGTGTGATCGTCCGCCCCGAAGGGGAGTTGGACAACGATACGGTCCAGCCGTTGTCCGAGGCCCTGGAGGACGCCCTGCAGGGCCCACCCGGTCCGGTCGTGGTCGACTGCGGTGGGCTGTCGTTCTGCGACTCGACCGGTCTGAACCTGCTGCTGCGCATGAGCCGCGAGGCGGAGAGCGACGGGCGGCCGCTGCTGCTGGCGGGCCTCAGCCCGATCGTCACCCGCCTGTTCGAGATCACGGGGGCGAAGTCCGTCCTTCGGATCTACCCAACCGTGGACGACGCGCTCGCCGGGCAGGAGGGCTGAGAGCCAATGCCGTCCGTCTCCGACCACCGCCGACTGGCGCTGGGGCAGGCCACCGGGCCGGTCTCCGAGTCGCGCGCGTTCACCCGCGCGGCGCTGCTGGACTGGGGCTGGCTCCCGGCTCCCGAGGGTGAGCGCCGGACGGTCGCCGAGGACGTGCTCCTGATCGTCAGCGAGCTGGTCACCAATGCCGCCCTGCACGCGGGCGGCCCCGTCGAGCTGCGCCTGCGCCACCTGCCGGCGGGGCTGCGGGTGGAGGTGTCCGACCTGAGCCCCGAGCCGCCGGTCCTCCGGTCCCGAAGGGATCCGAGCGTGCCGGGCGGGTACGGGCTGAGAGTGGTGGCACTGCTGTCCTGGGCCTGGGGCAGTTCGCCGGAAGAGGTCGGCAAGATCGTTTGGTCGGAGATCGCCTCGCCGCCGGCCCGCCCGGCACCTCCTACGCCTCGGGCCTAGCCTTGAAGAACGCTCCATCTCCGTTACGCCAGGGGGCGTGGATGTCGGATCCGCAGGGCGAGAACGCCCGCCTGCTGGCCACCATCGACCGCCTGCGCAGCGAGGTGGAGGGCCAGCGTCGGGCCATGCGGACCCGCGCTGTGATCGAGCAGGCCAAGGGCATCCTGATCGAACGGTTCTCCTGCACGCCGGACGAGGCGTTCAGCCACCTCGTCCAGCTGTCGCAGGACAGCAACCGCAGGCTCGTCGACCTCGCCGCCGACTTGCTCGGGACGGCGGCGCCTCCGGACGCCGGCGAGGACGAACTCACCGCCCTCCCACGGGAGTCGGCCCCGGCGCCGCCAGTTGTGGCCCCGGCGCGGCCGCGGTCGCGGACGCGGACGGTCGCCGGGGAGTTCGCGGCGCGCTACCACCTCGCAGCCTCCGCCCTCGGCTCGGCCGAGTCGCCCGACGAACTCGCCGCGGTGCTCTCCGAGGCGGCCCTCGCGCCGTTCGGTGTCGGGGCGGTCGCCCTCACCGTGCTGGAGCCCGACGGCGCGCTGCGGCTGGTGGCCAGCCACGGTGTGCCCGCCCACCAGCTCAGCCAGTGGCAGCGGATCCCGCCGAGCATGTCGCTGCCGATGACCGACGCCGTCCGCGAGGGAGGCGTCGTGTGGGCCAGGCGATCCGAGTTCGCCGCGCGCTACCCCGACCTGAAGGGCGAGGACCTGGTGCCGGGGGAGACCGTGTGCGCCCTCCCGCTGCGCACCGGGGAACAGGTGATCGGCGCGATGAAGCTCGGCTGGCCCGACGCCTACCGGGCGGACCGTCCCACCGAGCGCTACCTGTCGGCGGTGGCGAGGCTGTGCGCCGCCCACCTGCTGCGGGTGCTCGCCCCGGGCGCCGACGAGGCCGGAGCCCCGCTGCCGACCGGCGAACCGTGGTTCCGGGCGGTCCTGGACGCGCTCCTCGACCCGGTGCTGATCCTGAGCGCCGTCCGCGAACCCGAGGGCAAGGTCACCGACCTGCGGGTGGAACACGCCAACGCGGCCACCGTCGACCTGGCCGGCCGCACCGGGCAGGACATCACCGGGCGGCTGCTCAGCGAGCTCTACCCCGGCATGGTCTCCTCCGGCGCCTTCCAGCACCTGCTCGACGTCGCGGCCACCGGTGTGCCCCACCGCGGGGAGGCCGAGCAGTACGTCGAGGTCGTCGGCGGCGCCGTGCACGGTTCCACCATGACCCTGCACGCCACCCCCTTCCTCGACGGCGTCCTGGTCAGCTGGCGCACCCACGACGAGCAGGAACTCCGGGAGCACCAGCTCGCCCAGGCCCAGCGACTGGCGGGCCTCGGCACCTGGCAGTGGGACGTCGCCTCCGC
>NZ_JBSFXE010000090.1:0-5885 GCF_053595195.1 Kitasatospora sp. NPDC002522
CTCCGCCGTCAACCCCGCACGACCCACGTACCCACGCGCCACACCCACACCCGCGATGTACAACTCACCCGGCACGCCGACCGGAACCGGCCGCAGCCGCTCGTCGAGTACGTAGACGTCCGTCCCGGTCACGGGGCGGCCGATGCCCGGCACGCTGCCGACGGGGCCGTCCGCGACTCCGGCGACGGAGTAGATCGAGGTTTCGGTGGGCCCGTAACCGTTCGTCAGGTCCCACGCCACCTCGCGCACCGTGTCCGCGAGCGAGGCGGAAATCGCCTCACCGCCCATCAGCACCCGAAGCCCGGCGAACGCCAACGGCTGCTCGGAGGCGAGAGCCTGACAGAACGTCGGCGTCGCCTGCAGGAACGTCGCACCCGACGAATCGATCAACCCCGCCAACCGCGCCGGATCGAGGACCGTCTCCCGCTCCACCAGCACCAACCGCGCGCCCGCCAGCAACGGCACGAAGATCTCCACGTTCGAGATGTCGAACCCGAACGTCGTCACCGCCAGGAACCGCGCACTCGGCGTCACCTCGAACCGCTCACCCATGTCCGCGAGCACGTTCTCCAGACCACCCCGGGTCACCACCACACCCTTCGGACGACCCGTCGACCCCGACGTGTAGAGCACGTACGCCACCGCCGACGACGGCACCACCACCGGCGGCCACTCACCGTCCACCGGCGCCGGCAACGCATCCACCAGCAGGACCTCGGCGTCACCCAGGGGCAGTGCGGGCCGGACCTCCGACGTGGTGATCACGCAGGTCGGCCGGGCGTCGTAGAGGATGTACGAGATCCGGTCGGCCGGCAGCGTCGGGTCCACCGGCACATAGCCGGCACCCGCCTTCAACACCGCCCAGAGCGCCACCACCAGGTCCACCGACCGCGACAGCGCCACCGCCACCAGACCGTCCGCACCCACCCCGGACGCCACCAGCACCCGCGCCAACCGGTCGGCGCGCTCCGCGAGTTCGCGGTACGTCACCTGCTCCCACCCGCACACCACCGCCACCGTCTCCGGCGACCGCGCAGCCTGCGCCTCCAACAACCCCACCACACCCACCGACGACTGCGCCGCCGCCGCACCCCGACCCCACGACTCCACCACCAACGCACGCTCCGCCGCATCCAGCAGGTCGAGCGAGGCGAGTTCGCGGTCGGGGGCGGCCGCGACGAGTTCCAGGAGGTTCGTCAGTCGGCCGGCCAGGGCGGCGACGGTGGCGGCGTCGAAGAGGTCGAGCGCGTAGTCGATGTCACCCGCGATGCCGGCCGGGTGGCCTTCGGCGTCGAAGGTCTCGTGCAGGTCGAAGGTCAGGTCGAACTTGGCGACGCCGCTGGCGAACTCCTCGACGGAGGGGGTGATGCCGGGCAGGTCGAGGTCGGGCTCCGGGGCGTTCTGCAGGAGCAGCATGGTCTGGAACAGCGGGTGGCGGGCCAGCGAGCGCTCCGGGTTGAGCACCTCCACCAGCCGCTCGAACGGCACGTCCTGGTGCGCGTACGCCGACAGGTCGTGCTCACGCACCCGCTTCACCAGCTCACGGAAGCTCGGGTTCCCCGAGGTGTCCGTCCGCAGCACCAGCGTGTTCACGAAGAACCCGACCAGCTCGTCCAACGCCTCGTCGGTCCGCCCCGCCACCGCCGTACCCAGCGGAATGTCGGTCCCCGCACCCAGCCGGGTGAACAGGGTGGCGAGGGCCGCCTGGAGCACCATGAAGAGGCTGGCGCCGCTGTCCCGGGCGAGGTCCGCGAGGGCGCGGTGGGTGGCGGCGTCCAGCTGCCAGGGCAGCCGCTCGCCGCGGTAGGAGGCCACGGCCGGGCGCTGGCGGTCGGCGGGCAGCTCCAGCACCTCCGGCAGACCCGCCAACGCCTCACGCCAGTAAGCGAGCTGACGCGACGCCACCGACTCCGGATCGTCCTCCGCCCCCAACACCTCACGCTGCCACAACGCGTAGTCCGCGTACTGCACCGGCAGCACGTCCAACTCACGCCCCAGATAAGCGGCTTCCAGATCCCGCAGCAGCGGCGCCAACGACCACCCGTCACCCGCGATGTGGTGCAGCACCAACAGCAGCACACACTCCTCCGGCGCCACCCGGAACACCACCGCCCGCAACGGCAGCTCGGTGGACAGGTCGAAGCGGCGGGCGGCCTCGGCGGCGAGTTCGTCGGCGAGCTTGGCCTCGTCCGCCTCGCGGATCAGCAGCTCGACGGAGACGTCCAGCGGGTCGAGCACCAGCTGGCGGGGTTCGCCCTCCCGCTCGGGGAAGACCGTGCGCAGCGCCTCGTGCCGCATCACCACGGCGTTCAGCGAGCTTTCCAGCAGCGGGAGTTCGAGTTCGCCGCGGAGGCGGACGGCGACCGGGATGTGGTAGGTGCCGGCGTCCGGGTCGAGGCGGTCGAGGAACCACAGGCGGCGCTGGGCGAAGGAGAGCGGGAGGTGCTCGGGCCGGTCCATCGGGCGCAGCGCGGCGCGGGCCTGGCCGGCGCCGTCGAGGGCGCGGGCCAGGCGGGCGACGGTGGAGTGCTCGAAGACGGCGCGGATCGGGAGTTCCACGTCGAGGGCGGAGCGCACCCGGCTGACCAGGCGGGTGGCGAGCAGCGAGTGACCGCCGAGCTCGAAGAAGTCGTCGTCGATGGAGACCCGGGGGACGGCGAGGATCTCGGCGAAGACCCGGCAGAGGATCTCCTCGCGGGGCGAGCGCGGGCCGCGTCCGGTGCCGCCGCCGGTCTGCACGGTGGGGGCGGGCAGGGCGCGCTTGTCGAGCTTGCCGTTGGCGGTGAGCGGCAGCACGTCGAGCGCCACGAAGGCGGCCGGGACCATGTACTCGGGCAGTCGGCCCGCCGCGTGGGCGCGCAGGTCGGCGGCGTCGCCGACCACGTAGGCGACCAGTTGCCTGTCGCCGGGGCGGTCCTCGCGGACCACGACGGCGACCTGCTCGACCTGCGGGTGGTCGGCGAGCACGGTCTCGATCTCGCCGAGCTCGATCCGGTAGCCGCGGATCTTCACCTGGTCGTCGACCCGGCCGGCGAACTCGAGGTCGCCGTCGGCACGCCAGCGGACCAGGTCGCCGGTGTGGTACATCCGGGTGCCGGGCTCGCCGAACGGGTCGGCGACGAAGCGGTGCGCGGTCAGGCCGGGGCGGGCGGCGTAGCCGCGGGCCAGGCAGGTGCCGGCGATGTACAGCTCGCCGACCACGCCGGGCGGGACGGGCCGCAGCGCGTCGTCGAGCACGTACAGGCGGGTGTTCCACATGGCGCGGCCGAGGGTGAGCACCTCGCCGGGGATCTCGTCGTCGGGTTCGACGGCGAGCGAGGTGCAGCCGACGGTGGTCTCGGTCGGGCCGTACTCGTTGAGCACCCGGACGCCGGGGTGCTCCTGGCGCCAGGCGTCGAGGTGGGAGCCGGGCAGGGGCTCGCCGCCGAGGACGAGTTCGGCGGTGGGCGAGAACTCGGCGGGCAGCGCGCGCAGCAGGGCGAGGTGGCTGGGGGTGCCCTTGAGGAAGGCGATGCCGCCCTCGGGCACGGTGCCCTCGGGGTCGGGCAGGCCGTCGGTGAACCGGGTGAGGTGGACGCTGCCGCCGGAGATCAGCGGGGCGTACAGGCCGGTGACGGTGAGGTCGAAGGAGACCGGGGAGTGCAGCAGGGTGCTGCGCTGTGCGGCCGGGTAGACCTCGCACGCCCACAGCAGGTAGTTCACCACGGCCTGGTGCTCGACCAGCACGCCCTTGGGGCGGCCGGTGGAGCCGGAGGTGTAGATGACGTACGCGGGGTGGCCGGGCAGCAGCGGGGCGGTGCGGTCGGCGTCGGTCAGCGGGCGGTCGGACTGGGCGGCGGTCTCGGCGGCGAGCGCGGGGTCGTCGAGCAGCAGCAGTTCGGGGCCGCCGGCCGGGAGGGCGCCGGACGTCTCGGCGGTGGTGAGGACGCAGACCGGCGAGGTCTCCTCGAACATGCCGGCGATCCGCTCGGTGGGGTGCGCGGGGTCGAGCGGCAGGTAGCCGGCGCCGGTCTTCAGCACCGCGAGCAGGGCGACCACCAGGTCGGCGCGCTGCGGCAGGGCGAGCGCGACCATCCGCTCCGGTCCGGCGCCGCGGGCGACCAGGACGCGGGCCAGGCGGTTGGCGCGGGCGTGCAGCTCGCGGTAGTCGAGCCGGGTGGCACCGTGGCCGACGGCGAGCGCGTCCGGGTGCTCGGCGGCGGCGCTCTCCAGCAGCGCGGTGAGGGTGGTGGTCGGGACCGGCCGCTCGGTGCGGTTCCACTCGGTGAGCACCCGGTGGAGTTCCTCGCCGGAGAGCAACCCGAGTTCGGCGATCGGCAGTTCGGGGGTGTCGGCGGCGGTCTCCAGGGTGCGGTGCAGCCAGTCGGCGAGCCGCTGGGCGGTCTCCTGGTCGATCACGTCGGGCCGGTAGTCCAGCCGGAAGGTCAGCCGCTCGCCGGGCATGCCGACCAGGCTGAGCGCGAAGTGGGTGGCGTCCCGGGCGTCGACCTCGGTGATCTCCAGCCCGTCGGCCAGCTTCGGCGCGCCCTCGGCCCCGAGCGGGAAGTTCTCGAACACCGTGGTGGTGTCGAAGAGTTCGCCGAGGCCGGCGCCGGTCTGGATGGCGGCGAGCTGCACGTGCTGGTGCGGGGTCAGCCCGCTCTGGTGGTCCTGCAGCACGGTGAACAGCTCGGCCAGCGTCGCCCCGGGCTGCCAGGTCACGCGCACCGGCAGGGTGTTGATCAGCAGGCCGACGATGGTCTCGACGCCGGGCAGCTCCGGCGGGCGGCCGGAGACGGTGCCGCCGAACACCACGTCCGACCGGCCCAGGTGGCGGCCGAGTACCAGGCCCCAGGCGGCCTGCGCCAGCGTGTTGACGGTCCAGCCGTGCCGACGGCCGGTCGCCGCCAGCCGCTCGGTCAGCTCCTCGGACAGCTCGATGTGCACCGGCCGCGGGATCACCGGCGCGGCCGCCTGCTTGCCGCTGGCGACCAGCGTCGGCTCGGCCAGTCCGGCCAGCTCCCGCTGCCAGGCGGCGAGGGCGGCCGGTTCGTCCTGCTGGGACAGCCAGGCCAGGTAGTCGCGGTACGGAACGGCGCGACGCAGCCCGCTCGCGTCGCCCGCGCGCTCGTACAGCTCGAACAGGTCGTCCAGCAGGACCGGCACCGACCAGCCGTCGACCAGGATGTGGTGGATCGTCAGCAGCAGCCGGTGCCGCTCTCCGGGCAGCGCGGCCAGGGTGAAGCGCAGCAGCGGCGGGCGACTCATGTCGAAGCGCCGGACCCGGTCCGCGTCGGCCAGCTCGCCGAACGCCGCGTCCGCCTGCTCGCCGCGTCCGCTCAGGTCCACCTCCCGCCAGGGGGTGCGCACCTGCCGCCGGACCACCTGCAGCGGACGGTCGACGCCCTTGTGCCGGAAGCCCGCCCGCAGGTTGGCGTGCCGGGCGACCAGTGCCTCCGCCGAGAGCCGCAGGCGCTCGGTGTCGAGCGGCCCGCTCAGCTCCACGGTCAGCTGCACGGTGTAGACGTCCGGCCCCTGCGCGTCGTACAGCGCGTGGAAGAGGAAGCCTTCCTGCAGCGACGACAGCGGGAGCACGTCCTCGATCGCCGACTTCTTCATGTGCCGATACCTTTCCGAACTGTCAGTGAAGAGAGGGGACTTCGAGGCGTGGCTCAGTGGCCGGGCAGGTCGTCGTCCTCATCGACCTCGCCGAAGTGGTCGAACTCGTCGTCGTAGTCGTCCTCTTCCTCCTCCAGCAGCTCGATGTGGTGCTGGGAGAGGCTGACCAGACTCAGGTCGGACGGGGTGAAGCCACCCGCGTCCGGGTTCTCCGCGTGGGTGTGGATCGCGCGCAGCGCCTGCTGCCACAGCTCGGCCAGGCGCTCGACCTCCGCGCGGTCGAAGAG
>NZ_JBSFXE010000091.1:0-5860 GCF_053595195.1 Kitasatospora sp. NPDC002522
ATGTCGCCGACCGTCATCCGCGGGTTCAGCGAGGTGTACGGGTCCTGGAACACCATCTGGATGTTGCGGCGCACCGCCTTCAGCGCGGCGCCGGACAGGTGCGAGATCTCCTCGCCCTTGTACTTCACCGACCCGGCGGTGGCGGGCTCCAGGTTCATCAGCACCTTGGCCAGCGTCGACTTTCCGCAGCCGGACTCGCCGACGATGCCGAGGGTCTCGCCCTGCATCAGGTCGAAGGAGACCCCGTCGACCGCCTTGACCGCGCCCACCTGCTTCTTGAACAGCACGCCCCGGGTGAGCGGGAAGTGCTTGAGCAGGTCGCGGACCTCCAGGATCGGCTCGCCGCGCGGGACGTCCTGGGCGAACGCCACCTCCTCGGGGGTGGGCGCCCCGAGCGGGCTGGCACCGTTAGCCGTCATGGAGGGTCTCCTTCCAGAAGAAGCACGCACTGCCCCGGCCGGCCAGCGGCGTCCCGTCGTCCTCGGTCACCGGCGCCAGCGGCGGCACCTCGTGCCGGCAGATCTCCTGCGCCCGCGGGCAGCGCGGGTTGAACGCGCAGCCGGGCGGGATCCGCAGCAGGTTGGGCGGCAGGCCCTTGATCGCGAAGAGCTCCTGGCCCTTCTGGTCGAGCCGCGGGATGGAGTCCAGCAGGCCCCGGGTGTACGGGTGGGCGGGCCGGGCGTACAGCTCGTGCACCGGCGCGGTCTCCACGATCCGGCCGGCGTACATCACCGCGATCTTGTCCGCGACGTCGGCGACCACGCCGAGGTCGTGGGTGATCAGGATCAGGCCCATGTGGTACTCGCCCTGCAGCTCGGCGAGCAGGTCCATCACCTGGGCCTGGACGGTGACGTCCAGGGCGGTGGTGGGCTCGTCCGCGATGATCAGGTCCGGTTCCAGCGCCAGCGCCATGGCGATCATGATGCGCTGGCGCATACCGCCGGAGAACTGGTGCGGGTAGTCGTTGACGCGCTGCGCGGCGGCCGGGATGCGCACCCGGTCCATCAGCTCGATCGCCTTGGCCTTGGCGTCCTTGCGGTTGGTGTCGCGGTGCGCCCGGTACATCTCGCCGAGCTGGAAGCCGACGGGGAGCACCGGGTTGAGCGAGGAGAGCGCGTCCTGGAAGATCATCGCGATCTTCTGGCCGCGGATCCTCCGGCGCTCCTCCCTGCCCATCTTCAGCATGTCCTGGCCGCGGAACAGGATCTCCCCCTTGGGGATGCTGGCCGGCGGCATGTCCAGGATGCCCATGATGGCCTGCGCGGTCACCGACTTGCCCGAGCCGGACTCGCCCAGCACGGCCAGCGTCTCGCCCGCGCTGACGCTGTAGTTGACGCCGTTGACGGCCCGGGCCACGCCGTCCCGGGTCTTGAACTCGACGTGCAGGTCCTTCACGTCCAGCAGCGGCCCGGTGTAGGGCTCCTCGCGGGCCTGGCGGGCCTGGTCGGCGGCGGTGCTCATGTGTCTCTCCCCTCGCTCAGCGCAGCTTCGGATCGAGGGCGTCGCGCACCGCGTCGCCCATCATGATGAAGGCCAGCACCGTGATGGACAGCGCCGCGGCCGGGAAGAACATGACGTACGGCGCCTGCCGGATCACCTTCTGGGCCGAGGAGATGTCCACGCCCCAGGAGATGGTCGGGTCCTGCAGGCCGATGCCGAGGAAGCTCAGCGTGGCCTCCGCCGTGATGTAGCCGCCGAGCGCGATGGTGGCCACCACGATCACCGGTGCGAGGGCGTTCGGCAGGATGTGACGGAACATCAGCCGCCCGGTCCCGGCGCCCAGCGCCCGCCCGGCCACCACGTAGTCGGACTGCTTGACGGTGATCACCGAGCCGCGCATCACGCGGGCCAGCTGGGTCCAGCCGAGGAAGGCCAGTGCGACCACCACGGTCCAGACGTTGCGGGTGGTGAAGGCGTTCAGCAGCACCAGGGCGCCGAGCAGCAGCGGGATGCCGAAGAAGATGTCGACGATCCGGGAGATCACCGCGTCCATCCAGCCGCCGAAGAATCCCGCCACCATGCCGGCCAGGCCGCCGAGCACGGTGACCAGCAGGGTGACGCAGATGCCGACCGTGATCGAGGCCCGCGCGCCGTACACCACCCGGGCGTAGATCGACCGGCCCTGCCCGTCGTAGCCGAACCAGGCGCCGCCGAAGAAGTCGGTCCAGTCCGGCCGCCGCAGGTAGTTCTGGGTCAGGTTGGCGGCCCGCGGGTCGGTGTCGGTGAACAGCTGAGGGAAGATCGCCACCAGGATCAGGATGAAGAGCAGCACCGCGGAGATCAGGAAGATCGGCCGCCGCCGCAGGTCCCGCCAGGCGTCGCCCCAGAGGCTGCGGGCCTCCTCCCGCTTGACCGGGTTCGGTTCGCTTAAGGTCTCCTGCTCGACCGCCAGTCCCTGCTGGCCGACGTAGTCCAGGTGGTCGCTGTCGGTCGGCGCGATGTTCCGCAGCGGATCGTGGTCGTCGGGGATGTCCCCGTTCCGGTCAGGCATAGCGGATCCTCGGGTCCAGGACGGCGTAGAGCAGGTCGACGACCAGGCTGGCGACCAGGTAGACGATCACCAGCACGGTGACGATGCCGACCACCGTCGGGCCCTCCTTCTGGTTGATCGCCTTGTAGAGGACGTTGCCGACGCCGGCGATGTTGAAGATGCCCTCGGTGACGATCGCGCCGCCCATCAGCGCGCCCAGGTCGGTACCGAGGAAGGTCACCACCGGGATCAGCGAGTTGCGCAGCAGGTGGCGGCTGATGATGGTCCGCCGGGGCAGGCCCTTGGCGACGGCGGTGCGCATGTAGTCGGCCCGCAGGTTCTCGCCGATCGAGGTGCGGGTGAGCCGGGCCACGTACGCCAGTGAGAGCGAGGCCAGCACCAGGCCCGGCAGGATCAGTTGGGTGATGGCGGTGGAGTCCTGCACCGTCGGGGTCACCCAGCCGAGATTGGTGGCGAACACCGTCTGCGCGATGTAGCCGAGCACGAAGACCGGGATCGAGATGACCAGCAGGGTCAGCACCAGCACCCCGGTGTCGGCGAAGCTGGCGCGCTTGAGGCCGGCGATCAGGCCGAGCGGCAGGCCGACCACGATCTCGAAGAAGAACGCGACCAGCGCGAGCCGGATGGTCACCGGGAAGGCGTCCGCCATGATCTCGGAGACCGGGCGGCCGGTGAAGCTGGTGCCGAAGTCCAGGTGGAAGATGTTGTTCATGTAGTGCAGGTACTGCTTCCACAGCGGCTGGTCGAGGTAGTACTTGTGCCGCAGGTTGGCCACGGTCGCCGGGTCGGCCGCCTTGTCGCCGAACATCGCCGCGATCGGGTCGCCCGGCAGGGTGTACACCATCAGGAAGATCAGCAGCGTGGCACCGAAGAACACCGGGATCATCTGGAGCACGCGGCGTAGCACGTAGTGGCCCATGCGAGCCCTCCCTTCGAAGGGGTGACGTAGTGCCGGAGCCCCGCCCTCCGTGCGGGGAGGACGGGGCCGGCGTCGGGTGGGGTCAGCCCTTGACCTCGACCTGCGTCCAGGCCGGGTTGCCGAAGGAGTCGAACATGACGTTCTGCACCTTGGTGGAGAAGCCCGAGTTGGTGCGGTAGTACCAGAGCGGCACCGCCGGGAAGTCGATCGCCAGCTGGGCCTCGGCCTGCTGGTACCCGGTGGCGGTGTCCTGGATCGAGGGGGCCTGGTCGGCCTGGGTGGCCAGCTTGTCGAACTCCGGGCTGGAGTAGCCGGTGTCGTTGGAGGCCGCGCCGGTCCGGTAGACGTCCGCCAGGAAGTTGGCGTTCAGCGGGTAGTCCTGCACCCAGCCGGTGCGGAACATGCCGTCGATCTGGTGGCCGGTGATCGCCGCGCGGGCGGTCTTGAAGTCGGTCTTCGGGTCGCCGACGCAGTTCACGCCGGTGGCCTGCCGGATCGAGTTGCAGACCGCGTCGACCCACTCCTTGTGGCCGCCGTCCGCGTTGTAGGTGATCTTCACCGAGTTGCCGGGGACGCCGCCGCCCTGCTGGATCAGCTGCTTCGCCATGTCCGGGTTGTAGTTGCAGAAGTCGCCGCAGGTGCCCGCCTTGTAGCCCTCGACGCCCTCCGCCACCCAGGCGCTGGCGGGCGCGCGGGAGCCCTGCAGCACGGTCTTGGTGATGGTGTTGCGGTCGATCGCCATCGACAGGCCCTGCCGGACCTTGTTCAGGTTCGCCCCCGACCAGTCCGGCTGGTAGAGCGTGAAGCCGATGTTCTGGATCGCGCCCTGCGGGGAGTCGATCGCCCGGTCGCCGAGGTCGTTCTTGTAGTTCGCCAGCGCCGACGGCGGCACCTGGTCGATCACGTCCAGGTTGTTCGACTGCAGGTCCGCGTAGGCCGCCTCGGCGGTGGTGTACATCTTGAAGATCACACCGCCGTTCTTCGGCTTGTCCACGCCCTGGTAGTTGGCGTAGGTCTTGGTGACCACCTGCGAGTTGTGGTCCCAGCTGACGAACTGGTACGGCCCGTTGCCGATCGGCTTCTGCCCGTAGCCCGCCGGGTCCTGGTAGAAGCCCTCCGGCAGCGGCGAGAAGGCCACGTACCCCAGCTTGTACGGGAAGTACGAGACCTTGTTGGTCAGCTTGATGGTGAAGTGGGTGTCGTCCTGCACGGTCAGGCCGGACATGGTGTCCTTGGCCGGGGCGCCGCTCGCGGGGTGGACGTCCGCGTAGCCCTGGATGTCGCCGAACCAGGAGCTGTTGATCTGGTTGTTCTTGGTGCTCGCCGCCCAGTTCCAGGCGTCCACGAAGCTCTTCGAGGTCACCGGGGTGCCGTCGTGGAAGGTCCAGCCGGTCTTCAGCGTCACGTTGAAGGTCTGCGAGTCGCTGGTGTCGATCGACTGCGCGACCTGCATCCGGAGCTTGCCGTTGCTGGGGTCGTAGTCGGCCAGGCCCTTGAACAGGTTCTGCACGATGCGCCCACCGCCGGTCTCGTTGGCGTTGGCCGGCTGCAGCGGGTTCTGCGGCTCGCTGCTCTGGTAGCTGAAGGTCTTGCTGGCGTCTGACGATCCGCCACCGGAACCACTGCTGCTGCAACCCGTGGCCACCAGGGCCACGGACGTCGCACTGACAATGGCCCAGCGCACGCGGGTGCCTGCAGGCATGGAGCTTCCTCCTCAGGGTGTATGACGCATCTCACCTCATGAGAAGGGCCGCTTTGCGGCGACGCGACCGCAGTACCGCCGGATGAGCGAAGGCCGGAAAGCAAAGATCCGCCCCGGGAGGGAACTCCCCTCCCAGGGCGGATCTCTGGCGGTGCGTCAGCGCCTACGCGGCAGCGACCTCACGCTCGGCCGCGAAGTGGCACGCGGACTCGTGCTTGGCCGCGCCGGCCAGCAGCTCGGGGACGGCCAGCAGCGGCAGCTCGGTCGAGCAGCGCTCCTCGGCCTTCCAGCAACGGGTGCGGAAGCGGCAGCCGGACGGCGGGTTGGCCGGCGAGGGGATGTCACCGGTGAGGATGATCCGCTCGCGGTTCTCGCGGTCCGTCGGGTCCGGCACCGGCACCGCGCTCAGCAGCGCCTGGGTGTAGGGGTGCGTGGCGTGCTCGTAGATCTCCTCGTCCGTGCCGATCTCGACCATCTTGCCGAGGTACATCACGCCGACCCGGTCGGAGATGTGACGCACGATCGACAGGTCGTGGGCGATAAACATGTAGGAGAGCTCGAACTCCTGCTGCAGCTGCTCCAGCAGGTTGATCACCTGGGCCTGCACCGAGACGTCCAGGGCGGAGACCGGCTCGTCGCAGATGATGATCTCCGGCTTGAGCGCGAGGCCGCGGGCGATGCCGATGCGCTGGCGCTGGCCGCCGGAGAACTGGTGCGGGTACCGGTTGATGTACTCGGGGTTCAGGCC
>NZ_JBSFXE010000092.1:0-5436 GCF_053595195.1 Kitasatospora sp. NPDC002522
TACTGCAGGGGGGACCCTGTGGGAGAGTAGGACGCCGCCGAACAATCTTTCAGAAGAAGCCCCCTGACGGGATGTCAGGGGGCTTCTTCGCGTTCCGGGCGCAATTCGCTGCGGGGCGGGTGGTAGAGCGCCAGTTGGTCGTTGCGGATCATCAGGTGGGCGAGGCGGGTGGCGGTGGTGAGGACGGCGGGCCAGTGGGGGGACGTGGGGTAGGCGTCGGGGGTGGTGGTGGCTCTGACGTGGTGGAGGGCGGCGGCCAGGTCGGTGAGGAGGGCGGCTTCTTCGGTGGTGCGGAGGCTTTGACCGAGCCAGGGGAGGGGGTGGTCGGCGTCGCAGTGGTCAGTGAAGAGGCTACGCAGGACGTGGTGGAGGCCGTCGGGGGTGGCGGGGTCGAGCCAAGTCGGGTGCTGGACGGTGGGGTTGGCCAGGGCGAGGACCGCGGGGACCAGGTGCATCCGGAAGGTGGGGAGTGCTATGCCGTGGTCGATCACGCGGTGAGGGTACCGGGTGGGGGCGAGGAGGCGGGAGGTAGGGCTGGTGTCCGGGGCCGGGACTAGGGTGCGGGCATGACTCGAGACACCTCCGTAGCTGTCGATCCCGCGGTCGTGCCGGCTGCCCGGGCGGCGGCGGACGGCGCGTGGGACCGGCAGCTCGCCGAGGCCTTCGCCGTTCTGCTGGGCCGGCCGTTGGAGCAGGACGGTGCGGTCTACGCGGCCTGCGTCGGGAGCAATCTGATCGACGAGACGGGGTTCCGGCGGGATGCCGCCTGGGTGCGGCCGGGCGCGTTGCGTGGGGTCGAACCGGTGCGCTGGGACTGCTACTTGTCGGATGCGACCGAGCGGACGCCGGTCTTCGACGCGAGTGGGTCGGTGTTCGAGTTCTGGGAGTCTGCGGAGCGGCGGGCCGCGTTTCCGGTGGAGTTCGTCACTGCGCTGGACGGCGCGTGCTTCTCGCCGGGGCTGATCCGGGGGGCCGAGCTGGCGCCGCTGGTGGAGCGCTTCGGGGTGGACCTGGCGGAGCCCGCGTTCGACGGTGCGTGGACGGTGTTCTTCGCGCGGCTCCGCTCCGACGGGTCGCTGTTCGATGCGTTCCGGGTCGCTCTCGACACCGGGACGGGGCCTGGGGACCTGGTGTCCTTCGAGGTGGAGGCCGAGGAGGAGTGGGAGGAGCAGTTGTCCGCGATCGGGCACGAAGGACTGCGGGCGCACCTCGGGTTCTTCTGCACCGACGGTGACGAGGGGATGATGCCGATGCTCGAGGACGCCTCGGCGGGCGGGCTGGAGTCGGCGGGCTGCGAGCCGGTGATCGGGTGGGAGGACGGGTTCGGCCAGATCGAGGTGTCGATCGTGCGGCTGAGTGACCGCGTGGCGGGTCGGTAGGCGTAAGTGCTTGGCCCCCGAGGCGGTCTGACGGTGCTTCGGGGGCCGTGTGGTGGGCCGTCCGGGCGCTACTTGCCGTTCTTGTCGGGGTCGGCGGCGAAGGTGATCACGCCGAGGTAGCCGTCGCCGTCCTCGATGACCTTCAGCAGCATGCTCGGCCGGTAGATGCTGTCGCCGTCGTTGAAGGTGTCGCGTCCGGTGTGGTTGCTGTACGGAGCCCGGGCGAAGACCGCGCTGTTGAGGGACTCGTCCATCATCAGCTGGGTGGTGAGGGTCCGTTCGTTGTCGATGTGCACCATCGCGTGGATGTGGACGGTGCGGCTGACGTACCAGCCCGGCCAGATGGTGGTGAACTGGACGATGCCGTCCTTGTTGGTGACCTGGGCGCCGCGCAGGTAGCGCTTGTCGTCCTGCGGAGTGAGGTCGCCCTGGCCGCCGCCACCGGGCGCGCCGGACGGGGCGCCTGACGGAGCGCCGGACGGCGGGGAGCCGGTGGGGGCGCCGACGGGCTGGGTGCCGCCGGGGCCGTTGCCGCCCGGTCCGCCGGAGCCGCCACCGCCGCCGGAGGAGAGGGTCTCCGCGCCGGAGTAGAGGCCGGCGGCGTCGCAGTGCCAGATCTCCACGACCGCGTTGGGGATCGCCTGGCAGCTCTCGGAGTCCTGGACCCGGACGGCCAGGCGCAGGCGGACGCCCTCGCGGTCCTCGCGGATGTCGCTGCGGATCTTGTCGGCGTCGAAGTAGTACGGGCCCTGGGTGGTCTGGGCGGTGAGGGTGCAGGTGCCCGCGTTCGCGAACAGGCCGGTGAGGTCCTCGGTGGTGGAGGCCTGCGGGCTGATGCTCGCTGTCGATCCGGTGGTGGTGGCCGCGCTGGTGCTGCCGCCCTTGGAGCCGGCGCAGGCGGCGAGGAGTGCGCCGAGACCGATGCTGCTGATGCCGGCGAGGGCACGGCGGCGGCTGACCCGTTGGCCTTCGTGGTGGTCCTCGTGGTCCTCGTGGTGCGAGGTGTGCTGGTGCTCGGCTGCCATGGAGCTCCCGGTCCTTTCCGATCTCTTTACCGTCCGCGCAGCGTAGGAACGGCGAATGAGCGCGATCTGGGGAACGGGTGAGAGTGCGATGGTCGGATGCCGGGAGCCGCGCGCGGGGGCGAATTTCGGTTGGTCGGGGCGGCGGGGGCTGCGACGATCGGCGGATGGGTGTGTTGGACGGTGTGGCGGCCAGGGTGGCCGGTGGGGCGAGGGTGGAGTTCCGGCCGAGTGGGAACTCGATGGTGCCGCTGATTCGCAGTCGGCAGTCGGTGGTGGTCGCTCCGGTCGATCCGGCGATGGTGGAGGTCGGTGACATCGTGCTGGCCCGGGTGGCGGGGACGGTGTACCTGCACCTGGTGTCGGCAGTCGATCCGGTCCGGAAGCGGGTGCAGATCAGCAACAACCGGGGCCGGGTCAATGGTTGGACCGGCCACGCACGGGTGTTCGGCATCTGCGTCGAGGTGGAGGGCGTCGCCCGGGCGGGGGTGGCGGGGAAGGTCGCGGGGGATGCCCGCCGTGGTGGGTGAGGGCGGTCCAGGACCACCGGTGGCGGGGGAGTCGGGCCGCCACCGGTCCGGCCGGCGGAGCGTCAGGTGCGGCCCGACGGGGTGTCAGCTGGTGCTGCGGCGTTCGGCCTTGGCGGCGGCTTCGGCCTCGTCCTCGGCTTCGGCGACCTCCGGGGTGGGGGCGGTGCCGCCGAGGTGGGCGGGCAGCCACCAGTCGTCCTCGGGGCCGGCCGGCTTGGCGGGGTAGTCGCGCTGGGCACGGTCCAGCATCTCGGACATCGCGGCGCGCAGGCGGCGGGTGACCATCACCGGCTTGTCGGCGTCGGTGAGGTGGATCGGCTCGCCGATCATGATGGTGACCGGGACGTGACGCTTCGTCAGGGTCTTGGGCCGGCCCTTGGTCCACAGCTGCTGGGTGCCCCAGAGGATCACCGGCAGCAGCGGGGTGCCGGAGTCGGCGGCCATCCGGGCGGCGCCGGTCTTGAACTTCTTCAGCATGAAGGAGCGGCTGATGGTCGCCTCGGGGAAGACGCCGACCACCTCGCCCTCGCGCAGCGCCTTGACGGCGGCCTCGTAGGCGGGCTGCCCGTCGGTGCGGTCGACCGGGATGTGCTTCATGCCGCGCATCAGCGGGCCCGAGACCTTGTGCTTGAAGACGTCGTCCTTGGCCATGAAGCGGGTCTTGCGGCGGGCCACCCGGTACGCGCCGAAGCCGGCGAAGATGAAGTCCAGGTAGCTGATGTGGTTGCTGACCAGCACGGCGCCGCCGGTGGCGGGGACGTGCTCGGCGCCGACGATGGTGATCCGCAGGTCCAGCGCCTTGAAGGCGGTGATCGCTGTGCGGATAACCGGCGGGTACACGAACTCAGCCACGGTCAGCCCTACTTCCCACGGGCTGGCGCCCGGTCTGGTGGTACCCGGGGCGTGGCTGGGGCCGACGAGTCGCGGCACGCCGCGGCGGCCACGGGTGTTTCCCCCCGATGATCCCCCGAACGGGCACGGTCTGTCACGCCTGGGCCCGCCCGGGGCCGGGTCGGAAGGGGAGGCCTCTCTCACACGGGCGGGCGCCCAGGTCGGGAACTTCCGCCCGGGTCAGGCCCCGAGGCCGGGACGGGCACGGCGCAGCAGCAGGTAGAACTCGCAGCCGAGGCAGTAGTCGAAGGCGGCGTTCAGGAAGGCCGCGGCGAGGGCCAGCCCGGTGGCGGCCAGGCCCAGCCAGGTCGCCCCGCCGAGGTAACCGAGCGTGCCGACCAGGGCGAAGCCGAAGCCGACGGCCTGGGCGAAGCGCGGCGGCCGGGCGTCCTCGAGTTCGGCGGGCGGGCCGAGCCGGGGTTGCAGCAGGACGCGGTACAGCCAGCCGTACGGGGCGTGGCGCAGGCCGCCGAACGCGCCGGCGGCGAAGACCAGGGTCTGGACGGCGAGCAGGGTGCCGCTGCCGGTGAGCAGGACGGCGGCGAGGACGAGGGAGGTGAGGACGGCGGCGAAACGCGGGCCGCGCGGGTCGATCTGCACGGGGTGCTCCAGGGGCGCTGCGGGCTGACGGGGTGACGGTGGGGTCGGGTAAGCGACAGCGCATGGCGGTGGCGCGGCACAGGTCGATCACCCGGCGGCTGGTCAGCCGGGGAGTCGAGAGCGGTGCTCGGGTGTCCACGGGCCGATCCTACTGGGGTGCGGCTTCCGGGCCCAGGGCCGGGTTTGCCACACTGGACCGATGACCGGACTGATCGTGTGCCTGGCGGTGCTGGCTGCGGCCGGCGTGTTCGGCGTGGTGCGGATGGCGCGGGACGGGAGGCTCAGGGTGCGCGGCGGGGTGCGGCTGACCGGTGCGGAGTTGGGCGCGGAGTTGGGCGAGCGCGCCACCCTGGTGCAGTTCTCCACCTCGTTCTGCCAGCCCTGCCGGGCGACCCGGCGGACGCTCGCGGAGGTCGCCGCGATGGTGCCGGGGGTGGCGCACGTGGAGGTGGACGCCGAGTCCCGGCTGGAGCTGGTGCGCCGGCTCGACATCCTGCGCACCCCCACCGTGCTGGTGCTGGACGCGTCCGGCCGGGTGGTGCGCCGGGCGGCCGGGCAGCCGCGCCGGGCGGATGTCATCGCGGCGCTCGGCGAGGCGGTCTAGGGCGTGATCCGGCTGGCGCGCCCTCGGTTCGGTGCCGTCCGGCGTTCAATCTCACAGCCGATCTGGCGCGGGGTCAGGTGGCAGGCGGGGTGGGCTGCGGCAGGATGGGCGCCAGGGTGGCGGCGTCGCGGCCCGGGCGGTTCCGGGCAGCGTAAGCTACTGGCGAGTAGTGACGCTTGGACTACGCGTGGGTATGCTGCCGGGGAGTTCCGGAGGGCACCGGCGCACGCCGCCTGACCAGGCCGTGCGCGTGCGCCGAACGACACACACGGGTGCAGCCGCAGCCGCCGGACGAGACCAGTAACAGGAGAGCAGGCCGTGAGCTTGAGGATCGTTGTCTGTGTGAAGTACGTGCCCGATGCGACCGGTGACCGTCGCTTCGCGGACGATGCCACCACCGATCGGGAGGG
>NZ_JBSFXE010000093.1:0-5039 GCF_053595195.1 Kitasatospora sp. NPDC002522
AGCCGACAAATCGCAAACAGGACAGCCGAGGCGTCAGTCAGTCGGTGGGTCAGACTCGCTGGCAACATCACCAGGAACATCATCACTGTCAGTCGGGGAGCAGGGCGGCCACCGCGGCGAGGGTGTCCGCCTCGGCGGCCGTCTTGTCGTCGCGGTAGCGGACCACGCGGGCGAAGCGCAGCGTCACGCCGTCCGGGTAGCGGGTGGAGCGCTGGACGCCGTCGAAGGCGATCTCGACCACCAGTTCGGGGCGGACCGCCACGCCCCAGGGCTCCCGGCGCACCGTCAACTCCTGCAGCCGGGCGGTCTGCCACTCCAGCAGGGCGTCGGTCAGGCCCTTGAAGGTCTTGCCGAGCATGGCGAAGCTCCCGTCCGGCCGGCGGGCGCCCAGGTGCAGGTTGGAGAGCCGGCCGGTGCGCCGGCCGTGGCCCCACTCGGCGGCCAGGACCACCAGGTCCAGGGTGTGCACGGGCTTCACCTTCAGCCAGGAGGAGCCGCGCCGCCCGGCGCTGTACGGCGCGTCCAGGGACTTCACCACCACCCCCTCGTGCCGGTGCTCGGCGGTCGCGGCCCGGCTGAACTCCCGGGCGGCGCGCCGCTGTTCGGGATCGGCCGGATCGGTCACCGGGAGCCGCCGGACCCGGGCGCCGGCGGGCAGCAGGGCGGCGAGTTCGGCGTGCCGCTCGGCCGCGGGCGCGTCCAGCAGGTCCCGGTCGCCGCGCACCAGCAGGTCGAAGTAGACGGCGGAGAGCGGCAGTTCGGCATGGCGGCCGGCTGCGGGGTCGGTCGAGCCGACCCGGCCGGAGGTCTGCTGGAACGGGCGCGGCAGGCCGTCCGCGTCCAGGGCCAGCACCTCGCCGTCGAGGACCAGCCGCCGCTCGGGCAACTCCCGGACCCGGGCCACCACTTCGGGCAGCCGGTCGGTGATCTCGGCGAGCGTGCGGGTGAACACCCGGACGGTGTCGCCGTCCCGGTGGACCTGGATCCGGATGCCGTCCAGCTTCTCCTCGACCGCGCACGGGCCGAGCCGGTCCAGCGCCTCGTCCACGTCCGCCGCGCTCTGCGCCAGCATCGGCTGCACCGGGCGGCCGACGGTCAGCCGGAAGGCGTCCAGGGCGGACGGGCCCTCGGCGAGCAGGTCGCGGGCGAGCGGGCCGAGTTGGCCGGAGACCATCAGCGCCCGGCGGACCGCCTCGGGCGGGACGTCGCGGGCCGCCGCGAGCCCTTCCACGGCCAGTGCGTCGAGGGCGCCCTGGCGCAGCTCGCCGCTGATCAGCCCGAGCAGGAAGTGCTGCTCGACGGCGGTGGCCAGGGCCATCAACTCGTCGACCAGCCGCTTGCGTTCACGCTGCGAGCCGGGACCGGACAGGGCGCCGAGCGCGGCCAGCCGGCGGTCCACCTCCAGCACCGGCAGGGTCGGCACGGCCGCCGGCGGGGGAGGCTCGCGCAGGGTCTGCCACCCCACTCCGATCCGGCGCTGCGGCAGCCGCCCCGCCAGGTACGCCACCACCACGGGCGCCTCGTCCGGCTCCAGCCGCCCGAACAACCCGGCCAGCACCCGCACCTTCTCGCCGCGCGCCGCCGTCGCCGCCAACCGCGCGGACGCCGCGGCCACCTCCGCCAACAACATCCCCGGGTGCCCTCCGCGTCGTGACCGCTTCCCCGCCGCCCACCCTACGAGCGCCCGCCGTCCCCGTCCGGCAGGCGCACGGCGGGCCCGCGCCGCCGGCCGGGGGAGACCCGCCGCCCGAAACACTCCGCTTCCGGCCGGTTCGGCCGGATACTGGCGGTATGCGCCTGAACTCCGAGATTCCGGAATACCCCGAGGACGCCGACCAGCAGTCCCCCGACGTGCTGGAGGCCGCCGACGAGAACCGCGAGGCGGTCGAGTCGGAGGTCGACGACCTGGAACTGCTGCGCAGGCAGCGCGCGCTGGGCGCGCAGCCCGCCGACGACGGCGACGCCGTGGAGCAGGTGCGCGAGGTCGCCGCAGAGGAGGAGGACCAGCGGGACTGACCCGGTCAGATCGCCTTGCGCCGCTGCAGCCAGGCGAACGCGGCCCACCCGGGCAGGACCGGCAGCATGAAGGTGAGGAACCGGAACAGCATCACCGCCGCGAACGCGGTGCCCTGGTCCATGTTGCCGGTGGCGGCCAGCATGTCCGACATCAGGTACTCCACGGCGCCCGCCCCGCCCGGCGTCGGCGCGGCGTTGCCCACCGCGTTGCCGGTCAGGAAGCTCACCGCCACCGCGACGAACCCCGGCTGCGGGCCCACCGCGCGGGCACAGCAGTACAGGCACAGCACGAAGCACATCGACACCAGCAGCTGCCCGGCGACGCCCGCGGCGAGCTTGCCGGGCTGCTGCGCCAGGTCGAGCAGCCGCGGCAGCACCTCGGCGCGCAGCGGGCGCAGCAGCGCCTGCGCCCGGTGCCGCAGCCACGGCACGGCGGCCACCGACACCAGCACCACGGTGATCCCGGCGGCGATCAGCGCCAGCGTCATCCCGTCCGGCAGCCGGTCGGTCTCTGCGCCGAGCGGCCCGCTGCCGATGCCCAGCAGGGCGCTGAAGACGGCCAGCTCCAGCAGGTGCAGCACCAGCCCGAACAGCTGGGTGGCGCCGACGCTGGACAGCGCCTGCGCGGTGGGGACGCCCGCGCACTGCAGGTAGCGGGTGTTCAGCGCGAGGCCGCCGACGCCCCCGGGCGAGACCAGCTTCACGAAGGAGCCGGCGGTCTGCGCGGCCAGTGTGGCCCGGTAGGAGAGCTTCTCCGGGACGAAGCCGCTGAACGCGATGGTGGCGATCGGGTAGCTGGCGGCGGACGCGGCCACCGCGGCGGCCAGCCAGAGCGGGTCCGCCCCGGCGACCACCGTGATCGGGTTGCTCTCGCCGTTGAACAGCATCTGCAGCAGCAGGTAGCCGGCCCCCATCCCGGCGGCCACCGTCACCAGGGTGCGCGGGCGCAGCCGCTCCAGCCGGACCGGTTCCGCGACGGCCTGCGGCAGCCGGCGCTGCACCTCGGTGCGCAGGTCGGCGGCGAGGCCCTTGTGCCGGGCCAGCGCCGCCCGGGTGCCGCGGGCCAGCGCGATCGGCTGCAGCAGCGGCAGCGCGGCGCCCACCGGGCCGGGCCCGAGCACCTCCATCGCCGCCCGCACCGCCCGCTCCGGCCCCGCGTACAGCGCCAGCACCGCGAGCAGCCCGGCCACGTCCAGGCGCAGCAGCAGGTCGCCGGCGGCGATCTCGCCGTCGGCCAGGTCGACCAGGTGGACCCGGCCCTCCGGGTCGACCAGCACGGTCTCCGGGGCCAGCGCCCGGTGGGCGATCCGCCGCCGCTGGAGCAGCGCCAGCTGCCGCCAGGCGTCGTGCAGCAGCGCGTCGGACGGCTGGTCCCCGGACGACCGGTCCTCGGCCGGCTCGTCGTGCGGGCTGGGCTCGTCGTGCGGGCCGGGCTCGGCGAACAGTTCGGCCAGCGGACGGGCGTCCAGGCGCTGGTAGGCGACCAGGGCCGCGTCCGGGTCGATCTCGACGGCGGCGACCGGGGTACGGGTGCGGGCGCCCGCGGCGGAGGCGGCGAAGCCGAGCAGTGCCTGGTGCTCCAGGGTGGCCCGCAGCGGGCGCATGCCCAGCGGGCGCGGCGCGGTGCGCAGCCGCAGTGCCAGCCACAGGTGGCCGAGCAGCCCGCTGGCCTGGGCGTGCCGGTCCAGCAGGTAGACGTCCAGGTCGGGGCCGCCGTCGTACTGGGTGACCAGGTAGTGGCTCGGCCCGGCGGGGCGGACGGCGTCCGGGCGGACCCCGGCGGCGGTCAGCGCTGCGGCCACCTGCCCCTCGGTCGGGCAGCCGACCGGCTCGCCGACGGCGTACCGGGTGGCGTGCGCGGTGGTCCAGCCCAGCAGCAGGGCCAGCAGCAGCGACAGTGGGGTCGCGTAGCCGGTGACCAGCCCGGACAGGCCGGCCAGCGTGAGCGTGCTGGCCAGCGCGGTGCGCCAGCGGCGCAGCCCGGCGGTGCCGACCGCGGTCATGAACGCGAGCACCGGCGCCAGGTGCCCGTACACGGGGTCGGTGCGGCCGGCGCCGATCGGCGCGGTGTGGGTCAGCGTGGTCAGGTCGCCGGCCAGCAGGTCCAGGCCCATCGCCAGGCCGTACGCGAGGACGGCGGCGAGCACCCCGTCGGCGACCCGGCGGCCGTCGCCGCGCAGCATCCGGGCCACCGCGAAGGTCAGCGGCAGCGCGAGCAGCGCGGCCCCGCACAGCGCGGCGGTCAGCTTGGCCGGCGGCCAAGGCAGCAGGGACGCGCCGTGCGCGATGTCGGCGTCCAGGCCCAGCGCGGACGCCCGGGCGTACCCGGCCAGCAGCAGGACCAGCCCGAGGGCGCCCAGTCCGCCGCCCAGCCTGATCAGGGCAGCCGGATGCCGAACCCGCCCCGCGCTCGGACCCGCCGGGGCAGGTTCCACCGCACCGGTCTCCCGGGTTTCGTCGGCTTGTATCACCGTGGCCACGGGCCGCATGCTCCCACACCGTTTCGACGCCGAGTTGGCGCTTGACGAAAGGGTGTTCGCCCCGGGCGGGTGTATTCCGGTGGATAATCGGGCATATCGGGCGAACGAAGGGAGGTCGGCGATGACCAAGCGATCGACCGACAAGATGACCAGGCTCCGCAAGGGGACCCAGGAAGTCCTGGAGAACCGCACGATGGCCGCCGATCCGATGCCGCTCGCCCCACAGCGGCACACCGACACCGCCCTCGCCGCCGGCACCGGCCGCTACTTCGGCGACGCGGTGTTCAGCCACGGCGGCCGCCGGACGCCCGCCATGGCCGGCCCGGCCGACGGCCCCGCCGCGCACACCGAGCTACCCGGCCACCGGCACCGCGGAGCGGAGCGGCACTCCGCGCACTGAACCGCCGGCGGGGATGGGAGAGTGGGGCCCGCAGCTTCCGTCCCCGCCGAAGGAATCTCAATGATCGTGTCAAGCCGTCTGCGTGACCGACGGGGCGGAGGTGAACAGCCTCTTGTCACGCAGCATCGCCCACAGCACATCGA
>NZ_JBSFXE010000094.1:0-4385 GCF_053595195.1 Kitasatospora sp. NPDC002522
CGCCCCGGCCCCCCCCCGCCGCGGCGCCGCGCCGCCCCCGCCGCGCCCCCCCCCCGCCCTAGGGGGCGCAAAACTCCGGTGATGCGGAGACGATCCTGATCAGGCGACAGTCGATATCGATGTTCTCGCGTCGCACGGCGGGGGTTCCTCCAGCCGCGGGCCGGTTGCGGCCACGGCTTCCGCGGCTCGGTGCCGTGGCGGGCGCGGGCTTGGTGGCGGTAGGTCCGCTCGGGCGTGGGCGGTGCGTAGGCGGCAAGAACCTCGTGGGCGGCATGCTCGCGTCGATGCAGATCACCTCGAGGTCCTCGAAGGGACGGGCTGGCCACCAGCAGCCCTTCTCCACACCGCGGCTTGACCGCTGCCTGCTCGAGTACCTGCATTAACCCTGGATATTCAGCCGGAGAGAGGGATCTGACGCAGGGTTAGAAGAAGGGTGCTTCTGAGCTGCGAGGATGTGAGTGTCGACGTCATATCCAGCAGAGAACCAGGGGCACCCTTCTGGTGAGCGAGCGTACAGGTTGGGACCGCGGGCTGTCCGTCACCGCGGACAGCAAGGGTCTGATCGGGCATGCCGGGGCAGTGTTGCTGCGTGCTTGTGCGGATCGCACCGGGTTGACGGCCGCGCTCGCGCGGGTGCTGCCGCGAGGCGGGACCGGCTGGCGTGACCGTGCCGAGGTGGTCGTCGGGTTGTCGACGGCGATCGTGCTGGGCGTGAAGAACCTCCTGGGAGCCGAGCAGCTCCAAGCCCACCAGCAGCCCTTGCTCGGCAGACCGCCGTCGGATTCCACCATGCGCCGCACCCTGGCCGGTGTCGACGAGCGGTTACTTGCCCGGATCGGCCGGGCCTGCGGCAGGGTCCGGCGGCATGTGTGGAACCTCCTCGCCGCGCGCCCCGCGGGCTTTCCCTGGCTCACCGTGGCGGGCAAGCGGTTGACCGGCTGGATCGTCGTCGACATCGATACCACCCTGATCACCTCCGCGTCGAACAAGGCCGGAGCGGCGGTGACGTTCAAGAAGACGTTCGGCTTCCACCCGCTGGGGGCGTGGTGCGCGAACACCACCGAGTCGTTGGCGATACTGTTGCGGCCGGGGCAATGCGGGCAGTAACACCGCTGCCAACCACGTCACCGTGCTCGCCGACGCACTGAAGCAGATCCCGAACTCCTCCCAGGCCAAGATCCTCGTTCGGATCGACGGAGCCGGCGCCAGCCACGACCTGCTGAACCACCTGGAGTCGCTGAACACCGCCCGCCGCACCGTGCGCTACCTCGTCGGCTGGAAGATGACCGACGCCGACGAACAGGCCAGCGCCCTGCTGCCCGCCACGGCCTGGGGCGACACCCTCAAGCAGGACGCCACCGCCAGCAGTACTGCGCACGTCGCCGAGCTGACCGGCCTGAACACCCGCCCCGACTGGCCCGAGGGGATGCGGCTGCTGGTCCGCCGGGTCCGCCCCAGCGCCCGGGACGCGAAGAAGCTGACCACCTTCGAGAAGAAGACCGGCTGGCGCTACCGGATCGCCGCGACCAACATCCGTCACATGTGGGGCATCGCCAGCTCCCACCAGCCCCAGTGGCTGGACGCCCTCGCCCGCGCCCACGCCGTGGTCGAGGATCGAGTCCGCACCGACAAGGCCATGGGACTGCGCAACCTGCCGTCCTCCTCCTGGGAGGTCAACCGCGGCTGGGTGCTCGCCTGCAACCTCGCCCACGACCTGGACGCCTGGACCCGACTGCTCGGGCTGCACGACATCGACGACCTGCCCCAGGCCGAGCCGGACACCATGCGCTACCGCCTCTACCACCTGCCGGCCCGGCTCGCCCGACACGCGCGCCGTCGCTGGTTGCGGATCGACCGCACCCGGCCCTGGCGTGAAGCCTTCCTGACCTGTTGGCATCGCCTGACCGCCCTGCGGGCCGTCACCTGACGGCCCGCCACCACCCCCACGAAGGCCAGGAAGGAGGAACCGCCCTACCCCGGGCCCGTGGAACCCGGCGCAGCCGCAGCGACACGCGAAGACCCCACCCCTCACCATGAGGGACAAATAGGGCGAACTGCCGATCCATCGGCGATGGATCACCCCTGACGAATCGAGGTCAAGTCTGCGGCCGGGGCCTCGAGTTATTGTTCCCGGCTGCTGGGGCGGACTCCGTGGCCACGAGCTCTGCGCAGCCGGATGTCAAGGACTGATGCTCCCGGTCCTCGATGGACTGCTCGAACACCTCGCCGCGCAGCGCCGATCAGCTCAACCGGCGCCCAACGCAAAACGCTCGGCTGGAAGCCTCAGCCGAGCGTTTTGCAAACATCATTCGACAGGCCGAGACCTCGAAATGGTAATCCTCGGCGTATTCATCCTAGGTGGACCTGAATCCCCTGGCGTCTGCCCACTCCCAAAATGCCGTTCCATTCCGAATTTCGCCCTGGACGGAATCGAAAACAGGCTGCATTGTCGAAATGTCTGGGACGTCAATCGCGACTTGGCGATCGCCGTTCCATTCGCTCAGAAGTCCGGCGGAGTCCACGGCATTACGTAGCGCTGATCGACTGTCCGTCGAAGGTCGAGGCTCTGCAAAGAAGACTCGGAGGACGCGGCGCCCCGACTTGCTGATCAAGCTCTCAATAAGGTCCGCCCTGCCCTTTCTCACCACGTCGCCCAGCGCAATGCCGTAGGTGTAAAACGGGATGCAGCAAACTTCAAATTCGCCTTCTTCGAGCTCTCGAAGCCAAAGTTGCTCGAGCATCCCCGAAAGGTCGAACGGGGCTAGATCAACCATGGCCATGTAGTGCTTCTCGTGTCTCCACGCGGGGTCCTCATGGCTGACGTAGGTAACTCCGTCAATCGTGACCTGCAAGATTCCCTCCGCCATCAATCATGAAATTGATTTGCGGCGGGCTGTAGCACAGCCCGCCGCATTTAATCTATGGGATAAATCTGGGGACTGCCACTGTAGCCTGCATGTTGGCTGGCCACCATGGAGGTGGCCAGTGTCCCGAATAGTTTGGCGGCGGATTTAGCGGAGCCACCCTGTCACGCTTAGAGCTGTTGCAGAATGTGCAAGCGGGCGTGGTGTTAGCATCCGACAGGTCTCCGCCATTAATTCGCGGCTGCACGTGGTCGATCGGCTTCGCGAGGTTCGTGCGGCAATATGAACACAACGGTTGGTTTAGCGGCGGATGCTATTGTACCCCAGTTCCATACTCTGCGCGCATGGTGGCTGGGACTGTGGCGTATGCACCTGGCCCACCGCTGGAACCAGCGGGAATGTCGTAGACCGACCGGCCGGGTATCGAACACCCTCCTGGAATTGGGTTGTTGATGTTGTGAACCAGGACTGGCGTGGTCCCAGCCAGCGCATAGTACGTGTGGAGCTGCAGGACAGTTAGGTTGTAGCGGTCGGCAACGCCAGGTGTATGCGTGATTGCCTTGATAGTGGCCGTGTGGCCGATGGTGCTTGCCAGTTGATGGCCCGGCTCAAGTTGTCCCGCCGGGATCCACGTGTGTGTGGTTGCATCCCAGAAGGGGTGGTTCGATGTGGTGTGGAGGACAGCGGATTCGCCATCGTCAGTGGCTACCGTGACGTCGAGAAGGTCGCTGTCATGGTTGATCCAGACGTGTTGTACTTCGCGTCCGCCCTGGTCCTGTCCCGTGGAGGGATCAGCTGACTCAACCTTGTCGCCAACGTTGAGCTCGCCGATTGGCTTAGCCGTCCCATTCTCCAGGAGGATGGGGGTTTCAGGGGCGAAGCTGCAGCCGCCGCAACCCCACTTGCCGGCCTTGGGGGATGCGATGTAGGCGTCGCCGAACGCGGCAAGCAAGAAGGACCCAGATGCGAATTCCGCATCCTCTGTGTCCACGCCATGCTCAGTCACCCACTGCAAATACATGTCCATGGGGTACGACTTGGGCGGGTTGGGGCCGCCCCAGTGCAGGAGGCGTTCCCAGCCATCATCAACGGAAACGAAGATCGCACCGACCCCCGCGATGAAATCGGTGGTTGTGCCGCCGCTTGTGTCTTCCTTCTTTTTGGCCGGTACGCAGGAATGTCCGTTGTAATGCGAGCTGCCGCAGCCGTGGAAATATGATTCCGTGTTCGCGTTGCCCTGGTTGATTGTGTCGGTGTTCTGCTGCTGGCAGCTTGAGTCGCAGTTGGCGCCCCCGCTCTGATCGATCATGAGCCCGGTGGGGTCGCTGAGGTTGACGGGGTTGTTGTTGCTGTAGGCGTAGCCGTTCCACTGTTGGGGATCGGCTGGGCCTAGGAGTGGGTCGGGGTTGAGGAAGCGTCCGAGTTGGGGTTGGTATTCGCGGGCTCCGAGGTTGGTGAGGCCGGTGGTGTCGTCTTTGGTGCCGTTGACGAAGCCGTGGTCGCCTGCCCAGGTGGTGGGTT
>NZ_JBSFXE010000095.1:0-4372 GCF_053595195.1 Kitasatospora sp. NPDC002522
CGACGAAGCCACCTACGACCCCGCCACCGGCCTCTCCGGCACCCGCTACTACCCCATGCCCAATGGCATCACCGCCGTCCGCACCGGCGCCACCATCCTCAACTATCAGATCTCCGACCACCACGGCACCGGCACCATCGCCATCGACTCGGCCACACTCCAAGTGACCCGCCGACCCGCCGACCCCTTCGGCAACCCCCGCGGCACCCAACCCACCACCTGGGCAGGCGACCACGGCTTCGTCAACGGCACCAAAGACGACACCACCGGCCTCACCAACCTCGGAGCCCGCGAATACCAACCCACGCTCGGACGATTCCTCAGCCTCGACCCGCTCCTCGATGCCGGCGACCCGCAGCAGTGGAACGGCTACGCCTACAGCAACAACGACCCGGTCAACCTCAGCGACCCGACGGGCCTGTATCGAGTAGAAGGCCAGGACGGCGGCAGCGACGGGACCCTGGCTCCGGGAACAACTGGAGAAGTCCCCTGCGACCAAAGCGAGGCCTGTAAGCACTGGCAGGAGCAGATCGATCAGGGCAAAAAGATCACCACAACAATCCTGGACCAGATCCCGCAGGACCGCCTGAAGAAGTTCCGCGATCACCTAAAGTTGATCATGAAGGAGTCTCCCAACGACTGGAATGTGCCAGGAACCAGCGCATACGCGGCGCTGCAGAGGTATGCCGATGACGCCCTCTACGGCCCACTGACCCTGAAAGACCTCTGGGACGGAGCCAAGGGAAGCGTCGCCGGACTCGTCGTCGGCCTCGTCGGGGTGGCGCTCTGCCCGGAATCAGGGGGAGCAGGGTGCGCCCTGGCCGTCGGCGCAATGGCCGGATTCGCCTCGCAATGTGCAACCAACTGCTCCGACAAGGAAGCACTGGCGCTCAGCACAGTGGCAGGCGCCGCCACCGCCTACGCCGGGGTGAAGCTCGGAGGGGTCGGGGTCAAGGTCAGCGGCTGTAGCTTCTCTCCCGACACCCCCGTGCTGCTTGACGATGGTGAGACGAAGCCCATCGGTGACATCGCCATAGGCGATCACGTCGAGGCAGGCGATCCCACAACCGGCGAGCACGTTGGCAGTCGGGAGGTCACGGCACTTCATGTCAATCACGACGACGACCTGATCGACCTCACCGTCAGCACCCCTGACGGCAGGTCCGTGGTCGTCCACACGACTGCACGGCACCCGTTCTGGGACGACACGCAGAAGAAGTGGGTCCCGGCTGGGAAATTGACGAATGGCGACGCGCTGGAAACGTCAGCGAATGCCCATGCGTACGTTCGGGGCGTTGCACTCGTGAACGGCACCGCAGACATGTTTAACCTTACTGTCGCGGATCTTCACACGTACTATGTACTGGCAGGTACCACGCCAGTACTGGTTCACAACATCAACTGCAATCTATTTACTGGGGAGGGCTGGCAACACGTGCTGAATGAGCACGTAGATGGAAGTCCAGGAGTGACACCGGGGAACACAACCTTCTCCAATTATGTTGCAGACCTGGATGAAATTGGGGAGTTGATTGCGGAAACTGCAAAAACGCCAGGGCGGCCGAATTATCCCGATGCGGCCGGGCGCCCTCGCGACGGAACAGTTCACACGCACGATTTCGGCTACCCCGTTGGATCTCGAGGTGAAACTAGCGTCGAAGTTGTCCTCAATCCAGACGGATCCCTACGTACCGCCTATCCAAGGTAATGGCAAATGGAAAAAATTTCTCTGCATTGGAAGATGGCGCGGGCCAGCGGCTCGGCGGACCTAGTTCTACAGTTTCCGCGAGAGACCATCGAAGTACACACCACATACATTGGTGATGGTCTCGGTTCGGTGGTGCAAGCAGCCATCGACCTCCGACTGGGGTCAAGCTCGGCAACAGCCTTCCTTCCTGCTGAGCCTGCGGGCACCTTCCTTTTCCTTACAGGAGCAGACGAAGAGGCATACTTGCAGGTCGTCCAATTCGCGGACATGGAATCAGAGTCCCGCCGCTGGGGCGGCGGGAGTCTGCGCTGGTGCGGCCGGGTTGACGTCCGTGCATTCATTCGCAGCGTGGTGGCCATGGCTGACGACGTGCTGGTTCAATGCGGCAGCACTGCCGGATATTCAAAAGCATGGGGTGGAATCACCTTCCCGATTCGTGAACTGGAGACCCTCCGGCGAGAGTCGTGACCCTTGTGCACTCAGCAGCTAGGCCTGAAGGGCTCTCTGAGTGGCTGTTCTGAGGGAGTTCGGAATGCAATTGACGCTGCTGTAGCGCTGCGCGGCTTCTAGATGCCGTTAGCGCAAACCTGAAGGCCCATCAGGCAGTGCCTGATGGGCCTTCAGCGGATCTTGACGGCAGTAGTTGACGGTAACTCGGCGGACGGGCGCAGCGCAAAGGGGTGGCTCGTCGCAGGGGTGTTGCAAGTCCGGTGATCTTATAGGAGTCCCGGCGAGCGGGCGCGAGACCGAGCATAATCCCTGTCGATTAGTCAATGCGGCCAAACCTCAACCAGCTGAGGCCGTGCAGCTCGTCAAGGCAAGAAGGGATTTTGGGATAAGGTCACCGAGCTGGGATCCGGACTCGCCGGCTATATCCCCTCCCTCTACTCTTCGAGTCGCGGCTGCATCTGGGAAATGTCATGGGTATCATGCATGGACGCAGACGCCAAGACTCGCGCGCTAAATCCTATGGATCCGCACAATGCTATGGGAATCATTGGGGATATCGGGGAAATCTATAATGGGTGCAGCGAGGGCAGGCCGGGCGAGGCAAGTGGGCAGGCGACATTCTCTCTGCTCCAGTTTGTCGGAACTCGAGGTGAGGGCGGGGCGGTAGCTGGTGCGGTCCGCTCTGCGGAACGGGCTTCCCTACTCGATGGTCTGCGATCCCTACTGCGTGGCTGCCGGAACAGCTTCCCGGCCGGCACCCTAGTCCTCCTGGCCGACGGAACCACCAAGCCCATCGAGCAACTCGCCCTAGGCGACCAGGTCAAGGCCACGGACCCCGAGGACGGCACCACACTGCCCGAAACCGTCACCAACACCTTCACCACCCCCGACGACCACGAGTTCACCGACGTAGTACTGGCCGACGATTCCGCCTCCGGCGGAGTCTCAACGACTCTCACATCGACCCAGCACCACCCCTACTGGGACGTCAGCACCCAGCAGTGGACCGACGCCGCCGAACTCAAAGCAGGCGATAAGGTCCGCACCGATACTGGCAGCACCCTGACAATCGTCAATGTCACCAACTACGCCACTGGCCCAACGACCGCCTACAACCTCACCGTCGCAGACCTTCACACGTACTATGTGCTGGCTGGCACTACCCCGGTCCTTGTGCACAATATCGACGAGGGAAGGCTCTGTGATCTGACCCTTGGTCCCGGATTGAAGGGGCAGACGGCTGAAGGAGTCAGTGCTGAGCGCGGCGACAAGGCCCTTCCGCACGAACAGAAAATAATCAACGAGTTCGGCGACAGGAATGGGTGTGCAGCCTGCGGGGATCCTGTTTCCGGATATAAGGATGGGCACTGGACCGGCGACCATAATCCCCCTTACAAGGTCAGCCCCAATGGACCCTGGACTCTCTATCCGCACTGCAAGGCGTGCTCTTTGCTGCAAGGCGGAGTAGTTAATGGACTAGGACGAGGATGGTATGATTTTCCAATCTTCAAACGTGACATCCCTGGGGGATGACCTGCACGGGGCCGCTGTCGCCAGGTTCGCCCATGGCCTGCTGGTGGCGTCGGCCCCGGACAGCACGGATGCACACGACGCCTGGGATCCCTCGGTCGACCCGATCCATGCTGGTCCGGATTCCCTGTATATCTCGGTTCAGCAGGCGGCCAGTGGCCCTGTCAGTGTGGTCTGTGTGGCAGGGCCGCGTGTACCTGACGGGCTTAATATCCTCTTCTCGGGTGAGATTAATCTGCCGCAAGCGAGCTTGGCGATCTATGATCCGAATGGCACGGTCAATCTCCAACTTCCCGTGGATAGGAAGCTGAACCGGATTGAGGTCTACGGGGATGACCCGGACGAGTCGTCGGAGGTCGTCATCGTGCTCTCGGAATTGAGCTGATAGTCGATTCCGGGTTGATCGCCCTGTGATATTTCGGATGCCCCGCCAGTAGGTTCTGGTGGGGCATCCGCCGTTTTACTCCAGCTGTAGTTCGCGATCAGGACGAGTCGCTGCTCACGGCCCGTAGACGAGATCCGCACCGCCACTGGCCTCAATCAACCAGGACAACGAACCACTGCCGGCAGGACTGGCGGGACATCTCCACCGTCGTCGGCTCCCTCGCATCACCGAGCCAGCTCGCCCTGACCGCGACCACCTCCGGCCTGGAGGTCCTCGCGTTCTCCGGCGGCAAGCTCTGG
>NZ_JBSFXE010000096.1:0-4038 GCF_053595195.1 Kitasatospora sp. NPDC002522
GGGGGGGGGGGGGGGGGGGGGGGGGGGGGGGGGGGGGGGGGGGGGGGGGGGGGCGCCCGCCCCGCGCGGCCGGGTCCTGGATCAGCCGTTCCAGGTCTCCGGGGTGTTCTCCGCGATGAACAGCCAGGGCTCGCCCATGTACATCAGGCCGATGACGTGCTCTCCGATGGCGACGGGGCTTCCCTCGGCCGCGAGCAGGGTCACCGTCTGGGCCATCTCGTAGGCGGTGGAGGGCTCCTGGTTCAGCGGGTGGCTGCCCGGGATGGTGCTCCACCACGTGCCGGTGATCTTGGCGGCCTTCTCTGCGGCCTCCTCCCGAGTGAGGGCGCGCCACTCCAGCGTGATCGGGGTCGCGGTGAGGACCGGCCGTCCGCCCAGGAGGTGAGCGGGGTAGCGGTTCTGCACCTGCCCGACCGGCACCTCGTCCAGCCCGAACATGTGCTTCACGAACTCGGTGCCCTCGACGCTCACGGTCCGGGCGCTGCGCCCCTCGGCGTCGTTCCACTTCACGGCGAACAGGGCGTCGGGGGCGGGGGCGGTGGTGCGGTTCATTCGGACTCCTCGGTTCGAAGGGGGCGCCGGCCCGGCGGGGGGAGCCACCCCACCGCCTGCCAACAAGAGAACTCTATCAGATCTAAGCCACGGTGTCGAGCGGGAACCGGCCCGCCCGACCGCCGCGCCCGCGTCCGTCAGTCGTCGACGACGTGCGACAGGAGCGCAGCGAGGTACTCCGCGCGGTCGGTGAAGCCCTTCGCCTCGATGTCGCCCTCGATGTAGGTGGCGACCCCGTACAGCCCCCGGCTCTTGTCGCGGTAGACGGCGACGATGTACAGCGGCCAGTCACCGAGCTGCCGACCGTCCTTCATTCCGGCCACGACCCGCCAGCCGGTGGCCGCCTCATCGACCGACTCCATCCAGTCGTATCCGAAACCGCCGGTCGGGTCGGGGAGTTCGGGGAGCAGCGCGGTCGGGTCGGCGACCTGGTTGACGGTGGCGGGGGTGTTCGACATCGGTTCTCCTTGGGTGTGGTTCGAAGGGGGAGGAGTGGGGCCGGGGCCCGGTCCCGCCGCGCTCCGGCGGCGGGACCGGCGGGGCTGGCTAGTGGACGTCCCAGTCCACGCGCCGCCGCTGCGGAAGCGGCGGCTCCCACCCGTGCCGCAGGGCCAGCCGCAGCGCGCGGCGGTCCTGCTTGTGGGCCGCCTGCTGGGCCGGCTTGCGGCGGCTGCCGGACATTGCGCCGACCGGCAGCCAGGGCCGGTCCTGGCGCGTCAGCGCCGTGGGGCGAGTGTTGTTGGTCCGGGACATCGGTTCCTCCGGGTGGTCGCTGGTTCGGAAGGGGTGGTCGGGGGTGCCGCCCCTGACCAACAAGAGAACTATATCATGCCACGAGCATGATTTGAAGCGGGATTGGCCGGTCGGGCCCGCCGCCGCGTGCGGGCGGCGGGCCCCGGGAAACCGGTCAGTCCTCGTCTGGCTGCATGATCGTGATCACGGGCTCCCCGCTGTCCCCGGGGCCGCAGTGGACGGCCAGCCTCGCCCGGGTCGCCCGGCTGGGGCCGTCCGTCGGAATCCGCAGTACCTCGAACGGGACCCCCCGGACGCCCGGGTTGGCGCTGCGCACCGCGTAGAACGCCATCCGGAGCACGTCCCACAGCCGCCCGGTCTCCGACTGCCCGTGCCCGGGGTGCCGCTCGTCGGCCTCGCTGCTCCACGCGACGCAATCACCCCACGCGGCGCGGGTCAGCGCCACCGGCCACCGCCAGCCGGCCTCCTGGGCAAGGCTCTGGGGGACCTCCACCAGCTCGCCCGCCCGCAGAGCGTCGGCCCGGGTGAACTCGTGGATCGACTCGCCGTACAACTCCGTCAAGCTCTTCATTCCGTGTGACCTCTCGTGCTTTTGGTTCGAAGGGTGCCGGGTGGGCTATACCTCTCGCCTGCCCAACAAGAGAACAATATCATGTCGTGCGCACGATGGGAAGCGTGCGCAGCGTCACGCCTTCGTGATCGGGTACGGGAACCCTGCCTCCAATGCCCCCTGGAGGTCGTAAGTTGCATCCCGAAACTTCCGCAAGGCTTCCAATTCACCCATGGAATCATGCTCCGCGCCCATGTATTCGTCAATCGCGGCAGACATTTCGCGTAGCGATTCGGCAGGGTCGATAACAAACCCGAGAATCCCGTTTTCGTCGACTGCCCAAATCTCCCAATGGTCCAACTGGAGATTATCCACGGTCATTTCGTGGCGACATTCAAGGCATCGAAATAGCGTGTCCGGAGATACTCGAAGTGAGCCGACCGAAGTACATTCAAGGCAGGCAATTGTGAACATTCTCGCAGCCTTCCGGATATTGGATTTCAGCTCTGCTCGGACTTTCGCGCGGCCCGGAGCTTGCGCCAGAGCTGTTCGGCCTTCACCGCAAGTAGGTGGGTGTGGTCGTGCGTCCGCGCCGCCCGCGTGATCGCGCTGATCTGGCGCTCGGACATGCCGTAGATGTCCCCCATCTTGCTGACCTCGCGCGGGAAGACTCCGGCCAAGGTGTTGGGGCCGTCCGACGTCAGCGTCGGCGCGCCGACCGTGTAGAACCACACCCGGTAGCCGGCCTCCGGCCCGGTGCTGTCGGCCAGTCGCCCGATGACGATTGCGCGCCGGTAGCCAGTGATCCGGCCGCGCTGCCAGTACGGCGCTCGCACGATGTCGCCGACCTGGTAGGCGCTGGCGGTGGTGGTCGGTGCGCTGCTCGTGATCATGGCGGGGGACGTCCTCTCGGGCTGGGTTCTGGTGGGGGTGGTTGCCGGGGCGGACCGCCCGCCCCGGCAACTACAAAACAATATTGACTTTAAGTCACGCCGGAGGGGTTTAGTTCACTCCGGCCCAGCCGAGCGACCACGCGCGCTGAACCGAACGGGCGGCCTTCTCCATCTCGCCGACTGCGGCGGATTCAACCGCAGTAACCAGAGTGGCGAATGCCTCTCGGGCCTTGGCCAACTGCCGGGCCTTTCGCTGCCCCCGGCGCTTGATCGTGTCGTCCCGGAGTTCCTGGCCGATAACCTCCCAGAATTCCACAACCTCCCCGTAGCCGTCGGCCTGCGTGGCGACCGAGAGCATCCACTCCGACGCTCCGGGGATGACCTGCTCGACCTTCTCACCCACGCCGCGAATGGCGCTGACGTAAATGAACTCGAACTCGCCCCGGTGGTTCTTGGTGCTGCCCATGGTGATGTTGGCGGACATTTGAGTCTCCTTGGCTTTCTCTGTGGTTTGGTTCAAAGGGGGGGCATTGCCGGGCGGTAATGCCACTTACCGCCCGGCTGTTCGGTCACACCTTGGCGAAAAGGTCCAATTCCAGGATTTCGAAATCCTGCGACGGGGCCAGCTTCAGAACGGCAGCCTCGACGGTTTCCTTCTTGACCGTCGCGGGCAAGTTCGCCGCGATGAGGCTGGGGTTCTTGCAGTTCCGCCACAGCTTGTAAAGGGCGCTCTTCCGCTTGTTGCTGAGCTTGGTCAGGGCTTCCCGCGCGCCCTGGTATTCGGCCTCGATGATCATCGCATCGACCAGCAGGTCGGACGGAAGAACAGGATCGGTCATTGGCGCGTCTCCGTTGTCTCGGGAGTGGTTCGAAGGGGTGTCGGGCCGGGGTGCCTGCCCCGCTCCAACAAGACAACAGTATCACGTCTGATCCACGCATGGGAAGTGGCGCGGCCTCTGATCTGGGCGTGTCTCCTCGCGTCGCCTCGGGCCTGCGTCTTGTGAGCGGTCTTGTGGGGTGCCTCGTCGGCAACCTCTTGGGGTGGCTTGTCGGGTGCTTTATGAGCACATCGGAATTCACTCTCTCTGCGTGATTGCGCAGCTCAGAGGCCATATTCGAAGGGTCGGAAATTCCGACAACCCCTTTCCTTTTGCTTTTGGGTAGTTAGTAGTTGGCTGTTGGTCGGTTGGGGTTTGCGCCTGCGGCGTGCTGTTGGTTGTTGGTTGCGCCCCCCTTGGTGGGGTGGCGGGTGGTGGTGGGGGTGGGGGTTGGTGGGCGGTCTGTCGACCG
>NZ_JBSFXE010000097.1:0-3926 GCF_053595195.1 Kitasatospora sp. NPDC002522
AACCGGTGGCCGTCTTACGTTTCAGGCGACACCCGCTACCGGGACGAAACCCCCGGAACGGGTGGAACCCGTACACCACTTCCCTGGACGTAACCGGGGCCTGTCGGCGGTCGCTGAACCTGGACCCCTTTCGGGTCGGTCAATCTTGACCCCTTTTGACTTGTTTGCCGGTTTCTAGGCCGCCGTGGGGGTGCGGCCGATGTCGCGGTCCTTGAGGCGGTAGGAGTCTCCCTTCAAGGAGAGCACGTCGGCGTGGTGGACGAGACGGTCGATCATGGCTGCGGCGACGGTGTCGTCACCGAAGACCTCTCCCCATCGGCCGAAGGCCTTGTTGCTGGTGACGATCACTGAAGCGCGTTCGTAGCGGCCCGAGATCAGCTGGAAGAACAGGTTCGCGGCCTCCGGTTCGAACGGGATGTAGCCGACCTCATCGATGATCAAAACCGGGATGCGGGCGAGCTTGGTGAGTTCGTCCTGGAGCTTGCCGGAGGTGTGGGCGGCGGCCAGGCGGTCGACCCACTGGGCTGCGGTGGCGAACGCGACGCGGTGGCCGGCCTGGCAGGCGCGGATGCCCAAGGCGATGGCCAGGTGTGTCTTGCCGGTGCCGGGCGGGCCGAGGAAGACCACGTTCTCCTTGGCGGCGACGAAGTCCAGGGTGCCCAGGTGGGTCACCGCCTCGCGTTTGAGGCCGCGCAGGTGGGTGAAGTCGAACTCCTCCAGGGACTTGCGGGCGGGGAACCGGGCGGCTCGGATGCGGCCCTCGCCGCCGTGGCTCTCGCGGGCGGCGACCTCGCGCTGCAGGCAGGCGGCCAGGTATTCCTGGTGGGTCCAGGACTCGGTGGTGGCTCGTTCGGCCAGCCGCTCGGCCGCGTTCAGCAGGTTCGGTGCCTTCAAGGCGCGGGTGAGGAAGGCCAGTTCGGCCTTCAGGTCGCGGGCGGTCCGGGTGGGGGCGGAGCGTTGGGCCATGGTTCAGTCGTCCGCTCCGGCGCCGCCCTCGATCAGGCGGAACACTCGGTCGTAGGAGGGAAGTTCGCGTTCTTCGACCTCGACCGCCGCGGCCGCGGTGCCATGGGCGAGCGCGAGCCGGTGGCCCTCGCGCATCACGGCGGCCTCAGCGGCGTGCTCGGGATCGGTGAGGGTCTGGTGGCGGGCCCAGCAGCGCGTGTGGTCGGCGACGAGGCGACCATCGAGGTAGGCCCGCACCGAGTCGGTGTCCGCCTCGACGCGCACGATCCGGCCGATCGCAGACGGGTGGACGGAGTAGTCGCAGGTGTCCAGGCGGATGTAGTGGTCGCGGCCGAGCCGCACCGAGGTCTGCCACCAGCGTGGCGGGGCCGTCGGCGACAGCGGCAGCATCGCGGCCCGGTCCGCCTCCCACCGGTCGGCCGGGCGGGCCTCCAGCGTGCGGTGGACGCGCCGGTTGGCGACCTCCAGCCAGGCGGTCAGCTGGGCGTTGAAGTCCGCCGGGGAGCTGAAGACCCGGCCGGGCAGGAAGGAGGTCTCCAGGTAGCCGTTGGCCCGCTCGACCAGGCCCTTGGTCTCCGGATCCCGGGGCCGACACAGGATCATCTTGCAGGCCAGCAGCCCGGCGAGTGCGGCGAACTCCGTGGTCAACACCGCCTTGCCCTCCCGCCTGCGACCGACGGCCGGTTCGTTGTCCCAGACCAGCGCTTTGGGCACCGCCTGCCAGCCGGACAGCAGGTCCCAGTGCCCGGCGACCAGGTCGGCGACCTGCCGGGTCGGAATCATCCGCGCGGTGATCACCCGCGAGTAGCCCGCCACCATGACCAGCACCAGCGGCCGGCCGGTCTGCCCGAAGCCCAGCGGGATGTCCGCGGGCGGGAACCACAGGTCGCATTGCGCCAGCTCGCCGGGCCGATACGTGGTCCGGGAGACCGGGTCCGCCGGGAGATAGACCGGCCGCAGCTCGGCCACCCGACGCTTGAGCACGGACAGGGACCGCTCCCAGCCGATCCGCTCGGCGATCACGGTGGCCGGCATCCGCGGGAACTCGGCCAGCAACTCGCGGATCGCAGGCTCCACTTCATCCACGATCGAGCCCTTCGGCGCCCGCCGGTACTTCGGCGGATCGTCGCTGGCAACCGCCCGCCGGACCGTGTTGCGCGCGATCCCCAGATGCCGCGCGATCCCCTTGATCGACATGCCCTCCGAGCGATGGAGCCGCCGGATCTCAGCCCAGTCCTCCACGCCAATCACCTCTTCCTCCTGACTCGCATAGAGCCAGACTGATCACTTGATCACGGAAGGGGTCACTTTTCATCGACCGCTAGAGGGTCACGGTTGGGAGATCGCGGACAGGGCCAGCCGAAGGTGAGCAAAAGGCGCGCATGGGATCATTGATCACCCCTGCGCGTGCACTCGGTCGACTCCCCAGGACGAGCTGAACGTGCAGAGACGGAGGGCTCCATGCCGCGTGTGATTGTCGTCAGCCCGCCCTTCCGCTCCCATGCCACGCCGCTGAGCGTCCTGGGTGGCGCACTGAGCGAGCGCGGCGCCGAAGTGACGCTCGCCTGCGCCCCGTCCTTCGCAGACCTGGCGCGGCGACACGGGTTGGGCTTCACCGCGCTCACCGTCACCAAGAACGCCAACGACGGTGTCGCGGAGAACACGGAACAAGAAGACGGTGAAGCCGAACGGCTCAGGGAATTCCTGGATGCCACCCGTAGTGGTGCGCTCGCCGCCCTGCTCGCCCAGGCGCGGCACCGACATGCCGACATGCTCGCGGACCCAGTCGGCATCCTGGACGAGATCCGCGCTCTGGACCGCCGCGCACGCCCTGACTGGTACCTGGTGGACCAGCTCAACTATCCGGTGACCCTGGCCATGCACTGCCTCGGCTTGCCCTATGCCACGTTCTGCCCAGGCCATCCCAGCTACATCCCGACCGACCCGGACGCGTTCTTCGGGCTGCCGGTCGCCTGGCCCGAGTCGGTCAGACCCGACCCTGGCAGCCTCAGTGAACTGCGGACCGCGGTATCCCTCAACGACAGGGCGTTCACCGAAGCCTTCCGCCGCGTGTGCAGCCAGACAGCACCCGGACGGGCTCTCCCGGACCGGGCCTTCGCCCTCTGCTCTCCTCATGCCATCGTGTTCAACTACCTCGAGCTGCCGTGGCTGCGCCCGGCCCCGCCCGGCCCCGAAGCCATCTTCGCCGGGCACTGCACAGCCGAGCCGGAGGAGACACGCCTCAGCGCCCGGTGGCGGACAACCGTGAACCGCCTGACGTCCGGCGGACGGCCACTGATTCTCGTCGCCTTCGGTACCTTCCTCTCGGCTCGCTCTGACGTTCTGCGCACGGTCACCGAAGCGGCACTCGCATGTACCGGTGCGTCCGTGATCGTCGCGGCAGGCAACCGCGTCGACGAACTCCTGCAGGCACCACGACTGGCGACCGCGTCGTCACACCGGTTGTGCGTCGCCGAGGCTATACCACAGCAAGAGATTTTGGCGCACGCGGCTGCCATGATCCATCACGGCGGCAACAACTCGTTCACGGAATGCGTGGTAGCCGGCGTCCCGGCGCTTGCCCTCCCCTTCTCCAGCGACCAGTTCGCCATCGCCCATGATCTTGAACGCGCAGGCCTCGGCATCTCACTGGACCCGAACACCCTCGATGTCACCGACGCCGGAGCGGCATTGGCGAACCTGCTGGCAGGAGACCGGAGTGAGAGCCGCGCACGGCGAACCCAAGCCCGCGCTGTCGGCCCGTGGTTCGCCGCCGAGCAGTTGATCCGCGTGATGACAGGCGCTCACCGGGCGCCTGATCCGACGTAGTCGGGCGCATCCCGAAGCTCGGGCCGGGGAACTGTGGATGGCGTCCCGTGGAGTGGTGTAGCAGGGATCTTGGCGTAACCCCTGGTCATGAAGGATCCATCGCGTAACTCTCCGAGTAGGAAGGCTCGTTG
>NZ_JBSFXE010000098.1:0-3757 GCF_053595195.1 Kitasatospora sp. NPDC002522
ACGAGGACTTCGACCCCACCACCGCCGCCGACCGCGGCATGGCCTTCGAACACCTCGACCAACTCGCCCTGGAACACCTCCTCGGCGCCCGCTGACCCTGCACCGTCCACCGTCCACGGGTGCCCGCGCGTTCGCGCCGGGATTCCCCCTTCATCCCGGGTGTGAACCGATGACGACCAACGGCTCCCTGACCAACTGGGCGGGCAACCTCACCTTCGGTGCGCGCGCCGTCCACCGACCGCGCACCGTGGATGAGTTGCAGGAACTGGTGCGCCGCAGCGACCGAATCCGGGCCGTGGGCAGCGGCCACTCGTTCAGCACGGTCGCGGACACCGCGGGCGACCTGGTGCTGCTCGACGGCCTGCCCACCCGGATCGACATCGCCCCGGACGCCCGGACCGTCACCGTCTCGGCGGCCACCCGCTACGCGGAGCTGGCGGTCGCCCTGCACGCGGCGGGCCTGGCGCTGGAGAACCTGGCCTCCCTGCCGCACATCTCCGTCGGCGGCGCCACCGCCACCGGAACGCACGGCTCGGGCGACCGCCTCCGGTCGCTCGCCGCCGCCGTACGCTCGCTGGAAGTCGTCGGCGCGGACGGTGAGTTGAGCACGGCCACCGGTCCGGGCACGGTGGTGCACCTGGGCGCGCTCGGCATCGTCACCGCGCTCACCCTGGACGTGGTCCCCGCCTTCGACGTGCGCCAGTACGTCCACGTCGGGCTCTCGCTGGCCGACTACGCCGCCCGGCTGGACGAGATCCACGCCGCCGGCCACAGCGTCAGCCTGTTCACCGACTGGGGCTCGGACACCGGCCGGGTCTGGGTCAAGCAGCTCGACGACGGCGCTCCGGCCGCGAGCGTCCCCGGCGCGCGGCCGGCCGACGGCCCCGAACACCCGGTACCGGGCATGCCCGCCGTCAACTGCACACCCCAGCTGGGAGTTCCGGGCCCCTGGCACGAACGGCTGCCGCACTTCCGCCCCGAGTTCACGCCCAGCAGCGGGCAGGAGCTCCAGTCCGAGTTCCTGCTGCCACGCGCGGCCGCCCCGGCAGCGGTCGCCGAACTTCGTGCCCTGGGAGCGCAGTTGGCACCCGTGCTGCACATCTCCGAGGTGCGCACGGTGGCAGCGGACGACCTGTGGCTGAGCCCGTCCCACGGGCGCGCGTCGGTGGCCTTCCACTTCACCTGGAAGCCCGACCTCGCCGCCCTCACCCCGGCGCTCGTCGCAGTGGAGCAGGCCCTGCTGCCGCTGGGCGCCCGTCCCCACTGGGGAAAGATCACGCTCACCGACCGGGCCGCCGGCGCCTACGAGCGGCTCCCGGACTTCCTGGCCCTGCGTCAGGAAGTCGACCCGGCAGGGAAGTTCCTCAACCGCTTCGTCGAAGCGCTTGGCGGCACCGACGACTGAGCCGTCGGCCACTGCCGGGCAGAGCGGCGAACTCCTCCGGGCCCCTGCCCCGATGTCCGGCGGGGCCGGGGCTTCACGGGGAATCCGCACGGCTGGCTCGGGGGCTTCAGAGGCGAAGCCGCCCAGCCCGGCTCGGGGCTTCACGGGCGAAGCCGCACGGCCGGCTCGGAGCTTCACCGGTGAGGCCGCCCAGCCCGGGCTCGGGGCTTCACGGGCGAGGCCGTCCTGCCGGCTTGGAGCTTCACGGGCGAGGCCGCCCAGCCGGCTCCGGGGGCTCACGGCGGAAGCCGCACGGTCTGCTCGGAGCTTCCCCGATGAAGCCTCCCGACCGACTCGGGGGCTTCCCTGGCGAGGCCGCCCAGCCAGCTCGGGGTTCCCCGGGGGAAGCCTCCCGGCCCGCCCGAGCCTGCGCCGCCCGAGCCTGCGCCGCCCTCGCCTCGCCAGCCTTCCGAACTCCGCCCGTCGAGCAGCACCCCCGCTTCGCTCGCCCGATCGGCGGTTCCCGTTCCGCGCCCCCGCCCAGGCTGAGGGCGCGGAACGGGCAGGTCGGCCGCCGACCCGCAACGACGCGGAACCTGTCGGCGGCCCGACCAGCCCCTGCAGCGCCCCGGGCCAGCCCGAGCCCGAATGCCCTTCCACGGCGCGAGGTTGACCACTCCCTCGCCCGCCCGTGAGTCGCGCACCTCCGGCCGCGCCGTGCCGCTCTGCGGCCACCGCCGAACCGCTGCCGCGCCGCCGCCGAAGTCACCTACCGGGATCCCACCCTGACCGGCGTCGAAGCCCTTCGCCACGCCAGTGCCGACCCGATCCCGCGGCCCCAGGCGGCGGTCTCCCGGCCGCGAGAAGTCCGGCAGCGTGACCTGCCGAGACATCGCACCGTTACGAAACTTTTCGCACCTTCCTCATCGCCACTTGCGCCCCGACCCGGAGGAAGTCGCCGCCCAATCGGTGAGCTCGCAGCCGAGCCCCTGCACCCGCGGCGACCGGCGAGCCGTTGGCCAGCAGCTTTGCCCATGAGGCCGATTCGAGGGCGGGCGAAGCTATCGCCGTTCCGGTCGAAAGTGTTGACAGTCCGTCGCGCGCCGACCAACACTGTCGCCGTCGACAAGTCCGAGCCGCCTTGGATCCGGGTCTTCATCCGCCAACTGGTCTCGGGCGCTGCACTGTTGACGGCACGTTGGTTCCCGTGCACCGCTGTGTGACGCCGTCCGGCCCAGCCGCCCCTTGTGGCCGGGCGGCGTCACAGCGCTGCCCCCACCCACCTCCCCCACCCATCGGCAGGACGGATCACCTCCGTGGACATCCCCCACCCCAAGAGCCGCCTCGCCCGCCGCCTCTGGCGGCTGGCCGGCAGGACCCGCGTCGTCGTACTGGCCCTCGCAGCCGTCCTGGTCCTGCCAGGCACCGCCGACGCCGCGACCGTCACCACGAACCAGACCGGCAACGACGGCGGATACTTCTACTCGTTCTGGACCGAAGGCAGCGGCGCGGCCTCGATGTCCCTGAACGGCGGCGGCAACTACGGCACTTCCTGGAGCAACGCCGGCAACTTCGTCGCCGGCAAGGGCTGGAGCACCGGATCCCGCAACCCGGTCACCTACTCCGGCACGTGGAGCACCAACGGCAACGCCTACCTGTCGCTCTACGGCTGGAGCACCAACCCCCTCGTCGAGTACTACATCGTCGACAACTACGGCTCCTACAAGCCCACCGGCACCTACAAGGGCACCGTCACCAGCGACGGCGGCACCTACGACATCTAAGAGACCACCCGCTACAACGCCCCCTCCATCGAGGGCAACAAGACCTTCAACCAGTACTGGAGCGTCCGCCAGTCGAAGCGCACCGGCGGCACCATCACCGTCGCCAACCACTTCGACGCGTGGGCCAGGTACGGCATGAACCTCGGCACCATGAACTACGAGATCCTCGCCACCGAGGGCTACCAGAGCAGCGGCAACTCCAACATCACCCTCGGCACCACGGGTGGTGGCGGTGGCGGCGGTGGCGGCGGCACGTGCACCGCCACGCTCTCCGCCGGTGACTCCTGGAGCGACCGCTACAACCTCAACGTCTCCGTCACCGGGTCGAGCACCTGGAAGGTGACCGTCAACGTCCCCTCCCCCGAGAAGATCAGCTCGACCTGGAACATCAACGCCAGCTACCCCAACGCCCAGACCCTCGTCGCCACCCCCAACGGCGCGGGCAACAACTGGGGCATGACCATCATGAAGAACGGCAGCACCACCTGGCCGACCGTCTCCTGCAGCACCAGCTGACCCCACCTCAGCCCACTGCGGGCACCCAGGGGCGTGGCGGCCACCGGCGGGGAGTGGATCCGGCCGAAGATCC
>NZ_JBSFXE010000099.1:0-3735 GCF_053595195.1 Kitasatospora sp. NPDC002522
ATCCGGGGTTTCCGGATCGAGTTGGGTGAGGTGGAGGCGGTGCTGGCGGGTCACCCGCAGGTGGCGAAGGCCGCGGTGGTGATCCGGGAGGACCGACCGGGCGACAAGCAGCTGGTCGCCTACCTGGTGGGCGAGGTGGGCGAGGTGGGCGAGGTGGGCGAGGTGGGCGAGGTCGGCGAGGTGCGCGACCACGCGGCCGGGCTCCTGCCGGGCTACATGGTGCCGTCGGCGTTCGTGGTGCTGGAGGCGCTGCCGTTGACCGCGAGCGGCAAGCTGGACCGGCGGGCGCTGCCGGCGCCGGTGGTCGCCGCGGGGGGTGGGCGCGAGCCGCGCACGGCGGAGGAGCGGACGCTGGCGGGGATCTTCCGCGAGCTGCTGGGCGTGGAGGCGGTGAGCATCGACGACAGCTTCTTCGACCTGGGCGGTCACTCGCTGCTGGCGACCCGGCTGCTGTCCCGCATCCGGGCGGTCACGGACGCCGAACTCGGCATCCGCACGGTCTTCGAGAACCCCACCATCGCCCAACTCGCCCGCACTCTCGGCGGCGAGGCCGGCACCCGCGCCCGGCTGACCCGGCGGGAGCGGCCGGACGAGGTCCCGCTGTCATACGCGCAGCAGCGCCTGTGGTTCCTGGACCGGCTCGACACCCAGGGCGGTGCGTACAACATCCCGCTGGCGGTGCGGCTGGAAGGCCCGCTCGACACCGACGCGCTGCAGCGGGCGCTGACCTCGGTGGTGTCCCGGCACGAGACGCTGCGCACGGTCTTCCCGGAGCGCGACGGCCGGCCGTACCAGCAGGTGCGCGCCGAGGCGGAGTTGAAGCTGCTCACCCACCAGGTCGGGGCGGCGGAACTCGGCGAGGCGCTGGCGGGGGAGGCGGCCCGCGGGTTCGACCTCTCCTGCGAACTCCCGCTGCGGGCCTCGCTGTTCCGGACCGCCGCGGACGACCACGTGCTGCTGGTGGTGCTGCACCACATCGCGGGCGACGGCTGGTCGCTGGCGCCGCTGCTGCGCGACCTCGAAGCCGCCTACCTGGCGCGGGAGTCGGCGGCGCTGCCGGTCCAGTACGCGGACTACGCCCTGTGGCAGCGCGAGGTGCTCGGCTCCGAGGATGACCGGGACAGTGTGATCTCCCGTCAACTCGCCTACTGGGCCCAGACTCTGGCCGAGCTGCCGGACGTCCTGGAGCTGCCCACCGACCGCCCGCGGCCCGCCATCGCCTCCTACCGGGGCGAGCGCCTGCCCTGGCAGTTGGACGCCGACGGCCACCGGGCGGTCACCGAGCTGGCGCGCTCGTCCGGCGCGAGCGTCTTCATGGTGCTGCAGGCGGCGGTGGCGACCCTGTTCACCCGGCTGGGTGCGGGGACGGACATTCCGCTGGGGACGGGCATCGCGGGGCGGACCGACGAGGCGTTGGACGAGCTGGTCGGGTTCTTCGTGAACACGCTGGTGCTGCGCACGGACACCTCGGGCAATCCGACCTTCCGTGAGCTGCTCGCCCGCGTGCGCGAGCACGACCTGTCGGCGTACGCGCACCAGGACGTGCCGTTCGAGCGGCTGGTGGAGGTGCTCAACCCGGAGCGCTCGCTGGCCAGGCACCCGCTGTTCCAGACCCTGATCACCCTGCAGAACACTCCCGACCCGGACCTCGACCTGCCCGGGATCACCCCGTCCGCCGTCGACGTGGCGGGCTACCAGGCCAAGTTCGACCTGCTGCTCGACCTCCGCGAGACCTTCGGCGCGGACGGTGTGCCGACGGGCATCGAGGGTTCGGTCGAGTTCGCGCTGGACCTGTTCGACGCGGCGAGCGTGCAGCTGCTCGGCGAGCGGCTGACCCGGCTGCTGGCGAGCGTCACCGCCGAACCGGAGCTGCGGCTCGGCGCGATCCCGGTGCTGGCCGAGCCGGAGCTGGCCCGGCAACTCGCCGACTGGGGACAGGGCGCGCCCGGCCGGACCGCGGTGCCCGCGCTGCCCGCCGCGTTCGCCCGGCAGGTCGAGCTGACCCCGGACGCCGTCGCGGTCATCGGCAGCGAACAGCGCCTGACCTACGCGGAGTTGGACGCGCTGTCGAACCGTTGGGCGCATGCGCTGCGGGAGCGGGGCGTGGGTGCGGGGACGCCGGTGGCGCTGCTGCTGGACCGTTCGCTGGAGCTCGTCGTGGCCGAGCTGGCGGTGGTGAAGGCGGGCGGGTTCTACGTGCCGCTGCACGACGCCTACCCGGCCGACCGCCTGGCACTGATCGTCCGGGACGTGCAGGCCCCGCTGCTGCTCACCGACCGCACCGAGATCCCGGACGGGGTCGCGGAGGCGGTGCGGACGGTGCTGTCCACCGCGGCGATCAGCGGCCGGATCACCGACTACCCGGCCGGTGCGCTCGACGGGTCCGCGTACACCGCGGACCAGCTGGCGTACGTGATGTACACCTCCGGTACGACGGGTCGGCCGAAGGGTGTGATGGTCAGTCACGGGAACGTGGCGGAGCTGGCCTTCGATCCGCGGTTCGGCAGCGGTGCGCACGACTGCGTGCTGATGCACTCCTCGCACGCCTTCGACGCGTCGACCTACGAGCTGTGGGCGCCGCTGCTGCGCGGCGGCAAGGTGGTCGTGGCACCCGGCGGGCACCTCGGCCCGGACGAGCTGCGCTCGGCGATCGCGCTGCGCGGGGTGACCGGGGCATTCGTGACGACCGCGCTGTTCAACGCGATCGCCATGGAGGAGCCGCAGGCCTTCACCGGCATGCGGGAGGTGATGTTCGGCGGTGAGAAGGTCACCGTCGAGGCGGTGGAGAACGCCGTCCGCCACTGCCCGGAGGTGCAGTTCACGCACGTGTACGGCCCGACCGAGACCACCACCTTCGCCACCGTCTGGCCCGTCCCGGCGGACCGGCCGAACGGCGCGTCGATGCCGATCGGCGCCCCGATGGCCGGCACCCGGGCCTACGTGCTGGACGGCTTCCTGCAGCCGCTGCCCGCGGGCGGCGTCGGCGAGCTCTACATCGCGGGCACCGGCGTCGCGAACGGCTACCACGGCCGCCCGGAGCTGACGGCCGAGCGGTTCGTGGCGGACCCCTACGGTGTCCCCGGCGACCGGATGTACCGGACCGGCGACCTGGTGCGCTGGTCCGAGGACGGCCAGGTCGACTACGTAGGCCGCAGCGACGACCAGGTGAAGATCCGCGGTTTCCGCATCGAGCCCGCCGAGATCGAGGCCGCCCTGACGGCCCACCCTGCGGTGACCCAGGCCGTGGTGCTGGTTCGTGAGGACCGGCCGGGTGACAAGCAGTTGGCCGCGTACCTGGTCGGCGTGGACGTCGAGGTCGCGGAGGTCCGGGAGTTCGCCGCCGGTCGGCTGCCCGCCTACATGGTGCCGAACGGCTTCGTCGTACTCGACGCGCTGCCGCTGACGGTCAACGGCAAGCTCGACAAGCGCGCGCTGCCGGCGCCCGAAGCGAGCGCCGCCGCCGAGCAGGACGCCGGGCCGGTGCAGCTGCCCCGCGACGAGCGGGAGCGCTTGCTGTGCGACGTCTTCGCGGGTGTGCTGGGCCGGGAGAGCGTCGGTATCGACGACGGGTTCTTCGACCTGGGTGGTGACAGTATCGCGTCGATCCAGGTGGTGAGTCGGGCTCGTAAGGCCGGGTTGCTGCTGACGGCGCGGGACATCTTCGAGCGCAAGACGGTGCGTGAGCTGGCGGTGGTGGCGACGCAGGCGACGGCGGAGGTGGTGCCGGGCCTGGAG
>NZ_JBSFXE010000100.1:0-3518 GCF_053595195.1 Kitasatospora sp. NPDC002522
ACAGCGCGCCCTGGAACCGGGCACGCCCCTTCTTCGGCAGGTCGAAGATCCTCCCGTTGACCTTCACCCCGCTCCCGCCCGCCGTCACCTGGAACACCTGCGGGACGCCCTGCAGGAAGCGGACCTCGGGCCCACCGGAGGGGCCCTTGGGGTCGGGCCTGTCATGCGGGGCCGCACCGTGCCCCGCCGACCGCTTCGGCTGACGGTCGGGACCGAACCGCACCGCACCGTCCAACGCCTCCAACCCCCGCCCCGGACCACCCGAATCCGCCGACCGCTGCACCCGATAGCCCTCGGGGACATCGGCGCCGTCCTGGTGCCGCGCGGTGTGGGCGGCCTCGCCGGTGTCTGCGAAGGTGCGCCAGACGGAGGTCTCGCTCCGGACCACCACCGGCCTGCCGTGGGCGTCGATGCCTACGTGGTCCGCGACGACCACCTCCCGGTCCGCACCGAAATCCCCGACAGCGCCGACCACCTTCGGCACCACCCACACATCCCCCACCGGCGCCCGCCCAATGAACGCACCCGCCACCCCCGGCCGTGGATTCGCCGCCTGATGCGCCCACAACGCGGCCATCGCCTCCGGTACGTGACGCTCCGTCACCGAACCGAGCCGACACGACACGAAGTCGATGCGGCTCCTCCCGTCCAGCCTGCCGCCGTCGTACGCCGCCAGCAGCACGTCCGCCAGTTCCTTCGGGCCGACCGGAGTGCCGTCCCGGCCCACGTGCATGCCCACTACGAAGACATCACCACGCTGCGGCAGGCGGTCCAGCGCGGACCGGGCCTCGCCCCGGGCACCCGGCATGTCCCTGGCCGGGCCGGTCACCAGGACACCCGACTCGGTGTGCTGGAGGTGCAAGGTGTCGGCGACGCCCGCGTAGTCCAACGCGATCGTCGTGGAGAGTTGACGGACCAACGCCTGCTCGACCTGCTTCGGCAGCACCACATCGATAGGCGGCTCCACGTCCACACCCAACGCGGCCAACTCCTCCCGCAGTCGCGTCCTCAACTCTCCCACCGTCTCCGCGGCCCGCGCTGGGCCGTTCAACGCACTACCGTCGCCCCGACCGGTCACCATGACCCGCGGCAACGCCCGGCCCTGCCGGTGCCGCTCCGCCAACTCCGGCGCGAGGCGCCGCGCCGTGGCCGCGACCACCCCCCGCGAACCCTCCCCCAACTCCGTCGACCCCCGGGCGAACAACACCGACACCGGCGCAAGCGACACCGGCACCGGCACGGCGGCATCACCGAACTCCGCCTGACGCGACGCCAGGGTGTCCATGAGAGCACGTCGGTTCGGCCCGAATTTGCTGGCACCGTCGAGTGGTTGGAGGGTGTGGGTGGGGTCGGTGGGGTGGGTGGGCCGGTGGTTGGTGTAGCCGGTGGGGAGGTGGTGGTCGGTGTCGCCGTGGGGGGTGAGGTGGCCGCCGCTGAGGGTGGTGTGGGGGGTGTGGTCGGTGTCGCCGCTGTGGGTGTAGGTGCGCCAGAGCGATTCGGGGCCCAGGACGATCACCGGTTTGCCGTGGGTGTCGATGCCGACGTGGTCGGCGACGATGACCTCGCGGTCGGTGGTGAAGTCGGCTTCGCCGTTCACCATCTTCGGCAGGACCCACACGTCGCCGACGGGCGCCCGCCCGGTGAGCGGGCCGGACACGCCGGGGCGGGGGTTCGCCTGCTGGTGGGCCCACAATGCGCTGAGCGCCTGCGGGACGTGACGCTCCGTCAGTGCGCCGAGGCGGCAGGACAGGAAGTCGATCCGCGTTTTGCCGTCCAGCTTCCCGCTGTCGTAGGCCGCGCGGAGCACGTCGGCGAGCTGCTCCGGGCTGATCGGGGCGCCGGTGTCGCCGATGTGCATCGCTACCACGTAGGTGTCGTCGCGGTGTGGGAGGTGGTCGAGGGCGTGCTGGTGGCGTTGGTTGGTGGCGGTGGAGTAGGGGCGGGGGTCGCCGATCAGGACGCCGGTGCGGGTCTCGAGGAGGTTGAGGTGGTCGGCGACGGGGGTGTGGTCGAGTGAGATGACGGCGGTCTGGCGGCGGGCGTCGGCGCTCCAGCCGGGGAAGAGTGCGGCGGGGGCTTCGGTGCTTCCGGTCGTGCGGGTGCGGATGGTGGCGTGGGCGGGGCTGTCGAGGCGGTCGAGTTCCTCGGTGAGGCGGCGGTGGAGTTCGTCGGCGACGGCGGTGGCGCGGGCGCGGCCGGTCGCTGCGGCGGTGAGGCGGCCCTCGCCGCTGCCGGTCACGGTGACGACGGGCGGTTGCAGGCCCTGGCGGTGGCGGGCGTCGAGGGTGGCGGCGAGGTCTCTGGCGGTCTCGATGATCCGGATCTTGACGCTGGGGGCGAGGGTGGTCGAGCCCTTCGCGAAGGAGAGTCCGACCGGTGTCATGACGGGCGGTGTGGCGGGGGTGGGGTGGCTGGGCGGGTGCGGCGGCGTCACGTCGGCGGACGTGGGCGGCAGCTGACGCTCCGCGACGAGGACATGCGGCTGCCGAAGCCCGGCCACCTCCCGCGTGGCGGGATACTGCGGGCCGTCGACCAGCGGCGGGGCGTCCGGGAGCGGCTGCCCGTCGCCGGCGTCCTCGAACAGCCCGCCGATGCGCTCGATCACCTCCCGGTCCTCCCGGTCCTGCCGGTCCTCCCGGGGCCGGTCTTCCGGGACCGGCTGCCCGTCGTCGGCGTCGGTGAATGCTGCGCCGATGCGTTCGATGGTGTCGTGTGCCTCCCGGACCTCGGTCGCGTCGAGGACCGCCGAGCGCTGGTCGGAGATCGTGACGAGGGTGTCGCGGATGGCGGCGGCGTCAGCGGGGGTGAGGCGCGGGTTGTGTGCGCCGTCCTTCAGGTAGGCGGCGAGGAGGGCGGTGGCGGGGTCGAGTCCCGTTGTGCGGGGGGTCTCGAAGCCTTCGTCGGTCAGGAAGCGCCGCACCTTCGCCACGTCGTCGGGGTGGTTGGCGCCGCCGGGTCCGACCGAGGCGCTCACCTCGAGGCCCATCCGGGCGGCCATGTCCCGGGTGACCGGGGAGTCCAGTGCCTGCCGGTAGCGGCGGGCGATCTCCCGCGCGGTGGCGGCGGGGACCGCGGCCCGCCAGGCCAGCGTGAAGTCGGCCGCATCCGCCGGACGGGTCAGCGACCGCCGCAGGACATTCGCGACGCCGTCGTCGACCAGGCCGAGCACCCGCATCCGGTCCACCACCGACGACAGCTCACGAGCCGTCGCATCGACGCCCAGGACCCTGCCGCCGGGCAGCACCCCCAGACCATCCGGGAGCCCGGCAGCCGACTGGACCACCGTCACCCCCTCCGCACCCGGCTGCGACACGCCGCCGCGCTCCAACGGCCCGGCACCGTCCCCGGAGACCGCCGACACACCGTCAAGACCACGCGGAGTGTGGTCGGCACCGGTCGACACCGACACGCCGGCGAGACCGCGCGGCACCTGGCCGTCCCCGGAGACCGCCGACACACCGTCAAGACCACGCGGAATATGGTCTGCACCGGTCGGCACCGACACGTCGGCGAGACCG
>NZ_JBSFXE010000101.1:0-3510 GCF_053595195.1 Kitasatospora sp. NPDC002522
CTCCAGGCCCGGCACCACCTCCGCCGTCGCCTGCGTCGCCACCACCGCCAGCTCACGCACCGTCTTGCGCTCGAAGATGTCCCGCGCCGTCAGCAACAACCCGGCCTTACGAGCCCGACTCACCACCTGGATCGACGCGATACTGTCACCACCCAGGTCGAAGAACCCGTCGTCGATACCCACCTCGGCCACCGCGAGGACCTCGCCGAACACCCGGCAGAGGATCTCCTCGCGCAGCGACCGCGGCGCGACGGCGGGAGCGCCGCCGCCCGTCTCGACCACCGGCGCGGGCAGCGCGCGCTTGTCGAGCTTGCCGTTGACCGTCAGCGGCAGCGCGTCGAGCACGACGAAGCCGTTCGGCACCATGTAGGCGGGCAGCCGACCGGCAGCGAACTCCCGGACCTCCGCGACCTCGACGTCCGCACCGACCAGGTACGCGGCCAACTGCTTGTCACCCGGCCGGTCCTCACGGACGATCACCACCGCGTGGGTGACGGACGGGTGCGCGGCCAGGGCCGCCTCGATCTCCGCGGGCTCGATCCGGAAACCGCGGATCTTCACCTGGTCGTCCGCCCGGCCCACGTAGTCGACCTGACCGTCCTCGATCCACCGCACCAGGTCGCCCGTGCGGTACATCCGGTCGCCCGGACCGCCGAACGGGTCCGCCACGAACCGCTCGGCCGTCAGCTCCGGACGCCCGTGGTAGCCGTGCGCCACACCGCTGCCGGCCAGGTACAGCTCGCCGACCGCCCCGGCCGGGAGCGGCTGGAGGTAGTCGTCGAGGACGTACGCCCGGGTCCCCGCCATCGGCGCGCCGATCGGGACGGCCGAGCCCGGTGCGCGGCCCGCGGCCACCGGCCAGGCGGTGGCGAAGGTGGTGGTCTCGGTCGGGCCGTACACGTGGGTGATCCGCACGTCCGGGCAGGTCCGCTGCGCGTTCTCCACCGCCTCGACGGTGACCTTCTCACCGCCGAACAGGATCTCCCGCAGCCCGTCGAAGGCCTGCGGCTCCTCGACCGCGATCGCGTTGAACAGCGCCGTGGTCACGAAGATCGCCGTCACCCCGTGGCGGGCGATCGCCGACCGCAGCTCCTCCGGGCCGAGGTGCCCGCCGGGTGCCACGACCACCTTTCCGCCGCGCAGCAGCGGCGCCCACAGCTCGTACGTCGACGCGTCGAAGGCGTGCGAGGAGTGCATCAGCACGCAGTCGTGCGCACCGCTGCCGAACCGCGAGTCGAAGGCCAGCTCCGCCACGTTCCCGTGACTGACCATCACACCCTTCGGCCGACCCGTCGTACCGGAGGTGTACATCACGTACGCCAGCTGCCCGGCCGGGACGGTCGCGGCCTCGATCGCGGCCGGGTCCGCGAACTGCTCGGCCTGCGCGGCGAGTTCCTCGAGCTGGAGCGGCCGGGTACCACCCTCGGTCAGCCCCTCGGGGAGCTCGGTGCGGTCAGTGAGCAGCAGCGGGGCCTGCACGTCCTGGACGATCAGCGTCAGCCGGTCGGCCGGGTAGGCGTCGTGCAGCGGCACGTAGAACCCGCCCGCCTTCACCACCGCCAGCTCCGCCACCACCAGCTCCAGCGAACGGTCCAGCAGCAGCGCCACCGGCGTCCCCGCACCCACGCCCCGCTCCCGCAGCGCATGCGCCCAACGGTTCGACAGCGCGTCCAACTCCGCGTAGCTGAGCCGGACTTCGCCACTCACCACGGCCACGGCCTCGGGGGTCCGCTCGACCTGCCGGGCGAAGGCCTGCGGCAGGCCGACCACGGTCTCCTGGCCGCGTTCGCCGAGGCCCCAGTGGCCGAGCTGCTGCACCACCTCGTCCGCGGCGAGCAGGTGGATCGCCCCGATCCGCTGCTCCGGGTCCGCGCCGACCTGGCCGAGCACCCGGGCGAGGCGCTTGCACAGCACCCCGATGCCCGCGGCGTCGAACAGGTCCAGTGCGTACTCGGCGGTGACGTCGATGCCGGCCGGTCGGCCCGCGGCGTCGAAGGTCTCGCGGAGGTCGAGCAGCAGGTCGAACTTGGCCTGGTAGCCCGCCACGTCGACGGCGGACGGGGTGATCCCGGGCAGGTCGAGGTCCGGGTCGGGAGTGTTCTGCAGGGTGATCAGGGTCTGGAAGAGCGGGTGCCGGGCCAGCGAGCGCTCCGGGTTGAGCACCTCCACCAGCCGCTCGAACGGCACGTCCTGGTGCGCGTACGCCGACAGGTCGTGCTCGCGCACGCGGGCGAGCAGCTCACGGAAGGTCGGATTGCCCGAGGTGTCCGTGCGCAGCACCAGCGTGTTCACGAAGAACCCGACCAGCTCGTCCAACGCCTCGTCCGTACGCCCCGCGATACCGGTGCCCAGCGGAATGTCCGTCCCCGCACCCAGCCGGGTGAACAGGGTCGCCACCGCGGCCTGGAGCACCATGAAGAGGCTGGCGCCGCTGTCCCGGGCGAGGTCCGCGAGGGCGCGGTGGGTGGCGGCGTCCAGCTGCCACTCCAGCCGCTCGCCCCGGTTGCTGGCCACGGCCGGCCGGGGGTGGTCGGTGGGCAGCTCCAGGACGTCCGGCAGGCCGGCCAGGGTCTCGGCCCAGTAGGCGAGTTGACGGGAGATCACACTGTCCGGGTCGCCCTCGGAGCCGAGCACGTCCCGCTGCCACAGGGCGTAGTCCGCGTACTGGACCGGCAGTTCGGGCAGCTCGCGGCCGAGGTACCCGGCCTCCAGGTCGCGCAGCAGCGGCGCCAGCGACCAGCCGTCGCCCGCGATGTGGTGCAGCACCAGCAGCAGCACGTGGTCGTCCGGAGCGAGCTCGAACAGCGTGGCCCGGACGGGGAGTTCGGCGGCCAGGTCGAAGCTGTGGGCGGACTCCCGGGCCAGCGCCGCGTCCAGCCCGGCCTCCTCCACCGCGACGACCGTGAACGGCAGCGCGGCGGCGGGCGTGACCACCTGGTGCGGGTGGCCGTCGACGGACGGGAACAGCGTGCGCAGCGCCTCGTGCCGGGAGAGCACGCCGTCCAGCGCCTGCCGGAGGCGGGCCTGGTCGAGCTCGCCGCGCAGCCGGACGGCGAGGGGGATGTTGTACATTCCGCTGCCGGTGTCCAGCTGGTCGAGGAACCACAGGCGCTGCTGCGCGTACGACAGCGGCACCCGCTCGGGCCGGACGGCGGGGGTGAGGCGGGCCCGTGCGGCGGTCGAGTGCTCCAGGGTGCGGGCGAGTTGGGCGATGGTGGGGTTCTCGAAGACCGTGCGGATGCCGAGTTCGGCGTCCGTGACCACCCGGATGCGGGACAGCAGCCGGGTCGCCAGCAGCGAGTGGCCGCCCAGGTCGAAGAAGCTGTCGTCGATGCTCACCGCCTCGACGCCCAGCAGCTCGCGGAAGATCCCCGCCAGCGTCCGCTCCTCCGCCGTCCGGGGCTCGCGCCCACCGCCCGCGGCGACCACCGGCGCCGGCAGCGCCCGCCGGTCCAGCTTGCCGCTCGCGGTCAACGGCAGCGCCTCCAGCACCACGAACGCCGACGGCAC
>NZ_JBSFXE010000102.1:0-3323 GCF_053595195.1 Kitasatospora sp. NPDC002522
CCTCGCGATGATCAACCTCATGACCCGCCGACTCACCAACGAAACCACCCCGACATGGCGCGGCACATGAACCATGACCAAGCCATTCATCTCCGAACAAAACAACGGGACGAAACGCCCTCTAAATGAAAGCCGCTGGTGTTTCCGCTGGTACGCATCACGCGCCACGGCCCCATCGCGAGTAGCCATGTTCGATCGCAGTTAGGTACTGGGTCAGGTCAAATCGAACTTCTTCGATGACCCGGTCGTCAGCACCTGGGTACATCAGATCGTCCCAGACCACCGTCTGACCTCGGAGCCGGATCCGGATACAGACCTCGGAGGCGGTGTTGGAGCCCAGCTCTTGGGTCACAACATCCACAGTCCGGGCTTGATCAGTCGGATAGAGGGGGCCTCCGGGCCTGAGCAGCCGGTTCGGATGATCACCGCTTGCACCGTTGTAACTGCGCGCGATCAAGTCAAGGCCATCGACATAGAGGTACGTGTGTACAGCGCTGCACATGGGTGGCCCAGGGCACGCAGTGGTCAGCAGCGTGCTGACCGAGTCATGCCCTTGGCGATCAGTGAGGCTGGCGCGCACCAGGCGCGGGGACTTACGCGGCATCTGACCTTCGCGACATCACGGAGCCGATAATAGGTGCCCAGGAGACCGTTTCGCCGCCCTTTTCCCAGCCGCAGATCACGCTCACCAGTCATCCCGTCCAACCAGGCGGCTCTGGCCGACCACGGGGTCGGGGGCGGGGGCGGGGGCGGGGGCGGGAAGATCATTCACGCAATCGCGGCCAGAGCCTCGGAATTCCCCACCCCCGCTCACGATTCCCCAGCTCGTTGAACCTCGAAGCAAGTGGCGAGAAATCGGTGAGCGAGGGCCGCGGGGCCGCCCGTCCTCCGGCATGGCTTCCTATTCGGGGCCGTCGGTTTCCGCGGGGATGGTCCAGCGCAGCAGGGTGGTGGCGTCGGCCCGTTCCAGGGTGACGGCGTAGACCTGCCCGTAGGCGCGTTCGCCGCGGTGGCGCATGGAGTGGTCGCCGGGATCCCAGCCCAGCTGAATGATCCGGGATCCGTCGAGCTCGATCTGCCCCGCCAGCAGGGGGTGGCTCTCGCCGGCCCGGTCGAGCAGGTGGAAGTGGGTGTGGGCGTCCGCGGAGACCAGCAGGCCGATGCGGGGCCCGTTCGACAGCCAGTCCCGGATCCGGTCGGCGAGCTCCTGAGCCTCATGGAGGGGAAGATCGAGGTGTCCGTAGGGACCGCCGCGCCCGTCGACCTGCGACATCGGGTCGCCGCCGAAACGGGCGTGGGCGTCGTCTTCGTACTTCCCCCAGTAGGTGACGTCGGCGAGCCCGTCGATCGACTCGCCGGACAGCCCGACGAACGAGTCGAGGGCGCGGGCGTCCCCGAGGACCATGCCGCACCGGTCGACCGGCAGGTCGCCGAGGAGGATGGGCTCTCCGCCGGGATCGCCCGGCCAGGGCAGGCCGAGGTCGACTTCCAGGACCGTGATGACCGGCCCGTCGTACGAATTCCACGTCTGTGCGCGGACGTTCAGCGGCCGATCAGGCGCGGCCGGCACTGCGACCGCCTCACAGAACCACTCCTCGCTCGGGCCGTCCGCAGGCTCGTGGAGGTGGCCGCCGCCGCGCTGCCCGGCGGCCAGTGCCCGCTCGGACAGCGGGGCGCCGTGCTCGGACCATTGGTCGATCCAGCCGGCCATCCCCAGGACCAGCACGCCGGACGGTGCTGTAACGACGCCCAGGTCGACAAAGGGCTCACTCATCCGCTGATTCAACCATGTGCTGATCGGCAGGCTCCCAGGCCTTGGCAGTGCGGAGCACCGTGCGGGGACAAGGTCGCAAACCAAGCAGCTCCACTCGCAAACTACGGCGCCCCGTCAAGGGCGCCTCCAGCGTCACTGACACGATGGGCTGCGCCTACCCTGGACCGGCCAGGCCGAGCCTGGCGGCGGTCTAACTGAACCGCCCCGGGTTCGGTAGAGAGCTCAGATGATGGCTTTGGCCAGTGGTTTTGCGGTTGCCAGGTAGTAGTTGGTCTCGTACTCGACGGGCGGGACGTGGCCTATCTCACCGTGGAGTCGGCGGTGGTTGTACCAGTCGACCCACTCGGCCGTGGCGAGCTCGACCTGCGAGAGGGTCCGCCATGGGCGCCGGGGCTTGATCAGCTCGGTCTTGAACAGCCCGATCGTGCTCTCCATGAGGGCGTTGTCGTAGGCATCGTCGACCGAGCCGATGGACGCCGCGATGCCCACTGCTTCGAGGTGCTCGGCCAGGCGGAACGACGTGTACTGACTGCCCGCGTCGCTGTGGTGGACCAACTCGCCTGGCACGACAGGGTTCTGGTCGCGGTCGCGCTGCCAGATCGCCATCTCCAGCGCGTCCAGGACGAACACCGTCTGCTTGACGGTGGCCGCGGACCAGCCGACGATCCGGCGGGAGAAAGTGTCCACGACGAAGGCGACGTACACGATCCCGGCCCAGGTCCTGACGTAGGTGAAGTCCGCGGCCCAGCAGCGGTTCGGGGCGCCGGCGACGAAGTCGCGCTCGACCAGGTCGGGGGCGCGGTCGACCTGCCCGCCGGGAAGAGTGGTGATCACGTGCTTGCCGCGGACCGCGCCGGTGATGCCGAGTTCACGCATCAGGCGCTCGACGGTGCAGCGGGCCACGGTGTGACCCCGGCGGTTCAGCTCGTGCCAGATCTTGCGGGCGCCGTAGACGCGGAAGTTGGCCTCGAAGGCATGCTTGATCAGCGTCTTCAGTTCTGCGTCGCGCACTGAACGCGCTGAAGGCGGAAGGGTGTTGAAGGCTTAGTAGGTGGAAGGGGCGATGCTGCAGCCGTGCTCGGTCAGCACGTGGCAGATCGGCTCGACGCCGCCGAAGCGGCCCCGGTGCTCGTCGATGAACGCTACGAGCGCTGGTGTGGCCGGTCGAGCTCGGCCGCGAAGAAACTCGCCGCGGCCTTGAGGATCTCGTTCGCCCGCTTCAGCTCGGCGATCTCCTTCTTCATCGCCTTGATCTGTGCGGACTCCTCCGTGGTCGTGCCCGGGCGCTGCCCGGAGTCGACCTGGTCCCGGCGCACCCAATTGCGCAGCGTCTCGGCCGAACCGATGCCCAGCTTCTCAGCGACGGCCCGCAGCGCGGCCGACTCGTTCGGGTAGTCACCGAGGACCTCGGCGACCATGCGCACCGCACGACGGCGCAGCTCAGGCGGGTAGGAGGAAGGAATCTCAATGATCGTGTCAAGCCGTCTGCGTGACCGACGGGGCGGAGGTGAACAGCCTCTTGTCACGCAGCATCGCCCACAGCACATCG
>NZ_JBSFXE010000103.1:0-3323 GCF_053595195.1 Kitasatospora sp. NPDC002522
TGGACATCGACGACGACCGTGGGCACCCGGGCCAGGACCCGGTGCCGGCGCTCCTGTCCGCGGGTCCGGTCGTCGGGGGCAGACGCACGGACGGGACCACCGCGGTCGCCTTCCTCGGACGCCTCCCGAAGGCCTTCCACGTGGCCGCGTCAAAGGACACGGTCACCATCAACGGCAGGTCATTCGCGCTGCCGACATCGAAGGCCGAGCTTGCCCGGTTCGCGCACCAGCCGCTGAAGGGCGAGATCATCGGCAGCAAGGTCAGGTTCACCAACGCCGTCGGCGAGTGGTTCGAGGGACCCCTCGAGGTGTCCGCGACGCAGCAGGTCTGGCCGGCCGGCGAAAACACCACGGTGTTCGGCGTGAAGATGAGTGTGCCGGGGGCGCCGGCGGATCACCCGGTGGGTGAGGAGTTTCCCGGCTGGTACGCGCGGTTGGCCGGCGCGGACGGCCACCGGGTCGTGGAGTGGTCCCGCACGGAAGGCGACGGCTTCACACCCGAGGGCGACGGGACGCCGTACGACGAGCCGACCGCCGTATACAAGTTCCGGATCGCGACGGAGAAGGCCAAGCGGCCGTTCACCGACCCGCCGGCCCCGACCGGCCCGCAGAACTTCCGCGAACGCATCCCGGAACTCTTCTACGCCACCGCCAACGCGACCAGCGTCAGCGTCAACGGCAAGAACTTCAAACTGCCGAACGGTGAGCGCCGTAAACTGTTCGCGAACAATGCACTGCGGGGCAAGCGCACTGACAAGAAGGTCACGCTCACCAACACCGCCGGCAATTGGTTCGAGACCACCCTCGGGCACAGGATCGAGACCACGGGGCCCCTCCAGCCCGGAAGCCAAAAGATCGCCAACGTGGCGGTGAGTGTGCCGGGGGTGCCGGCCGATCACCCGGTCGGCGAGGCCTTCCCCGGCTGGTATCCGCGGGTGGTCGGCGACCCGGGCCGCCGGGTCGTGGAGTGGTCCCGCACGGAAGGCGACGGTTTCACACCAGAGGGCGACGTGACGCCGTTCGACGAGCCGACCGCCGAGTACAAGTTCCGCATCGCGATGGAGGAACACGCCCGCCGCAGGGCCGCAGACCCCGTGCCCGTCGCCGAGCGCGCGGCTCCGGCGGTCGGGGGCGGGCGTACGGACGGGACGACCGCGGTCGCCTTCCTCGGGCGCGTCCCGAAGTCCTTCCACGTGGTCGCGGCCATGGACGGGGTCAACGTCAACGGCAGGAAGTTCGTGCTGCCGAGCTCGGAGGCCGAGCGTGCCCGGTTCACGTACCAGGCGCTGAAGGGCGAGCTGGTCGGCAGCAAGGTCAGGTTCACCAACGCCGTCGGCGAGCGGTTCGAGAAATCCCTCGACGAGCCCACGACGCAGCAGCTCTGCCCGGTCGGCAAACCCAAGGCAGTGTTCGGCTTGAAGATGAGTGTGCCGGGGGTGCCGGCCGATCACCCGGTGGGTGAGGAGTTTCCCGGCTGGTACGCGCGGGTGGTCGGCGACCCGGGCCGCCGGGTCGTGGAGTGGTCCCGTACGGAAGGCGACGGTTTCACGCCCGAGGGCGGTGTAATGCCGTACGACGAGCCGTTCGAGGTGTACAAGTTCCGGACTGCGGCGGAGAAGGCCGAGCGGCCGTTCACCGACCTGCCGGCCCCGACCGGCCCGCAGGACTTCCGCGAACGCGTCCCGGAACTCTTCTACACCACCGCGAACGCGAACGCCGTCAGCGTCAACGGCAAGGACTTCAAATTGCCGACGGGTAAGCGCCATGACTTGTTCTCATACATGGCACTGAAAGGCGCGCGGACCGGCGACATGGTCACGTTCACCAACGCCACCGGCGATTCGTTCGAGGCCGCCCTCGGTTGGAAGTCCAAGAGCAACGGGCCATTCAAGCCCGGCAGCCGCTACGTATTCGGCATGACGATGGGTGTGCCGGCGGCACCGGCCGATCACCCGGTGGGCGAGCCCTTCCCCGGCTGGTACCCGCGGTTGGCCGGCGAGGACGGCCACCGGGTCGTGGAGTGGTCCCGCACCGAAGGCGACGGCTTCACACCCGAGGGCGACGTGACACCTTTCGACGAGCCGACTGCCGAGTACAAGTACCGCATCGCGATGGAGGAACACGCCCACCGCAGGGCCGCGGACCCTGTGCCCGGCGCCGATGGAGACCGGCCCTCCGAGGGAACACCGGCCCAGGCCGACCAGCCCTCCCCCCACACTCCACTCGGAGCCCCGGACGGCACCGGTTCCAGTGACGAGTTGATGCCGCAGGCCGGTGCCCTCGAATCCGACCACGAGGAGGAAGTCAACTTCGACGAGTTCCTGATGGACGACGACCCGCATCTCCCTGGCGGGGCGCACGGCGAGGATGGTCCGCAGCCGGGCGCCACCGCGACGGACCCCGGCCGGCCCACGCCTCCACCCCGTGAGACCACCCCATCCCTCGCTGCGGAGGGCACCGGCCTCCGTGACGAGTTGATGCCGCAGGCCGGTGCCCTCGAATCCGACCACGAGGAGGAAGTCAACTTCGACGAGTTCCTGATGTACGACGACCCGCATCTCCCTGGCGGGGCGCACGGCGAGGATGGCCCGCGGCCGGAGGCCACCGCGGCGGACCCCGGCCGGCCGGACCAGCCCGCCAGCCCCGAGGTCGACGCGAGGTTCCTTGACTCCCTCTTCGAGGGCGAGGAAGAGCTGCACGACCCCCAGCGGTTCCTGGAATCCCTCTACTCCCGCCAGCAGGACTCGAGCACCGCCGCGGACCCGTTCCTCCTCCCTGACGACCCGTCACCCGCTACTCCCACCGCCCCGACCGTCCAACCCCCCACCAGCACACCCCCGCGCCCCACCACGCCCACCGACACCCCGATGACCGAGGCCGAGAGCTCCCCACCGGACGCCACCGCGACGGACCCCGGCCGGCCCGACAGCCCCGACCGCACCCCCGCCAGCCCCGTAGCCGGTCAGCGGTTCCTCGACTCCATCCTCAAGGTCGAGGAAAACCCCAGGCAGTTCCTGGACGCCCTCTACACCGACCACCAGGACTCCAGCGCCACCGCCGACCCGATCCCCATCCCCGACGACCCTTCACCCACCACCGACCCGGCCGGCCAACCCCCCACCAGCACGCCCCCTCCCAGCAGCCCCGGAAGGTACTGGCTCGCCTCCCTCCGCGACACCGACTGGACCGCGGTACTCGCCGACCTCACCGCCATCCCCGACCCCACCACCACACCCGCCCCCGCATCCCCCACCCTCGACGTCCACCCCGACCCCCGCACCGGCATACCCCAGGTGCCCTACACCCCCGAAGCCGGCGGCACC
>NZ_JBSFXE010000104.1:0-3199 GCF_053595195.1 Kitasatospora sp. NPDC002522
CTCAGGTCGTCCGCCACCGCGTAGTAGTCGTCCGCCACCGACCGCATCAGATCCTCATCCGCCTCCGGCCACGGCATCCCCGTCACGAACGAGAAAAAGCCCGCGATCTCAGGCGAAGGATTGATCGACACGACAACAACCACCTATTCGAATTCAACACCATCCGCGGTAGACATCCACCGCTCCCGTAACAGAGAACGGCTGTCCTCACCCCCCCGGCTCACCGCGGATGGTGATGAATCGTCAATCGGTGAATTCGGCGAGCATGATCACGTGGAGCGCGGAGAGGGAGTCCAGGTACGCCTCCTCGCTACTGGGGTCGATCCAGAGGATCACGCCGCCTTCTTCGGCGTGCGGCGGCTGCCCGCCGGCCTCGACGTAGCCGCTGGTCACCAGGACCAGGGGCACCGGCGCGTGCCAGCCCCGCAGCTCGTCCTGCGCGAGCTGCGCCGCGCCGTTCAGCACGGCGAGCTGGTGGCGGGTGCAGCCTGCCGGGCCGAAGTGCGCGAGCAGTTGCGCCTGGAGCAGCATCCGAACCCGGCCGGCGTCCCGTTCGCGGGCAGCCAGCCGCTGGTCCTCGCCCACCTGGTCGAGGTAGCCCGGGATCACCACCTCGACCAGCGGACCCAGTTCATCGGCGTAGGCGCGCCGGGTGCCGCCCTCGACGGCGAGCTCGAAGCGGTAGGCGCTGCCGTCCGGGCGCACCGGCGGCTTCGGGTCCTCGCCCGGCGGTACCGGTACCACGATCGCTCGGGTCTCGTTGTCGGTCATCGTGCACTCCCTGCGGTTAGGCGTCTGTCGTTGCCGTGCTTGTCGTCTTCAGTGTCGCTGTCGTCGGAGTGGCACCCGACGACTCAATGATCTTCCAGGAGCGAGGTCCAGTCCGACGGCGGCATGGTGAGGGTGGAGTTGACGGGCAGCCAGCCCTCCTCCCAGTCGACCGGCGGCGGTTCCTCGTCCGCCTCCGCGACGTTGTGTTGGGGCTGGGTCAGGAGCCACAGCGTCAGTGCTCGCTTCTTCGCCGCCGGGTCGGTGAAGACCAGGTCCACCAACCGGGCGAAGTGGGCGCTGTCCTCGAAGCGGTGCCTGGTCAGCCGCATGCCCTCGGGCAACTCCCGAACGTCCGCCTCCGGCCGGTGCTGAGCGGCCGCCGTGCCGAGCGGGAGTTCCACGTGGGCGCCGAAGTGCTCGCCGGGGTGGTGCTTGGCGTACACGATGATGGCACCCCACAGTTCGACCAGCGCCTGAGTGACCGCGGGGTCGAGGTTCCCGTCGGCGAGCCGGACCTCGAGGTGGTCGTCGTCCTCGCCGTGCACGTGCGAGAAGTTGACCGCGACTTCGCGGCTCTCGCTGAGCTCACGGAGGAAGGGCCCCAGCTCGCGCCCGGACGGTCCGCTCTCCGGCAGGCCGTGGGCGCGCCGGGTGTAGCCGAGACTCGGCACCACGTCGAGCGGTGCGGCGTACTCGGTTCCGCGGTGCTGCGGGCTGTGCGGGTTCTGGCCGAGCTGGTACAGCACGTCCTCGAAGGACTTGACCAGGTTCACCAGGGTCGTCAGCCGAGGGACCGTCAACTCCGGGCGGTCGTGGTAGTCCAGCGAGAAGTGGATGTGCGCGCCCGCGTCACCCGGGTACCCGCCCGCCTCCCGGATCGCCCGCATGACGTCAACGACCGCCTGCCAGGTCTCCGGACGCTCCGGATCCAGCTTGGCGCTCACGTACTCCCCTGCCACCGACCCGTCCAACTCGACCCGCCCGCTGGACAGATCCGAGCCGTACCCCTCGGTCCGGCCGGTGTGGGGCGCGTGCACGCCCGCCACGCTCAGGCCCTGCGCGTGCAGCCGGGCGGCCAGATCCTGCCGGACCTGGTCGATCTCTCCGTCCGTTCCCTGGTGGTTGAACTCGACCTCCAGCCCGAACCGGGCGGGAAGGCGCGGCGCACCGGGCGGACGGACGAAGTCGTACGGCAGCGGGTGCCGGTCCTCGGCACGTTCGAAGATCTCCTCGGTCAGTTGTTCGTAGACCTCGGGGCTCCGCAGTTCCAGTGGCCCGACGGACGGTTGACCGACGTGAGGACCGCCGTCCGCGGGCCCGCCGGTCGCCTCGGCAGGTCCACCTGGTCGGACGTCGGGGTCGTGGTCCATGTTGTCTATCGCTCGTTGCAGCTTGCCCGGCCGACCGGGCGCGGTGGCCTCTGCGCCGATCACCAGCTCGGGCCGCACGCCGCCGAAGAACGCCACCGTGTTCGCACCGTAGGCCAGTCCGTCCTGCTGAGCGGCGGCGATCGTCACCCCGTCCTTGGCGAGCACGCGGAACCGCGTCCAGCCTCCCTTGCCGGCCGGACGGTAGTCCTCGTCCAGCGTCCCCACCACCCACATCGACTTGGCTCGCTCCACTCCGCCCGGAGCGGACAGCACCTCGTGGAGCGGGACGTACCCGCGCTTGGGGTCGGCGTAGGTCGGCCGCAGCTGCGGCGTCAGACCGTTGTAGAAGACCTCGTCCACCTGCGCCCCGACACCGTACGGAACCCAGACGAAGGCTTCGGCGCCTTCCCCCGTGGGAAGGTGCTCCTCGCCCAGGAGGGAACGGTCACCGGGCACGGCCGCCGACCAGCCGGTGTGCGCGATCGCACCCTCGGTGCCGTCGACGGTCCGCACCTCCGACCCCGGCACCGCGAACTGGTCGCGACCCTGATGGCCCGTCCCCGGACTGAACGGCACCGGGTCGCCGAACTTCGCCGCCCCCTCCAACGGGGTCAACCCGGCCGCGGTGTCGGCGGACTCGAAGCCCTCCGGCAGATCACCCTCGATGGTCCCGTCGGCCGTCAACCGGTAGCCGGCGACATCCTCCTGCACCGCCGTGTGCCGCGAGTCGCCACTGTCCGTGAACCTGCGCCACTTCGAGTCCCCACCCACCACGACCACCGGCTTGCCATCGGCCCGCAGCCCCACCTGCTCCGCAACCACCACCTCACGCCCACCGCCCACGGTCGGCACCACCCACACATCACCCACCGGCGCCCGACCCTCGACACCCACCGGCACCAACGGACGCGGATGAGCCGCCTGATGCACCCACAACGCCTCCAACGCGAACCGCACCGAACCCGCATCACCCCCACCGAACCGGCACGACAGGAAATCGATCCCGCCCTTCCCGTCCAACTTCCCACCGTCGTAACCAGCGATCAGCAGATCCGCCA
>NZ_JBSFXE010000105.1:0-2282 GCF_053595195.1 Kitasatospora sp. NPDC002522
ATCACCGACCTCGCGGCGGCCGACTGGATCAAGAAGACCCACCTGCGCCGACTCGACCCCGCCACCGCACAACGCCCCCTCCACCTCACCGCCACACCCCCCGACGACCCCCAGCACTACGCCGCGTTCGAAGCCCACATCCAAGCCCTCGCCATCTACCTCAACCACCCCCTGCGCTACCCACCCCACCCCCACGCCGCCCACCACGGCACCCTCCAGGCCAACCCCGACAACACCCGCTTCCCCGCCGACCTCGCCAACACCATCGACTTCTGGCTCCCCGCCGACTTCACCCCCGACAGCATCGCCACCGCCACCATCGGCCTCGAGAGCACCATCACCGCCCACAGCCACAGCCACACCCCACCCGACCCCGCCACCCTCGCCGCCGTCCGCCAACACTTCTGGAACCGCATGGAGACACTCGAACCCCTCACCCCGCACCAGGAGGACACCCTGATCCTCGCCCGCTACACCCACGGCATCGAACACCTCTGGCTGCCCCGCATCCACGCCGCGAACTACACCCCCGACATCATCGAACACACCTACAACGAACTCGCCGACACCCTCAAAACCCTCACCCACCACGGACACCCACTCCCCGACGCCACCCAACACGCCGCCCTCGACCACTTCTGGCACCGCCTGGAACAACTAGTGCCCACAAACGAAACCGACCACTGAACCAGAACCCACCCCACCCCGCCCGGCGAATGCAGTTGTCGGGGAGGCGGCGGTGCCGGAGTCGGCGGCGTGGACGTATGCGCAGGTGCTGCACGAGCTGCCGGAACGTCAGGACGCTTTTGTGATCGCGATGCACGTCGACCGAAGCGGCGCGCCGAAGGGCGCCATCGAGTTCGTGTCCTGCGGGCCGAGCGCGGACATCCGCGACCAGGTGCGGTTCGCGATGAAGATGCTGTGGGAGTACCAGGCCGCGTACCCCCGGGGCGACCGTCCGCGAGGGGATTACGGGCTGGGTGCCACGTGCGGTGGGCCGTGCCCACGGCTGGTGGTGGCCGCGACCTGGTCGTCGCCGAGCACGTCGTGTCGCGACGTACGGCCGTCCCGTGGTGGTCGTCGGCGAGGACTCAGCCTGGCGGCATTCACCGATAGCGACGACGGCACTCACACCGCGATGGTCGCCGCCGACCCCGAGCTCTGCATGCTGCCCGCCGAGGCACCGGTCTTCCTGGCGATCTCGGCGGTGGCCCACTCGGATCTCACCCTCGCGCGGACGATCGCCGCGATGACCGACCGGGTGGTGTACCCGCCCACGACGCTCATCGGTGTGCAGACCGAGCACGGCGGCTGGTCGTTCAACCTCAAGGCGTCCGCCACGGTCTCGGACGGCAAACCCGGTCCGCGCGGGCAGATCCTGTGGATCGACCCGCCGTCGAAGGGCGGCGTCTGGTCCTGTTCGCCGAACGCAAGACCGCGCTGGGGCGCGAATGGGCGGGGGATGGGCGGGGGATGTGCGGGAGGCCGCGCAGCGCCTGGCACCGGAGCTGATCCGGCGTCACCTCGCCGGGCTGGAGCAGCCGGTGATCACCGTGACCGGGCGCGGGAACGGGCGGTTCACGGCGGCGAGGACCGGCTTGGCGCGGGCGGAGCGGGTGCTGCGCTGTTGGTGGACGAGGTCGAGGGGCTGCTGTCCGGCGCCGGGATCACCCTGGACGTGAGGGCGATTTCCCGGGCCGGGTCGGCAGGCCGGGCGGAGCCGCCGGCAGGCCGTTTCCCCGTTCTACATCCGACCGAGCGCCAGCGGCTGGTGACCGTCGAGGTGCAGTTCCCGGAGGAGCCGGTGCCGCAGCCGCAGGTGCGGGAGATTCCGTCAGGTGCGTGGGTGACGGATCGGGCGCTGCTGCCGTCGGCGCAGGTGCGGTTCCGGGAGGCATTGGACGCACTGTCGCCCCGTGGTGACGGGTTCGTGGTCGCGATGCACGACGCCACCGCTCTGACCTCGCTGGACGGGGCTGTCACGTTCGATACGGCGGCCGTGATCAGCGACCGCACGATGGATGACGGGCCACCTGCAAACTCCGCCGGCACCGTGCCGCCGTCGGACTGGCGCTCACTCCTGAAGGACCACCGCACCAAGCCCTACGAGACGAGACCTGGCCTCGCACCTTCCCGAAGCTGACCGGGCCGAGTACGGCCTGCTCACGCTTCGCGGGCGCCGTCCGGGGGTCTGTCCAGTGAACGGTGTAACTCGGTTGGGTTGAGTTAGCGGCGGCCGACGGAGAGTCGGCCGTCGAAGGCGATCTCGAAGGCGTTGAGTG
>NZ_JBSFXE010000106.1:0-2073 GCF_053595195.1 Kitasatospora sp. NPDC002522
GTGGTTGCGGAGCAGGTGGGGCTGCGGGCCGATGGCAAGCCGGTGGTCGTGGTGGGTGGGGACTCGAAGTGGCGCAGGTTCACGGACAGTGGCGATTCGCGGCACACGGCGGTGCAGGATGACGTCGCCGGCTACCGGTTGACGGCCGACGGGACCATCGAGGGTGACCTGCCGGAGGGCTTCGAGTCCGCCGACACCGCGGCCGGGTTGACCCCGTTGGAGGGGGCGGCGAAGTTCGGCGACCCGGTGCCGTTCAGCGCGGGGGCGGGTCGTCAGGGTCGTGACCTGTCCGTGGTGCCGGGGTCGGATGTGCGGGTGGAGAGCCGGCCGCTGAGCGAGGGCCCGGGAAGCGCGGTGACGGGACGCGCCTACCTCGCGACGCGGGAGTTCGACGCATTCGAGCCGGTCGGGGGACCGTCGGAGCTGGTGGGCTTCAAGGCCGATCTGCCGACCTACCGACACGTCATGATGGACGCCGCCGACCCCGACCGCGTGGTGCAGGAGCTGGGCCGGATGCCGGTGCCGTGGCGCGGTGGGAGCGCGCCGTACGTCGTGATGACGTTCAAGCGCTCGGACGGGGTGCGGGTGGCCGCCGAGCACGGCGGCGACCACGAGTTGACGTTCGATCAGTTCGCAGAACTGGTCGCGGCGGACCCGCAGCTCAAGGCCCTGCCTCCGGATGTGCCGGTGTTCCTGGCGGCGACCAACGCGGCGCGGTCGGACCTGGAGCTGGTGCGGAGGATCGCGGCGGTGACGGACCGGGTGGTGTACGCCCCGACGAACCGCATCGCAATGGACACTGCCGAGCACGGCGGCTGGTCGTTCGCGCTGGAGGCGCCCGCGACGGTGGGCGGCGACAAGCCCGGTCCGCGCGGGCAGATCGTGCGGATCGACCCTCCGTCCAGGGGCGGGGTCGACCCGGGCCCGCGGCAGTCCGGAAGCGTGACCACGCTGGACGGCGACGTTGTGCCGGACCGGATGGTGCTGATGCGTCCGATCATCGATGCGCAAGGCATCCCGATCCACGGACGGAGCAGCCACGATGACGCCTCCTGGGCCTCCCGCGAATTCAGCTACGCTGTCGCGCTCGGCGATCGAGCCTATGTAGCAGACAGTAGGGGGCCGGTGGCGGTGCGCCGTCCGGTCCCGTGGGGTGAGCACACGTACTTCTTCATCGCGCACGCCGCCAGGACTGCCGTCGCACTGAAGTCGGTGGACAACTTCACGGACACCGTTTCCGGGACGGAGTTGGGGCGACTTCTACGCCGCCGTCCAAGCATCGCCGCGCTGCTGAACCGAGCGGAGCAGCAGGGCGAGGTCCCGTCGATCACCCTGGTGGCCTGCCAGTCGGCCGCCCTGGCGCAGGAAGTGGCGGACGCGACGGGGATGGTGGTTCACGCCCCGAACTCCATCACTGGACTGCTCGGCGGCAGGCCGCCAGCAAACAAGGCGATTGTCGCTCCGGAGCTCCGTGTCGACGTGCGCCCCGAGACGGGTGCGTATGGCGAGTTCTTGACCTTCCATCCGAACGAGTTGTCGCCGGAAGCGTTGGGCAACGGCGGGATGACCATGGATTCGTATGTGGCGGCGTTCGATCACAAGGTGACGTCGCTGAGTGCTGGCGAGGCGGAGGCCGTTCGGGTGGTGGGTCAGCGGATCGCGCCGGAGTTGATTCGTCGTCATCTCGCCGGTCTGGAGCTGCCGGTGGTCACGGTGACGGGGCGGGGCAACGGGCGTTTCACGGCGGCGTGGACCGGGTTGAAGCGGGCGAAGTCGGTGCGGGCGCTGTTGGTGGACGAGATCGGTGCGAAGCTGGCCGACGCGAAGGTGGAGCTGGACCTGGATTCGTTGATCCGGGTGGAGTCGGTGGGGCGGGGCGAGTTGCCCGCCGAGATCACCCCGGGAGGTACGCCGGAGGAGCGGCAGCGGTCGGCGATGATTTCGGTGGAGTTCCCGTCGGCGGTGGCTCCGGTGTCGTCGGTGGTGCGTTCTCGGGACGTTCCGTCGGGTGTGTGGGTGACGGATCGGTCGTTGTCGGCGTCGTCGCAGGTGCAGTTCCGTGAGGCGCTGGAC
>NZ_JBSFXE010000107.1:0-1932 GCF_053595195.1 Kitasatospora sp. NPDC002522
GGTCGGTGAGGTGGAGCGGATGCCGCTGCGCGGTGGTGGCTGGGTGTTCGCTCTGGAGGAGCCGTCCCCGGCCGCGAACGGTCCGTACCAGCTGCGCGAGCAGTTCGTGCGGGTCGATCCTCCGGCGAGGGGCACCGGGGACGGTCCGGTCGGGCACCGGGCGCAGGGCTCTCAGCGGGTCGGCGCCGCCGACCCGGTCGGGTCCGGCGGGCTGGTGCAGCCCCAGTCCGGTACGGCGGACGTCCTGGGGTGGTCGGCGGCGGTGGGCGGCGATCGCACGGTGCTGGGGGAGACCTATCTGCCGGTTCGGGAGGATACCGAGGTCTACGTGTGGATCTCGTGCCAGAGCGCCGCGTTGGACGTTGCCCAGGGGCTGCTGCCGGGCCTGACCCCGACGTTCAGCGACCCCACGCGAGGGTACGTCCGGCTCCGTGACGTGCTGGCCGACCCGGCCGGAGTGGAGACCGCCACGTCGATGTGGGTGATCGGCACCACGGACGCGGATCGCCGTCCCTCCGGGGAGGGGCCGTGGATGCGCGCCCGGGTGCTGGCGAAGGAGGGCGTCACGCTTGCCGAGGCGGGTGTGCAGAGTCTCGGCTACGGCGCGAGCACGGTGGCCTTCTTCGGCGGTGTCAGGCCCGAACTGGTGCAGGGGGTGGAGTACTTCTCCCCGTCCGGGGCGATGGGGCGGAGCATGGCGAACCCGAACTACGACCCCCGTGTGCAGCCGGACGGAGGGGGGACGCTGCACGGCGAGCCGATGCAAGAGGTGTCGACCGGTCAGCCGGCCGGCGAGGTGCAGCGGTTGGGGAGCCGAGCGGTCTACGAAGAGCTGGTGAACGAGGTCTTCGCGCGATCGGAGGCCGGTCACCCACTGCCCTACGACTTCACCCGCCCCGCCGGCGCGCCGAAGCTGCCGGCCTATTTCGGCGTGGAGGTGGAGTACGACCACGCGGAGTACGCGCAGCACAGGAACGTGGCCGACACACTGGCCAGCCGGCTGCACGCCCAGGGGCTGAGCATTCCGGGAGTGCAGTCGCCCGGCTCGGGGGCCAGATCCGGATACGGCACCGACCTGTCCAGCGGGCGGGTGGAGATCGATATCACAGTCGCCGGCGAGTACGTCAGCGCCAAGTGGGATCCCGAGAACCCGGCGACGTGGTCGGCGCTGGTGAAGGTGATGAGCGTCGTCCGGGACGTCGGCGGGTACGCGGGCAACGCGGGCGGGCACATCCACTTCTCTTTGGACTACCACGACAGGCCGGAGTTGGCGGTCGCCAGGTTGACCACGCTGGTGAACCTGGCGAAGTCCTTCGAGGACGTGCTGTACCAGCTCGGTCAGAACCCGCACAGCCCGAGCCACCGCGGCACGCTCTTCGCCGCGCCGCTGAGGGTCACACCGAGCGCCGGATACACCCGCCGGGCTCTCGGACTGCCGACAAGCGGCCCGTCCGGATTGAGTCTGCACGAGTTCCTCCGCGAAATCGGCGGCAACCGGAACCGCGTCCTCAACTTCGAGAGCGTCAAGGGGCGGGACGACGACCACGTGGAGGTGCGGTTGGCGGACGCCAACCTGGATCCGCGGGTGACGCAGGCGCTGGTCGAGCTGTGGGGCGCGATCATCGTCTACGCCAAGGACCACCCCGGTGAGACCTTCACGGTCCCCGAACTCCCGCTCGGCACCGCCGCCGGCCAGGACCGGCCTGAGCGAGAGGTCCATTACCTGCTGGAAGACATGCGGTTGACGCGGCACAGCTTCGAGGACAGCCGGCACTTCAACCGTCTGGTCGATCTGGTCTTCACCGACATGAGGGCGAAAGAGCGCGCCCTGACGCTGTGGCTGCTGACGCAGCCACAGGAGAACGTCCGCGAGCGGGAGGAGGACGCGCCAGAGGTCGAGTGGGAGGCCGACTGGCTGCCGACCGAGACCGA
>NZ_JBSFXE010000108.1:0-1867 GCF_053595195.1 Kitasatospora sp. NPDC002522
GCGACGCGGGAGGCGTTGCGGAACCTGTTCTTCTGGTTGGTGCGGCAGATCGCGTCGCAGACGTTCATGGGGATCATGGGCGGGTTGGCGATGGACGCGGCGATCCAGAGCTACCAGTTGGCGTCGCACCACCGGGATTCGTGGGACGCGGATTCGACGTTCCAGTCGTTCCAGCAGGGGTCGTTGGAGGGGTTGTTCGCGGGTCCGCTGGAGTTGTTCGGGCAGGCGTTCGGCAAGGTGGTGGGGCGGCTGATCGGCAAGGACTCGTCGTCGATCCTGTCGAAGCGGCTCGACCACGTGCTGGCGGCGGGGTTGAACGATGTCCGGGGTGTGGCGGGCGGGGTGTCGCACGTGGTGGGGGCGGAGGTGAAGGGGCTGGGGAAGGGGCTGGTCCTCGACGCGGTGCGGACGGTGGAGCGGGATGTCGCGCGGGAGGCGGGCAAGCTCGGTTCGGCGTCGGCGCGGCAGGAGTTCGCGAAGTCGGTGGGTCATCTGCTGGGTGCTTCGGTGCAGCAGTTGGAGGCGGGGTTCGTCCGGTTCGGTGAGGGGAGCATCGCGGACGCGTTCGCGCGCAAGATGGGCCGGATCTTCGAGGAGCATCTGACGGACGCGGCTTCGCATGCGGCGTTGCGGGAGGAGGCGCGGCAGATCGGGCGGAACTTCGGTGACGCGTTCGTGAAGCACTGGGGGCATCTGGGGGCGGACCACGCGCATCTGGGCGGGGTGTTGGCGCAGGCGTTGGGTGATTTCGCCGGCAGCGGGCCGCTGTCGCGGATGGCGAGGGAGTTCCCCGACCTGTTCACGGCGTCTGCGGGCAAGGAGGGCGTGGGCGGCTTCGCGAGGTTGTTCGGGCATTTCACGGCGGAGCATCCGCTGCACGGCAACGCGCTGTTCCAGTTGGGCCATGCGCTGGGGGAGATCCTGCAGGAGGGTGGGCAGAACGTCGCGTCGGACATCGGGTACAACCTGTTCTGGAGTGAGGACCACACGTTCTCGACGTCGTGGGGCTCGTTCGTGTCGGGGATGGCGATGGGCGCGTTCGGTCACGTCCTGCACAAGACCTTCGAGCCGTTGTTCGACCGGTACCAGAACTGGTTGCGGGAGCGGCAGTGGCGTGAGAACCCGGACGGGGCGAAGTACTTCGGGCTGCTGCATCCGTTGAACTTCGTGTCGTTCCTGGCGAACATGACCGGCAACCCCGCGCCGTTCCCGGTGCCGCGGCCGGGTGGGCACGACGGTGACGAGTCGTGGGGGCAGAGCGCGAAGGACCTGGCCAAGTGGTTCTTCTCCAACCCGTTCTCCGGGTTCGACCTGCGCTCCGACACCCCGATCGTCAACCTCTTCACCCACAAGACCGGCACCGGCGACGCGGCCCGGGAGGAGAACCCGGGCCGGCAGGCCATCGACGACGCCCTGAACGGTGGAAACATCAAGACCACCGGCGCGGTCACCGACCAGGCGGGTGGCCGCGGCGCGACGGCGCCGTCCGACGACGGCGCGCCGCGTCCCCGCACCGAGAGCGGCGCGCCCCAGCTCGCCCCGTTCACCTTCGGGGCCTCGCAGAAGTCCATCAGCGAGGAGGCACTTGCGGCGCTGACCGGAACTGACGGGACGTCATCCACACCGCCCGCCACGGCGGCAGGCCACCGCACCGAGAGCACCGGTCGGCCGGACACCGTGAACCCCGTCCAGCCCGACACCGCCACCCAGACCGACGCCGCCGTGCACTCCGTCCAGGGCGACACCACCACCGTGCAGGCCGACACGACGGCCGCGGCCCCGGCTGACACGGCGGTGCCGGCCCCCGTGGGGCCGGTCGGTGGGGTCGGGTCGGCGGGTCATGATCCGGTGTTGGTCACGCCGACCG
>NZ_JBSFXE010000109.1:0-1851 GCF_053595195.1 Kitasatospora sp. NPDC002522
GCCGCTCCACCCCTCGCCGTCGAACGGCACCGCCCACCCGTCGCCACGGGACAGCGCGGAGAGCATCGGGCGCAGCGTCTGTGCGTCGACGTAGCTACGGATGATCGACTCCGCCGAAGCCCGTGCCGGACCACCCACCGTCTCACCGAACAGCCGGGTGATCTCCTCGACCACCTGGCCGGCGTCCTTGTGCAGGCCCACCACCTGGTCGCCCGCCGACAGTCGCTGGGTGTCGGCGATCCGCCGCGGCGACTGCCGCGACGCGGCCGGGTCCACCGCCTTCGCCGGAGTGAACGCCGGATCGGTGTGACCCCCCGTCACCTGCGACTGGACGGACTCCTCCCCCGCACCGTCGTCCCGCGCCCGGGCACCCGAGCCCTCGGCCGGACTCTCCGGCCCGGGACCGAACTTGACCGCGCCGTCGTGCGCCCGGAGGCCGTCCGCCCGACCAGCCGTGAAGCCGGCAGGCAGCTCGTCGTCGATCGTCCCGTCAGCGGCCAGGTGACCGCCCTCGCTGTCCGCGTGCCGCGGCGTGTGCGCGGCGTCCCCGCTGTCGGAGAACGTCCGCCATTTCGACGTTCCGCTCTGGAAGACCACCGGCGTGCCGTCCGATCGCAGGCCGACCTGGTCCGCGACGACGACGTCATTGCCGCCGTCGCCGTTCGGCACCACCCACACGTCGCCCACCGGGGCCCGGCCCGGTATCGAATCCGGCAGCGCTGCCCGGGGATTGGCCTCCTGGTGCGCCCACAGCATCGACAGTGCGTACGCCACCGACCCGGTGTCCTCGGCACCGGACCGGCAGGACAGGAAATCGACAGTGGTCCGCCCGTCGAGCTTCCCCGCGTCGTACGCGTCGATCAACAGCTGTCCGAGCTGATGCTCCGTCACCGGCGTGCCCTTCGCACCCACGTGCATCGCCACCACGAAGGCGTCACCACGCGCCGACAGTGCGTCCAGCGCCTGCCGGAACTGCACCTGTGCCCTCGGCGGCAGCGCCCGGTCGGTCACCCACATGCCCGACGGGATCTCCCGTACCCGCGCCGTGGGCACCGGCGGGGCCTGCTCGGGGAAGGCCAGTTCGACGGTCACCGAGCGCTGACGGTCCGCCGCGTCGACGTTCGGGAGCAGGTCAGCCGGAAGTGCGCTCCGGCCGGCCGACGCCACCTCGATGATCTGCCCCAGGTCGAGGACGACCCCGGCACGGGACGCCTGCGCCTCGATCTCGGCGGCCAGGAGGGCCCGCACGGTCTCCGCGCGTTCCACGCCGGTGCGGTTCGCCGTGAAGCGGCCGTTTCCGCGCCCGGTGATCGTGATGACGGGCTGTTCCAAACCGGCGAGGTGACGACGGATCAGTTCCGGCGTGATGCCCCGGGCCGCCTCCCGGATGTCCTCCTCCCACACCACGTACGGCCACTTCGACCGCTCCGGGAACCGCACGGTGAAGGCGCGCGGGTCCATGACCGTCTCGCCGCCGGTCTCGGGTAGCGGCTCGTTCGGATGGAAGGTGAGGTATTCCCCGTAGGCTCCGTCCTCTTTCCGCACATGCACGACCAGGTTCGGCGTCGTCGGCTCGTAGGGGCTGCCGTCGATGTGGGAGGTGCTGACCTCGGCCGTCGGGGCGTGCACGCGCAGGCCGGTCGCGTCCGCCACCGCCTGCGCCAGAGGGGCCGAGTCGCAGGCCACCAGCGCGATGGAGGCATCCTTTCCCTGTGCTGCCACCCTCCGGAGCGCCTCGATGCTCGGGCGGCGGCCCAGGAAGCGGCCGAGTTCCTCTCCGGAGACACGTTCGGGAGGACCGCCGTCCACTCGTGCGAGGGTGAATCGACTCGTGCTCGCATGCGTGTCGAG
>NZ_JBSFXE010000110.1:0-1776 GCF_053595195.1 Kitasatospora sp. NPDC002522
GTCGGCCGCGGCCCAGGACCACCGGGTGGACGTAGATGCTGTACTCGTCGATCAGGTCGAGTCGGCGGAACTCGGCGGTCAGCTCGGCGCCGCTGACGGCCAGGTCACCGGAGGCGGAGGATTTGAGTGCGGCGATCGCCGCGGGGTCGACGCTGCGGACGATGGTGGTGTTCCACTCGGCGTGGGTGAGGGTGCGGGAGTAGACGGTCTTCGGCATGTCGCGCCAGATGCCGGCGAACTCGGCCATCGCCGGGCTGCTCTCCGGGTCCTGGTCGGCAGTGGGCCAGACCGAGGCCATCAGCTCGTGGGTGACCCGACCGCTCAGCAGCCCGCCCATCGCGGCCACCCGCCGGTTGAAGTGCTGATGCAGCTCCTCGTCGACCAGTTGCCAGCCCAGGTCACGGTCCGGGCCCTCGAAGTAGCCGTCGATCGACACCGACACCAAGTAGACGACGTTCGGCATGGCAGGCCCCTCCGGACGGGCGGTCGCGGACCTCGTCCACGCTACTCGCCGGGTCGGACGGAGCGGCGCAGGCGGGGCCAGTGCTTGTCGCGCCGGGCCGCGCGGCGGCGAAACGCGACTGCGGTGGACCCCGGCGTCAGCCGAGTGGTTGATGGGGCGTCAACCAGACGGTGTGAAAGGGGAATCCGTTCGGTCCGGCGAGCCCAGCCGATCGGGCCTTGGGCACTGCGTGGACGCGGGGCACACTCTGAGTGCAAGGTGCGGAAGCGGCCGAAAGGGGACAAAGATGCGCACGCTGCGGGAGTTGCTGGAGCGGTTCGTCGCGGACGGCCTGGTGCCGGGCGCGGTCGGGTTGGTGGCGCGCGGACGGGAGGTGGAGGTCGCCGCCGTCGGGGAGTTGATGCGGGAGTCCCTGGTGCGGATCGCCTCGATCGGGAAACCGGTCATGGCGGCGGCGGTGCTCCAGCTGATCGACGAGGGAATCCTCGGGCTGGACGATCCGGTTGCCCGCTGGCTGCCGGAGCTCGCCGAGCCTCAGGTGGTGCGGACGCCGTCCTCACCGGTGACGGACACGCTCGCGGCCACGCGACCGATCACCGTGCGGGACGTCCTCGAGTCGCGGGCCGGGTACGGCTTCTCCGCGGACTTCGGGCTGCCCACCGCCCGGCTGCTCGCGAGTGAACTGAGCCAAGGGCCGCCCCAGCCCCAGAGGGTGGCGGCACCGGACGAGTGGATGGACCGGCTCGGGCGGATCCCGCTGCTGCACCAACCCGGCGAGGGCTGGCTCTACAACACCAGCTCCGACATCCAGGGCGTGCTCGTCGCCCGCGCGCTCGGCGAGCCGCTGGGCGAGGTGCTGGCGGAGCGGATCCTCCGACCGCTGGGCATGACCGACACCGGATTCTTCGCGACTCCCGAACAACTCGGCCGACTCGGGCCGCTCTACCAACCGGCGCCGGGCGGCGAGCTGCGCCTGATCGACCCGCCGGACGGGCAGTGGAGCACCCCGCCCGCCTTCCCGTCCGGCGCGGGCGGGCTGGTGTCGACCGTCGACGACATGTACGCGTTCGGGCGGATGCTGCTCGCGGGCGGGCTGGCCGAGGACGGTCGGCGCATCCTCTCCACGGCTGCGGTCCGGCTGATGACCACCGATCACCTGACAGGGCGTCAACGCGCCGACAGCGAGCTCTTTCTGGAAGGACAGGGCTGGGGCTACGGCGCCCCGAACCCGATCGGCGAGCTGGCCAGCGCCCCGAGAGTGCGCTCGGTCATCGGTCGTTCCCCCTCCAAACAGCCTTTCACCCGGCGGATCT
>NZ_JBSFXE010000111.1:0-1660 GCF_053595195.1 Kitasatospora sp. NPDC002522
AGCCCCGGACGACACCGACCCCCGCGACCAGCCGATGCCACAGGCCGACACCCTCGAACCCCACCATGACGAGGAACTCGACTACAACGCATACCCGACGAACGACGATGGCGTGTACCTGACATACAACGGCGTGTACCTGCCGTACGACGACGCGGCGGACCCCGGTCGGCCGGACCGGCCCGACAGCCTCGACCCCACCCTCACCCGCCCCGAAGCCGGGTTCCGCGACTCCCTCCTCGACGGCGAAGACGACCACCCTGTGGCCTGGAACACCGCCCTGGGCAGCGTCACCGCCCACGGACAGTGGAACAACGCCGTCGGCAGCGCCGCTCCCGTGCTCTACGCCGGTCACTTCGGGCCCGGACTGCTGATCGCCGACCAGGTCAGCGGCCGCGTCACCGCGATCCACCCCGACGGCTCCAGCACCTACCCCACACCCGACCAAGCAGCCCACCTCGCCACCGAACAGAACTACACCGTCGTGGTCCACTCCCCCGGCCACTACGACGCCACCACCCCCACCCGACCCACGCCCGCCACCCGACCCGAAACGGACGAGTCCCGACCCCCCACGCCGGAACGGCACAGCCAGGCGATGGACATCGACACGGACGCAGGCGCGGACGCCGGCGACGACCGCGGGCACCCGGGCCAGGACCCGAACCCGGACCCCACGCCGGCACTCCTGTCCGCGCCCGCGACCGTCGGGGCCAGACGCACGGACGGGACCACCGCGGTCGCCTTCCTCGGACGTATCCCGAAGGCCTTCTACGCGGCCGCCACCAAGAACGCGGTCACCGTCAACGACAGGCAATTCTGGCTGCCGGGTTCGGAGGCCGAGCATGCCCGGTTCGCGCACCAGCCGCTGAAGGGCGAGCTGGTCGGCAGCAAGGTCAGGTTCACCAACCCCGACGGCGAGTGGTTCGAGGAACCCCTCGACGTGCCCGCGACGCAGCAGCTCCGGCCGGCCGGCAAGACCATCATGGTGTTCGGCGTGACGATGACCGTGCCGGGGGCGCCGGCCGATCACCCGGCGGGTGCGCCCTTCCCCGGCTGGTACGCGCGGTTGGCCGGCGCGGACGGCCACCGGGTCGTGGAGTGGTCCCGCACGACAGGCGCCCGCTTCACACCCGAAGGCGACGTGACCCCGTACGACGAGCCGACCGAGGTGTACAAGTTCCGGCTCGCGACGGAGAAGGCCGAGCGGCCGTTCACCTACCCACCGGCCCCGACCGGCCCGCAGACCTTCCGCGAACGCGTCCCGGAACTCTTCTACGCCACCGCCGGCGCGACCAGCGTCAACGTCAACGGCAAGGAATTCAAACTGCCGAGGGGTGAGCGCCGTAACCTGTTCGCGAAAAAGGCACTGTGGGGCGAGCGCACCGGCGACAAGGTCAAGTTCACCAACACCGATGGCCAGTGGTTCGACCCCACCCTCGGTCAGAGGACCGAGAGCAAGGGGCCCTTCCAGCCCGGCAGCCGGAACGTGTTCGGCGTGAAGTTGACTGTGCCGGGGGCGCCGGCTGGCCACCCGGCGGGCGAGCCCTTCCCCGGCTGGTACCCGCGGTTGGCCGGCGCGGACGGCCACCGGGTCGTGGAGTGGTCCCGCACGGAAGGCGCCCGCTTCACACCCGAGGGCGACGTGACCCCTTTCGAC
>NZ_JBSFXE010000112.1:0-1655 GCF_053595195.1 Kitasatospora sp. NPDC002522
CCTTCGGGATCTCGGCCCCGCGGAACACCTGCATCACCACCGCGAGCGTGGTCGTCATCAGCAGCGCCCCGCCGATCCCCATCCCCGCGCGGGCGGCGATCAACTGACCCGAGGATTGGGCGAAGGCGGCGGCGGTCGAGCCGAGCCCGAACAGCGCGAGCCCGGCGAGCAGCGCACGCTTGCGCCCGTACCGGTCGGCGAGGCTCCCCGCCGTCAGCAGCAGCCCGGACTGCACCAGCGCATAGGCGTTGACCATCCACTGCACGTCCGCGGTCCCCGCGCCCAGGTCCTCACTGAGCGACGGGATGGCGACGTTGAGCACGGTGTTGTCGAGCAGCACGACCAGGGTCGCCAGGCAGACCACACCGAGAATCACCCAACGCCGCGGCTGCAGCGGGCTGGTCTCGGCGACGGGGTTGGGCATTGCGGTGGTCAAGGGACTCCCTCGGGCGACTCCGGTCGGTGACGTCGTACACCGTAGAGGGAGTTCTTCTACGCTGTACAACGATTTACGGACGGCGCTCCGCGAGACGGGAGTTGGGGACGCGGTGGTCTCAGTCGCGCAGGCCGGAGGTGGTCGGGGCGCCGATCTCGGCGGGGAAGAACGGGCCGGAGCGGCGGAGGATGACGTCGGTGACCAGTTGGATCTCGTCGCCGGGGAGGAACGGGCGTTCCTGGGGTGGGCGGAAGTACTGCCACGGGCGGGGGGTGTCGCTGGGGCGGCGGGTCGGGTCGGCCGGGCGGAAGCCGGAGCCGTTGATGCCGTTGGAGCGGACGAGGAGGCGGCCGTCGGGGGAGGTGAGGACCAGGTGGGAGCGGCTGATCATGTCCCCGCGGCTGGTGGCGAGTCCGGCGAGGTCGAGGTCGGCGGCGGCGCCGCGGCCGATGGTGATCCCGGTGCCCTGCTGATAGGTGAGTTGGGCGACGCAGACGCCGTCGGCGAGCACCTTGAGGAGGGTCGCGGGCGGCCGGGGCCCGGCGTCGCGGAGCTCCAGGCCGTGGTCCTCGCAGGTCGGCATGTCCTGGTGCAGCCGGGGCAGCCGGGTGGTGCCGTGGCGGGGGGTGTAGAGGGTGCAGGTGGTGTCGGGGCACTCCCAGTAGCTGCGGGTGAGGCGGCCGAGGTGCGGGCTCGGGGCCGGGGGGAGGACGGCCGAGGCCGCGGAGGCGGAGGGGTCGGGGCGGTGGGTCGCCAACTCGACGGTGCCGTCGGGGCGCACGGTGGGCCGCAGGAGACGCGAGGTGGGGTGGCTGACCCACTCGTGGTCGCGGCGGTGGTCGAGGAACCGGTCCGCGCTGATGATCGGGACGGCGAGGAGCTCGGCGAGTTCGATCAGCCGTTCGTCGGCGAGGTCCGACACCTCGACCAGGCCGCGCGCGATCCAGCCGTCGACGATCTGGGCGTCGCGGCGCGGTATCCGATGCCTGGTGGACCGGTCGGTGACGGCCCGGATCGCGAGGGTGGGGTCGCCGGTCCGTTCGATGAGGGCGCGAACGACCTGGTAGAGGTACGCGATGCGGTCCCTCGGGGCGATCTCCGTCAGTATGTTGGGCAGGTCCAGCAGGAAGTCCGCACTCTCGGTGGCCGCGAGGAAACTGCCCTCGATCAGGCGGAGTTGCGCGTCGATCGGCGGCAGCTGGGCGGTGCGTGCCCGGCC
>NZ_JBSFXE010000113.1:0-1649 GCF_053595195.1 Kitasatospora sp. NPDC002522
TTGCGGAACCTGTTCTTCTGGTTGGTGCGGCAGATCGCGTCGCAGACGTTCATGGGGATCATGGGCGGGTTGGCGATGGACGCGGCGATCCAGAGTTACCAGTTGGCGTCGCATCACCGGGACAGCTGGGATGGGGCGTCGACGTTCCAGTCGTTCCAGCAGGGTTCGTTGGAGGGGTTGTTCGCGGGTCCGCTGGAGTTGTTCGGGCAGGCGTTCGGCAAGGTGGTGGGGCGGCTGATCGGGAAGGATTCGTCGTCGATCCTGTCGAAGCGGCTCGATCACGTGCTGGCGGCGGGGTTGAACGACGCGCGGGCGGCGTTGGAGGGCGTGCCGGGCGTGGTGGGGCATGTGGTGGGCGGGGACGCGAAGGGTGTGGTGTCGAAGTCGCTGTCCGCCGGCGCGGGGGCGGCCGTGCGGGGGGTGGAGCGGGATGTCGCGCGGTTGGCGGGGATGTTGGATTCGGCGTCGGCGCGGCAGGAGTTCGCGAAGTCGGTGGGTCATCTGCTGGGCGCTTCGGTGCAGCAGTTGGAGGCGGGGTTCGTCCGGTTCGGTGAGGGGACGATCGCGGACGCGTTCGCGCGGAAGATGGGTCGGATCTTCGAGGAGCATCTGGTGGGGGCCGCGGGTGGTGCGGCGTTGCGGGCGGAGGCGCATGGTATCGGGCGTGGGTTCGGGGACGCGTTCGCGCGGAACTGGGGGCATGTGGGCGCGGACCACGCGCATCTGGGCGGGGTGTTGGCGCAGGCGTTGGGTGATCTCGCCGGCAGCGGGCCGCTGTCGCGGATGGCGCGGGAGTTCCCCGACCTGTTCACGGCGTCCGCGGGTAAGGAGGGCGTGGGCGGCTTCGCGAGGTTGTTCGGGCATTTCACGGCGGAGCATCCGCTGCACGGCAACGCGCTGTTCCAGCTGGGCCATGCGCTGGGGGAGATCCTGCAGGAGGGCGGGCAGAACGTCGCGTCGGACCTCGGGTACCAGCTGTTCTGGACGGATGAGCACGAGTTCACGGCGAGTGCGGGTTCGTTCTTCTCGGGGATGGCGATGGGCGCGTTCGGTCACGTCCTGCACAAGACCTTCGAGCCGTTGTTCGACCGGTACCAGAACTGGCTGCGGGAGCGGCAGTGGCGTGAGAACCCGGACGGCGCGAAGTACTTCGGGCTGCTCCACCCGCTTAACTTCGTGTCGTTCCTGGCGAACATGACCGGCAACCCTGCCCCGTTCCCGGTGCCGCGTCCGGGTGGGCACGACGGCGACGAGTCGTGGGGGCAGAGCGCGAAGGACCTGGCCAAGTGGTTCTTCTCCAACCCGTTCTCCGGCTTCGACCTGCGCTCCGACACCCCCATCGTCAACCTCTTCACCCACAAGACCGGCACCGGCGACACGGCCCGCGAGGAGAACCCGGACCAGCAGGCCATCCACGACGCCCTGAACGGCGGAGACATCAAGACCAGTGGCGACGCGACCGCTGGCCCCGGGCGGTACGAGCCGTCCCTCAGCACGCGGGCCCAACTCGCCGAGCCGACCCGGCCCCGTACGGAGGGCGACACCACCGGGTACCAGCCCCGGCCTGGGGAGGTGTCGGCGGAGTCCGCGGCGGGTGTGCGGGCCCGCACCGAGGGTGGTGGAGCCGCGGCGGCTGACGGGCCGTCGGC
>NZ_JBSFXE010000115.1:0-1611 GCF_053595195.1 Kitasatospora sp. NPDC002522
GTCGAAAGGGGTCACGTCGCCCTCGGGTGTGAAGCGGGCGCCTTCCGTGCGGGACCACTCCACGACCCGGTGGCCGTCCGCGCCGGCCAACCGCGTGTACCAGCCGGGGAAGGGCTCGCCCACCGGGTGATCGGTCGGCGTCCCCGGTGCGGTCATGTTCATGCCGAACACGTTCCGGCTGCCGGGCTGGAAGGGCCCCTTGTTCGTGTTCCTCTGACCGAGGGTGGCCTCGAACGACTGGCCATTGGTGTTGGTGAACTTGACCTTGTCGCCGGTGCGCTCGCCCCACAGTGCCTTGTTGGCGAACAGGTTCCGACGCGCACCCTTCGGCAGTTTGAATTCCTTGCCGTTGACGTTGACGGTGGTCGCGCCGGCGGTGGCGTAGAAGAGTTCCGGGATGCGTTCGCGGAAGGTCTGCGGGCCGGTCGGGGCCGGTGGGTAGGTGAACGGCCGTCCGGCTTTCTCCGTTGCGAGCCGGAACTTGTGCACCTCGGTCGGCTCGTCGTACGGGGTCACGTCGCCCTCGGGTGTGAAGCGGGCCCCTGTCGTGCGGGACCACTCCACGACCCGGCGGCCCGGGTCGCCGGCCAACCGCGCGTACCAGCCGGGGAAGGCCTCACTGACCGGGTGATCGGCCGGTACCTTCGGCACGCTCACCTGCACGCCGAACACCATGAGGGTCTTGCCGGCCCGCCGGAGCTGCTGCGTCGCGGGCACGTCGAGGGATCTGTCGAACCACTGGCCGTCGGGGTTGGTGAACCTGACCTTGCTGCCGACCAGCTCGCCCTTCAGCGGCTGGTGCGCGAACCGGGCATGCTCGGCCTCCGAGTCCGGCAGCGCGAATTGCCTGCCGTTGACGTGGACGTCGGTCTTGCTGGCGGCCACGTGGAAGGCCTTAGGGAGGCGTCCGAGGAAGGCGACCGCGGTGGTCCCGTCCGTGCGTCCGTCCCCGACGGCCGGAGGCGCGGACAGGAGTGCCGGCGTGGGGTCCGGGTTCGGGTCCTGGCCCGGGTGCCCGCGGTCGTCGCCGGCGTCCGCGCCTGCGTCCGTGTCGATGTCCATCGCCTGGGTGTGCTGTTCCGGCGTGGGGGGTCGGGACTCGTCCGTTTCGGGTCGGGTGGTGGGTGCGGGGTGAGGCGTGGGTCGGGTGGTGGGGGTGGTGGCGTCGTAGTGGCCGGGGGAGTGGACGACGACGGTGTAGTTCTGTTCGGTGGCGAGGTGGACTGCTTGGTCGGGTGCGGGGTAGGTGCTGGAGCCGTCGCGGTGGATCGCGGTGACGCGGCCGCTCATCCGGTCGGCGATCAGCAGTCCGGGCCCGAAGTGACGGGCGTAGAGCACGGGGGCGGCGCTGCCGAAGGCGTTGTTCCACTGTCCGTGGGCGGTGACTCTGTCCAGGGCGGTGTTCCAGGCCGCGGCGTGGTCGTCTCGTATCCGCTTCAGGAGGTCCTCGTACATGTGCGCGTGGCCGAGTTGGTACGGGAGGGTCTCCGCCGTCAGGCCGAGGGTGTCGTGCAGGTCCGGTTCGTCCAGCAGCAGGTCGCCCAGCATGGTCGGGCCGAAGCGGAAGTCGTCGAACGCCTCCCGGAACCTGTGCGCCACCTCCTCGCGCAG
>NZ_JBSFXE010000116.1:0-1601 GCF_053595195.1 Kitasatospora sp. NPDC002522
GCGGCCTACCTGGTGGTCACGGCGCTGGCCGGCGACAAGTGGCAGAGCGAGATGGCCAAGGAGATGAGCTACGTCCCCAACCGGACCTCGGTGGCCGGCGTGCTGGCCGGCAACGACGGCGCCAGCGCGATGGCGGCCGGCGCGGTCAACGGCCACGCCACCCCCAACTCGCCGAACTGGGCCGCCGTCGAGGCCGACAACCCGATCAAGCAGTACATGACCCGGGTGCTCACCGGCGCCGACCCCGGCAGCGCGGGCAAGACCGCCAGCGAGGCGATCACCAAGGCCCTCAACAGCTGACCCCGCGGCGCCAGGGCTTGTCAGAAAAGCCGTGGAAGCGCCCCCGGTCCGCCCCGCCACCGTCACAGGAGAGTCCACCGCCGTGCCCACCGCACCGCCGCCGCTGCACACCCGGCTCCGGCCGTACCTGCTCATCGCCCCCACCCTGGTGGGCGCGGCCTTCCTGCTGCTCTACCCGCTGCTGCGCAACCTGCTGATCTCCGTCCAGCACTACCGGATGGCCGAACTCATCCGCGGCGGCGCCCCGTTCGTCGGCCTGGACAACTACACCGCGCTGCTCGCCGACCCGCAGTTCTGGACCGTCGCCGCCCGCACCGCCGCCTGGACGGTGCTCAACACCGTGCTGATCACCGGACTCGGCACGCTGGTCGCGCTGCTGCTGATCCGGCTCGGCCGGCGGATGCGGCTGGCGGTGATGAGCGCCCTGGTCCTGGTCTGGGCCACCCCGGTGATCGCCGCCACCACCGTCTTCCAGTGGCTGTTCCAGTCCCGCTTCGGAGTGGTCAACTGGGCACTTGACCAGTTGGGGCTGCGCGGCTACCACGACTACGCCTGGTTCGCCCACCCCACCGCCACCTTCACCGTCCTGGTGCTGCTGGTGGTCTGGCAGTCCGTCCCGTTCGCCGCCCTCACCCTCTACGGCGGACTGACCACCATCCCCGCCGAACTCTACGAATCCGCCCGGATCGACGGCGCCGACGCCTGGCAGAGCTTCCGCCTGGTCACCGTCCCGATGCTGCGCCCGCTGTTCGCCCTGGTCACCTCGATGGAGGTGATCTGGACCTTCAAGTGCTTCGCGCAGATCTGGGTGGTCAGCCAGGGCGGCCCGAACGGCGCCACCACCACCCTGCCCGTCTACGCCTTCCAGATCGCCCAGGCCCTGCACAAGTACGACCTCGGCTCCGCCGCCTCCACCCTCACCGTGCTCATCCTGCTCGCCGCCCTGGTCAGCACGCTGCGCCGGATGTACCGCCAGGAAGGGGCCGAGGCATGACCCGCCGTCAGCCGCCGCCCGCGACCCGGCAGTCGGCCGGCCGCCGGACCGCCCGGCGCCTGCGCCGCCTGCCGCTCAACCTGGCCGCGCTCGCCGTCCTGGTCACCGCCGCCTTCCCCGTGTACTGGATGGCGATCACCGCGTTCAAACCCACCGCCGAGATCCAGTCCGACACCCCCGCCTTCCTGCCGCTGCACCCCACCCTCGACCACTTCGCGACCGCCGTGCGCGCCCCCGGCTTCGGCACCTACTGGCGCAACAGCCTGCTGGTCACCCTCGGCGCCGTGCTGCTCTCCCTGGTGGTCGC
>NZ_JBSFXE010000117.1:0-1576 GCF_053595195.1 Kitasatospora sp. NPDC002522
GAGCACGTCGGCGAGGCCGAGCTGCGCGAGGAGGTGGCGCACAGGTTCCGGGAGGCGTTCGACGACTTCCGCTTCGGCCCGACCATGCTGGGCGAACTCCTCCTGGACGAACCGGACCTGCACGACACCCTCGGCCTGACGGCGAAGACCCTCCCGGACCAACTCGGCAACCAGCACAGGTACGAGGACCTCCTGAAGCGGATACGAGACGACCACCCCGTGGCCTGGAACACCGCCCTGGACAGGGTCACCCGCGGGGGGCAGTGGGACAACGTCTTCGGCAGCGCCGCTCCCGTGCTCTACGCCCGCCACTTCGGGCCCGGACTGCTGATCGCCGACCGGATGAGCGGCCGCGTCACCGCGATCCACCGCGACGGCTCCAGCACCTACCCCGCACCCGACCAAGCAGTCCACCTCGCCACCGAACAGAACTACACCGTCGTGGTCCACTCCCCGGGCCACTACGACGCCACCACCCCCACCACCCGACCCACGCCTCACCCCGCACCCACCACCCGACGCGAAACGGACGAGTCCCGACCCCCCACGCCGGAACGGCACACCCAGGCGATGGACATCGACACGGACGCAGGCGCGGACGCCGGCGACGACCGCGGGCACCCGGGCCAGGACCCGAACCCGGACCCCACGCCGGCACTCCTGTCCGCGCCTCCGGCCGTCGGGGACGGACGCACGGACGGGACCACCGCGGTCGCCTTCCTCGGACGTATCCCGAAGGCCTTCCACGCGGCCGCGTCAAAGGACACGGTCACCGTCAACAGCAGGTCATTCGCGCTGCCGGGTTCGGAGGCCGAGCATGCCCGGTTCGCGCACCAGCCGCTGAAGGGCGAGCTGGTCGGCAGCAAGGTCAGGTTCACCAACGCCGTCGGCGAGCGGTTCGAGGAACCCCTCGACGTGCCCGCGACGCAGCAGCTCTGGCCGGCCGGCACAACCGACACGGTGTTCGGCTTGAAGGTGACCGTGCCGGGGGCGCCGGCCGATCACCCGGTGGGCGAGAAGTTTCCCGGCTGGTACGCGCGGTTGGCCGGCGCGGACGGCCACCGGGTCGTGGAGTGGTCCCGCACGACAGGCGCCCGCTTCACACCCGAGGGCGACGTGACCCCGTACGACGAGCCGACCGAGGTGTACAAGTTCCGGCTCGCGACGGAGAAGGCCGGACGGCCGTTCACCTACCCACCGGCCCCGACCGGCCCGCAGACCTTCCGCGAACGCGTCCCGGAACTCTTCTACGCCACCGCCGGCGCGACCACCGTCAGCGTCAACGGCAGGCACTTCAACCTGCCGAAGGGTGCGCGTCAGAACCTGTTCGCGAACAAGGCACTGTGGGGCGAGCGCACCGGCGACAGGGCCACGTTCACCAACACCGACGGCCAGTGGTTCGACGCCACCCTCGGTCTGAGGACCATGAGCAAGAGACCCGTCCAGCCCGGCAGCCGCCACGTGTTCGGCGTGACGATGATTGTGCCGGGGGCGCCGGCTGGCCACCCGGCGGGCGAGCCCTTCCCCGGCTGGTACCCGCGGTTGGCCGGCGCGGACGGCCACCGGGTCGTGGAGT
>NZ_JBSFXE010000118.1:0-1512 GCF_053595195.1 Kitasatospora sp. NPDC002522
ACCGCGTAGTAGTCGTCCGCCACCGACCGCATCAGATCCTCATCCGCCTCCGGCCACGGCATCCCCGTCACGAACGAGAAGAACCCCGCGATCTCGGGAGACGGATTGATCGACACGACAACAACCACCCTCTGAACCCAGAACCGACAGCACGGCAGACCACCCACCACACCGACCAACAGAACGGCCACCACCACCCGCGAGGCTCACCACCGCCGGTGACAGAACATCAACCGCGCGCCCGGCCAGCATGACCGCAGCCCCGATGAGCGCAGACCCGTTCACCGACTCGGCGCTCTCGCAACAGGAACCGACTCTGCCCATGGCCTCAGCGCTCCCCAGACGACCATGCGGTGCGTGGTGACGGGGTTCTCGGGCCGGATGGGCGCAGTGGGCGTCACGGCCCCCACCGGTCCGCCCCGCGGAGCTGGTGCGGATCCCGCCCCACCCTTCGCCGAGGTCCACGGCACCCCGTCGAGATCCTCCCGCACCGGCGCACCGGCGCAGCGCCCGGTGCTGCCCGAGCGGGACTGACGGCAAGAGATGACTGACGGCCCGTCACCTCCCCCGGTGGGGTGACGGGCCGTCAGCGGTCGTGGGTTACTTCGCGCCGCGCTTGGCCAGGAAGGCCTCGACCTGCGCGCGGACCTCGGGGGTGTCGAGGCCGCGGACGGTCATGGTGGTGCGGCGACGCAGCACGTCGTCGACGGTGTAGGCCCACTCGTTGTCGGCGGCGTAGGCGACCTGGGCCCAGACGTCGGGGCCGTCCGCGTGCAGCGGCTCGCCGAGGGCGGGGTCCTCGGCGATCAGGCGGGCGATGTCGAAGGACAGGGTGCCGTAGTGGGAGGCGAGGTGGCGGGCGACCAGCGGGTCCATCCGGGAGCCGGGCTCGTGGTCGATCATCAGGCGGTGGGCGACGGCGTTCGGGGCGCCGATGCCGGGCAGCGGGACGGTGGCGGGGAAGGCGGAGACGTCCTCGGCCAGGCCGACGCCGGGGGCGTGCTTGAGCTTGTCGAGCACGACGCGGCCGATGTGCCGGTAGGTGGTCCACTTGCCGCCGGCGACGGAGAGCATCCCGCCGCGGCCCTCGGTGACCACGGTCTCGCGCTTGGCGGCGGCGGTGTCGCCGGGTCCGCCGGGCAGCACCCGCAGGCCCGCGAAGGAGTAGGTGATGTCCTCGCGCCTGAGGTGTTCGTCGCGGATCGCGTGGGCGGCCTCGCCGAGGATCTGGTCGATGTCGGGTTCGGTGGCGCGGACGTCCAGCGGGTCGCCGGTGTACTCCTCGTCGGTGGTGCCGAGCAGGACGTGGTCCTCCCACGGTATGGCGAAGGAGACCCGGTACTTGTCGATCGGGATGGTCAGCGCGGCGCGCCACGGGGTGCGGCGCTTGACGACGACGTGGGCGCCCTTGGAGAGGCGGATCGACGGGGCGGCGCCCGCGTCCTCCAGGCGGCGCAGGTGGTCGACCCAGGGGCCGGTGGCGTTGAGGACGAGGCGGGCGTCGATGCCGAA
>NZ_JBSFXE010000119.1:0-1502 GCF_053595195.1 Kitasatospora sp. NPDC002522
CAGTCGTTCCAGCAGGGGTCGTTGGAGGGGTTGTTCGCGGGTCCGCTGGAGTTGTTCGGGCAGGCGTTCGGCAAGGTGGTGGGGCGGCTGATCGGGAAGGACTCGTCGTCGATCCTGTCGAAGCGGCTCGACCACGTGCTGGCGGCGGGGTTGAACGACGTGCCGGGTGTGGCGGGTGAGGTGTCGCACTTGGTGGGGGCGGAGGTGAAGGGTCTGGGGAAGGGGCTGGTCCTCGACGCGGTGCGGACGGTGGAGCGGGATGTCGCGCGGTCGGTGGAGCGGGATGTGGCGCGGTTGGCGGGGAAGCTCGGTTCGGCGTCGGCGCGGCAGGAGTTCGCGAAGTCGGTGGGTCATCTGCTGGGCGCTTCGGTGCAGCAGTTGGAGGCGGGGTTCGTCCGGTTCGGCGAGGGGAGCATCGCGGACGCGTTCGCGCGCAAGATGGGGCGGATCTTCGAGGAGCACCTGACGGACGCGGCTTCGCATGCGGCGTTGCGGGAGGAGGCGCGGCAGATCGGGCGGAACTTCGGTGACGCGTTCGTGAAGCACTGGGGGCATCTGGGGGCGGACCACGCGCATCTGGGCGGGGTGTTGGCGCAGGCGTTGGGTGATCTCGCCGGCAGCGGGCCGCTGTCGCGGATGGCGCGGGAGTTCCCCGACCTGTTCACGGCGTCTGCGGGTAAGGAGGGCGTGGGCGGCTTCGCGAGGTTGTTCGGGCATTTCACGGCGGAGCATCCGCTGCACGGCAACGCGCTGTTCCAGTTGGGCCATGCGCTGGGGGAGATCCTGCAGGAGGGTGGGCAGAACGTCGCGTCGGACCTCGGGTACCAGCTGTTCTGGACGGATGAGCACGCGTTCACGGCGAGTGCGGGTTCGTTCTTCTCGGGGATGGCGATGGGCGCGTTCGGTCACGTCCTGCACAAGACGTTCGAGCCGTTGTTCGACCGGTATCAGAACTGGTTGCGGGAGCGGCAGTGGCGTGAGAACCCGGACGGGGCCAAGTACTTCGGGTTGTTGCATCCGTTGAACTTCGTGTCGTTCCTGGCGAACATGACCGGCAATCCGGCGCCGTTCCCGGTGCCGCGTCCGGGTGGGCACGACGGTGACGAGTCGTGGGGGCAGAGTGCGAAGGACCTGGCCAAGTGGTTCTTCTCGAACCCGTTCTCCGGGTTCGACCTGCGCTCCGACACCCCGATCGTCAACCTCTTCACCTCCGGCCACAAGACCGGCGCCGGGCCGGACGTGACGGAGGACAACCCGGACCACGCCACGATCGGCCGGGCCCTCAACGGCTCCGCGATCCCCACCACCGGCAGCGGCACGGCGGGCACCGGGCCGGTCACCGCGTCCGCTGACGGACCGTCGGTTGTCGGACTGTCGGCCCGGCCGCGTACCGAGAGCGGCGCGGGCGGGGCGCCGCAGCACGACGGGTTCGACTTCGGGCTCGGGGACGGGTCTTTCGCCGACAGGCTTCAAGCGGAGCTCGAGAGTGTCGGCAGGCCGGT
>NZ_JBSFXE010000120.1:0-1419 GCF_053595195.1 Kitasatospora sp. NPDC002522
GGTCACGTCCGCCGGAGTGGTGTATCGACGGCCACTCGGTGATCCGGTTTCAGGCTAGGCGGTCAAGGCTGTTGCAGTGGTCTCGTCGGGGGTTTCTCCCTCGATCGGGTGGAGGCGGCAGCGGCCGAGGATCTCGGATCCGATGTAGCGGCGCTGTTCGGCCCACTCGTCGCTCTGCTCGGCCAGGACTGCACCGATCAGCCGGATGATCGAGGAACGGTCCGGAAAGATCCCGACGACGTCGGTGCGACGCCGGATCTCCTTGTTCAGCCGCTCCTGCGGGTTGTTCGACCAGATCGACTTCCAGACCGTCCGGGGGAAGACGGCGAAGGCCAGCAGGTCCTCGCGGGCGTCCTCCAAGTGCTCCGCAGCCTTGGGGAATCGCTCGTCGAGGGTGGCGATGACCGTGGCCATCTGTTGGCGAACGGCCTTCGCGTCGGGCTGTTCGAAGACGGTCCGCAGGAGAGTGGCGACCCAGGGCTGGGCGGACTTGGGGACCTGCGAAAGCAAATTGCGCGCGTAGTGCGTTCGACACCGCTGCCAGGACGCGCCGGGCAACGTCGCGCCGATCGCGTTGACCAGGCCGGTGTGGGCGTCGGAGACCACCAGCTTGACGCCGGTCAGGCCGCGGGCGACCAGGGAGCGCAGGAAGGCCAGCCAGCCGGCTCCGTCTTCGGTGGTGGCGACGTCCAGGCCGAGGACTTCGCGTTGGCCCTCATTGTTGACGCCGACCGCGACCAGGCAGTGGACGTTGACGACGCGGCCGCCCTCGCGGACCTTCTGGGTGAGCGCGTCGACCCAGACGAAGGTGTAGGGGCCCTGGTCGAGCGGACGGTTGCGGAACTCCGCCACTCGCTCGTCCAAGTGCTTGGCCATGTCGGAGACTTGCGACTTCGACAACTGGGTCACGCCGAGGCTCTCGGCGAGCTTCTCCACCCGCCGGGTGGACACGCCGAGCAGGTAGCAGGTCGCAACGACGCTGATCAGAGCCTGTTCGGCCCGGCGCCGGCGCTCCAGCAGCCAGCTCGGGAAGTAGGTGCCGGAACGGACCCTGGGGATCGCCAGGTCAATCGTGCCAACCCGGGTGTCCCAGTCCCGATTGCGGTATCCGTTACGGGAGTTGATCCGGTCCTCGCCCGGGCGGCCGTACTCGCCGCCGCAGGCGCGGTCCACGTCGGCGGACATCATCGCCTCCGCGAACGTCTTCACCATCGCCCGCAACAAGTCGGGACTCGCCGAGGTGAGGTTCTCCTCCAACAAGGCGGCGAACGGCAGACTGTCGGGTGCGGTCATCGTGTTGGTCTCCTCTTCGTGACGTCAGACATCTCGAAGGATCAACCGGTGGCCGTCTTACGTTTCAGGCGACACCCGCTACCGGGACGAAACCCCCGGAACGGGTGGAACCCGTACACCACTTCC
>NZ_JBSFXE010000121.1:0-1415 GCF_053595195.1 Kitasatospora sp. NPDC002522
CTCCAACAACGTGATCGGCGACCACATGTGGCTGTGGCGCGCCGACCACGGCAGCGGCGTCGGCTGGACCAGCAACACCGCCGCCAACGGACTGATCGTGAACGGGAACAACGTCACCATGTACGGCCTGTTCGTCGAGCACTACCAGCAGACCCAGGTGATCTGGAACGGCAACGGCGGCCGCACCTACTTCTTCCAGAACGAGCTGCCCTACGACCCGCCGAACCAGGCCGCCTGGATGAACGGCTCGACCCGCGGCTACCCGGCCTACCAGGTCGCCCCCGGCGTCACCTCGCACGAGGCCTGGGGCCTGGGCTCCTACGCCTACTTCAACGTCAACCCGTCGGTGGTCGAGGAGCACTCGCTGGAGGCGCCCAACCGCACCGGCGTCCGCTTCCACGACATGGTGACCGTCTCGCTCGGCGGCACCGGCACCATCAACCACGTCATCAACTCCACCGGCGGCCCGTCCAACTCGGCCACCAACGTGGCCAACCTGGTCGCCTACCCGTAAGGAACGAAAGCCCTGGGATCGAGGAGAGTCCCAAAGGGAGGGTGGCACCACCGATCAATACGGTGGCGCCACCCGCGCGGGCATGTCCAGCCAACGCGCTCGATGATGCGGCGATCGTCATTCCGTCAGCAGGCGACCGGCGGGGCGGGGGTCAACGGGTGGGCCCGTGTTGTGTTGTGGTGGTTCGTCAGTCCGACCGCTTCTCGGCGGACAGGACGTGGGTGGCCCAGTAGGCGACGGTGGCGGGGTTGAGGTGGTACCGGTGGGCGAAGTCGTCGATGAGGTCCTCGGTGGGGCGGGGGTCGGTGGGGTCGGCGAGTTGTGCGTGGAATCGCTGGTAGTCGGTGCGGTAGGCGTCCTCGTGGGTCATGAGCAGGTGGTGGACTTCGGCGGTGGTGGGGATGTCCTGCCCGTACCAGACCGTGCCTGCGGTGTCCTCCAGGGTGTCGGGGGTGCTTCCGTAGACGAACGCCAGCGCGAGTGAGGTTTCGGGTGTGCCGGCGGACCTCGGGGCGGTCCCGGAACCCGTGGGGGCGGGTGTGGGGCGCGGCGGCGTGGGGTTGTGCCGGGTCAGGCTCTGGAAGATCTGCCGTGCCTGCTGGACGGTCGGCTGTGGGGCGAAGGAGTCGTTCCAGTCGATGGCGGGCATGACGGTGGGGCTGGTCCGGGTGGGATCGGCCTGCTCGCCGGCGCTGGGCGTGGTGCGTCGGCGCTTGCCGGTGGTGGGCCGGTCGTCGTCGAGATGGGTGCGCTTGGGCGGTGCGACGGGGGTGCTGGCGTCGTAGTGGTTGCCGGTGTGATGGACGGCGATGACGGGGGCGTGGGTGGGGCCGAGGTGTTCGATGTGGTCGGTGTCGCCGTGGACGTTGATGCGCAGGCGGATGCCGAGGGCGTGGGCGAG
>NZ_JBSFXE010000122.1:0-1384 GCF_053595195.1 Kitasatospora sp. NPDC002522
GGGTCTGTCCAGTGAACGGTGTAACTCGGTTGGGTTGAGTTAGCGGCGGCCGACGGAGAGTCGGCCGTCGAAGGCGATCTCGAAGGCGTTGAGTGCGGCCTTCCACCGGGTCATCCAGCGCTTGCGGCCGGCCCCGGTCGGGTCGAGCGACATGATCGCCATGTAGACGCACTTCAGGGCCGCCTGCTCGTTCGGGAAATGCCCGCGCGAGCGGACGGCCTTGCGGATCCGCGCGTTCACGGACTCGATCGCGTTCGTGGTGCAGATGACCCGGCGGACCTCGACATCGAAGCTCAGGAACGGCACGAACTCCGCCCAGGCGTTCTCCCAGAGCCGCACGATCGCCGGATACTTCCGGCCCCAGGCCTCGGTGAACTCCACGAACCGCTCAAGCGCCGCCTCCTCGGTCGGAGCCGTGTAGACGGGCTTGAGGGCCTTGGAGATCTTGTCCCAGTCCTGCCGGGCCGCATAGCGGAACGAGGCCCGGATCAGGTGCACGATGCAGGTCTGGGTGACGGCCTGCGGCCAGACCGCGGCAATGGCGTCAGGCAGGCCCTTGAGGCCGTCGCAGACCACCATGCAGACGTCCGCGACACCGCGGTTCTTGATCTCGGTCAGCACGTGGAGCCAGTACTTGGCGCCCTCGCCGCCATCGCCGGCCCACAGTCCGAGGATCTCCCTGGTGCCCTCGACGGTAACCGCGAGCGCGACGTAGATCGGCCGGTTGGCGACCTGGCCGTCGCGGAGCTTCACGTGCACGCAGTCGATGAACACCACCGGGTAGACCGGGTCGAGAGGCCGGTTCTGCCACTCGGCCATGCCCTCGATGACCTGGTCGGTGATGGTGGAGATGGTCTGCCTGGAGACGTCCGCGCCGTAGACTTCGGCCAGGTGCGCGGAGATCTCACCGTGCGTCAGACCGCGGGCGGACAGCGACAGCACCATCTCGTCCACCCCCGACAACCGCCGCTGGCGCTTGCGGACCAGCTGCGGCTCGAACGAGCCCTCGCGGTCCCGGGGGACGTCGATCTCGACTGGCCCGACCTCGGTCAGCACAGTCTTCGAGCGGGTTCCGTTGCGCGAGTTGCCACTGCCGGCCCCGGCCGGGTCGTGCTTCTCGTAGCCGAGGTGGTCCGTCATCTCGCCTTCGAGCGCGGACTCCAGGAGCTTCTTCGTGAGCTGCTGGAGCAGGCCGCCAGCGCCGGTGAGCTGCAGCCCGCTCGCACGGGCCCGGTCAACCAACTGCCCGATCAACTGGTCGTCCAGGGCGTCCGGCTGCAACTCCACCGGCCGCCCGGCCTCCACGGCCTCGGCCGAGACGGTCACGTCTGTCATCAGGTGCTACTTCCTTGATCGGGAGTTACACCGTTCTTTTTACAGACCC
>NZ_JBSFXE010000123.1:0-1360 GCF_053595195.1 Kitasatospora sp. NPDC002522
TCTACGGGACAATCGACGCCTGGTATACCGCACCGGCGGCCGACGGCCGGCGGCGGCCCCCCGCGGGCCCCCGCCCCCCGCCCGCGGGAGCTCGGGGCTGCTCTCCAGCCCGGCGGGGGTCCATCGCACTCGCGATGGACCCCGGCTCAATCGTGCAGGCCGAAAGGTGCCGTCAGTCGGCGTCGGGCGCGCCGAGCTCCGGCGCGTGGCGGTAGCCGAGAATGAGGACGTCCCGGACCGCCACCTCCCGGTCGTCCGCGGCGGTGATCGGGTGCACGGCGTGGAGGAGCCTCCGGTCGTCCCAGTACATCGTGTCCAACCGGCTCTCCAGGCAGAACTCCGCGATGAGCTCCTTCGACAGGTCGTACACCTGGGACCCGCCTCCCGCCACGTTGCTGCGGGACATCAGGTGGATGGCACCGAAGTCGACGTCGTCGTGGTGCGGTCCCTCGGGGGTGGGCTCGCCGAGTTCAGCGGCCGAGCCGATGATGCGGAACTGGTGGCAAGCCACCTCCCAATGCTGGTCGAGCAGTTCCGGGGCGACCGGGAACTGCTCGAAGTTGAAAACGATGAGCGATTTCAGGAGTGGATTGTCGAGTGTGGAAGCGGTCAGCCCGGCGACCTCACGCTGGATTCCTCCGGCATAGGGGTTCGCCGTACTCGACTGGAAATACGGCCGGTGCGGCTGAAGGGTCACCTCGCCGGTCCGCGGCAGGAAGGAGAAGCGGTCATAGCGCCGCTCACGGAACCGGGCACCGCCCTTGAGATACCCGTCGACCTCCAGGTTCTCCCACTCCTTCGCCAGTCCTTCCTCGAAAGCGCGAAGTTCCTCCCCGATATCGAGCCGGTCGGCCAGCACGAGGGCATAGCCCTTGACACGCAGTTTCTCCTGGACATCCGCCGACATGATTCTCATTCCTCTCGCGGGGTCGAGTGGCCGCCAAGCCTCCCGGACATGGGTCCGCGGCCGTAGGGCCGCCCGGATTTCCTTTTGTGTGTGCGACCGGTGACCGGACATCAAGGAGAACGGTGAGTTTTCGGGGACGGTTCAACAGAATTCTGTGCGTTCACGGGGGCGAGGGCGCCGGGACGGGACTCCGGCCGGAGGTGCCAGGCGGGTGCTGCCGCCCCCGCCGGACGTGGTACCAAAGGAGTTCGCGTGCGGGCCTGACCAGGGGCTCGGTGACGACCCCGGGCCGGCAGTACATGAGCAGACCCTGCGCCCCGCTCGAACGTGCTCCGATCCCCGAACCCTTCCAACCGGCGGTCACGTCCGCCGGAGTGGTGTATCGACGGCCACTCGGTGATCCGGTTTCAGGCTAGGCGGTCAAGGCTGTTGCAGTGGTCTCGTCGGGGGTTT
>NZ_JBSFXE010000124.1:0-1294 GCF_053595195.1 Kitasatospora sp. NPDC002522
CCGGATGTGGGGGAGTGGGCACGTCTGCCCGGCCCCGGGGCGCGACGCCGGAGCGGCGCGATGTGGACCCGGCACACCGCGAGCTGCCCCGAAGGCTACGATTGGCCTATACCACTTGACAAGAGTCGTCACAGCGGCGGCAGTTGGCGATTGGCGGCATCCGGCCAGAGCTACTGGCCGGTCTACGCCACTGAGCTGGCGGTTCGTCAGTTTTCGGTCAGCGAGAGGTCCGTGAAACGGACCAGGGGAATCGTCGATCCGACAGACTCCCGCCGTACGTCCGCAAGCGGGGGCCGGGTACGCCCGGCGCGCGGACACTCGGTGTGCGGACGGCCGTTGCGTGGACGGCCGTTGTGCGGGGGCAGCCGGGTGCGGGGGCGGTGGGCGTTCGTCGGGGTCGGGTGCTGCCGTTCGGGGGAGGCGCCGCCGCGTGTCGTCGCGCGGTGCCGGGTGGGCGGCCGTGCGATCGGCCTACCGTCCGATCTAGTCCCCGCTCCGCCACGCCCTCGTCCTCGCCGCCGGCCTCACGGCCCTCCCGCTGCTCGCTCCGGCCGCGTCGGCGGGCGCGGTCGTCCCGGCCGGCGGGAAGCGCGCGGGGATCGGCAACCCGGTCGCGGGCAACCGGGGCTTCGGCACCATCGTCGAACAGGACGCGGTGCTCGGCAGCGGCGAGACCGAGGGCGCCGTCGCCCTCGGCGGCGACCTCACCTTCGGCCCCGGCTACCACGTCGGCCTGCACGCGGCGGGCGGCTTCACCGTTCCCGGCGACGACCGCCCCACCGCGCTCCTGGTCGGCGGCCGGGTCGACTTCGCCGGCAGCAGCCGCAACGGCGTGCTCACGGTGCTCGGCGACCGGTACCTGAAGATCGGCGACCCCACCGGAGCGCCGGTCCTCGACACCGACGCCAACCACGCCCAGGTCACCACGCAGGTGGTCGCCGCCGACGCGGGCCACAACAGCGTCCCGCGGATCGAACTGACGGTGCGCCAGCCCCCGGCCTCGGTAGCCCCGGCAACCGGACTGATCGACTTCACTGCGCTGTTCGCCACCTACCGGCAACGGGCCACCGCCCTGGCGGCCTGCCCCGAGAACCTCACCCTCACCGACGCGGCGGGGCAGCCGCTGCCCGCCGACGTCCCGGCGGGCAGCACGGGCTTCCTCACCCTCGACCCGAGCCGCACCAACGTGCTGCACCTGACCGGCGCGGCACTCAACCGCCTCGCCGGACTGAACGTCCGCACCGCGCCGACGCAGAGCGGACCGCTGCTCGTCGTGGTCGACACCGCAGATCGG
>NZ_JBSFXE010000125.1:0-1230 GCF_053595195.1 Kitasatospora sp. NPDC002522
CCGGCGATACGGGCACCTGCTGGTGGATCCGGCGTCCGGGCCCGGTGATCCGGGGCGTGTGGTGCAGGACCTGGGGCAGCGGGAGGCGCCGTGGAGTGTCGGCGATGCGCCCTTCGTGGTCGCGGCGGTGGTGGACGGCGATCGGGCGGTGCTGACCGGGCCCGACGGCCGGCCGGTGTATCTGGACGCGGCGCGGTTCGCCCGGCTGGTGGCGGCGGATCCGACCCTGGCGGAGTGGCCCGCGGGCGCGCCCGTCGTCCTGGCGGTGGAGTTCGCGGGCCGGGGAGGCCAGGAGTTCGCCCGGGCGGTGGCGGCAGCGACGGGGCGGGTGGTGTACGCGCCGACCGGCGCCGTGCACGTGCAGGCCGAGGTGGACGGCGGCTGGTCCTACGCCCTGCAGACCCCCTACCTGGCCCCGGACGGGAGCGCGCCGCCACTCGATCGCTTCGCTCGGATCGATCCCCCCTCCGGGGACGCCGGGGACGGCGTCCCGGTCCCGGGCCGGCCCCGCACCGCGTCGCCCGGCGACAGCCCCGTACCCGTCGCGGAACCGCCCGGCGCGCCCTTCACCGTACGATTCGCGCCGGGCGACACCGTCGTGGGCGAGGCCGCGGCCCGCAAGGTGTACGAGCTCGCGGCCGGGCTGGCTCCGGAACTGGCCCGGCGGCTACGGGACGGGCTGCCGATGCCCGCGATCACGATCACCGGTCGCGGCAACGGCATGTTCTCCGCCGACGCGCGGGCCCTGGACCGCGCGGTCTCCACCGGCCGGGTCCTGGCCAGCGGCCTGAGCTATCACCTGGCCCGGCTGGACGCCCTGTTCGACGTCCAGCCGCTGATCGAGGTGGTGGACGCCGCCGGCAGCGAGCCCCCTCCCGGCGTCCTGCCCGGGGAAGCCATGGACGTCCGCCTGCGGAGCGCGAGCATCGCCGTCGAGTATCCCGCGGGCCCGCACGAGCAGCCCGCTCCGACGAGCGCCGTCACCCCGACACCGGCAGAGCACGCCGCACCGTCCGTCACCCGGATCCCGGCCGGCGGCTGGATCGGCGAGGACGCCCACCCCCAGGCGTCGGCCGGACATGTCCGAGAGGCCCTGCAGCTTCTGCCACCGCGTCAGGACACGTTCGTGCTGGCGATGCACATCGGTGACGACGGCGCCCCGATCACCCCCCACGAACTGGGCGCGGCCCTGATCTCCGTGTACGAGCGGGGCGGGCTGGACGGCAGACA
>NZ_JBSFXE010000126.1:0-1153 GCF_053595195.1 Kitasatospora sp. NPDC002522
AATGGGGGAAGGAACGGTGGTGACCGGTGCGCAAGGTCGTGACGGGTAGTCAGCTGATGCTGCGTCTGTTGCTCGAACTGGCTTCGCTGGTGGCGCTCGCCCTGGGCGGCTACTCGGTCTGGAACGACGCGCCCATCGCGGTACGGCTGCTGCTGGCGGTGGTGCTGCCGGTGGCCGCGGCGGTGCTCTGGGGCCGGTACGCGGCGCCGCGGCGGCCCGTCCGGGACTCGGCCTTCGCCTGGTACGGCGTACAGGTGCTGGTCTGGGGCGGGGCGGTGGCGTCGCTGGTGGTGAGCGGACGGCCGGGCTGGGCGATCGCGATGGGGGCGGTGATGGTCGTCAACACCGTGGTGCTGTGGGCGTTGGGGGAGTGGTCGCCGGAGATCTCGCGGTAGGTGGCGGGGAGAGCGGGTGTGATGGGTCTGGCGGGTGGAGCGGTCAGCGGGTGCGGCGGGGGCGGGCGCGCCACAGTGAGACCGCGCTGAACACGCACATCGCGGCAATCACCGTCGCGGAGATCAGGAAGGCCGGGGAGGTCGGTGATCCCGCGCTCGCGCCGGCGGTGACGTACGCGGCGGTGGTCGGGAGGATGCCGAGCACCGTCGCAGCCAGGTAGGGCCAGAACCGGACGCTGGAGAAGGCGCAGGCGAAGTTGCCGGCCTGGAACGGCGCGCCGGGGAAGAGCCGCACCAGCAGCACGCTGCGGAAGCCCTGCTCGGAGAGGCGGCGGTCGATCGCGGTCAGCACCTTGCCGCGGACCAGCGGACGCAGCGCCTCCCGTCCGAGCGAGCGGCCCAGGCCGAAGGCGATCACCGCGCCGATCGCCGAGCCCGCCACCGCCAGCGGGACACCCCACAGTGCGCCGAAGAGCAGCCCGAGTGCGGCGTTCAGCGCCGGGCGGGGCAGGAACGCGACCGTGCCGAAGGCGTAGACGGCCAGCGCGATCGGCATCCGCCACGGACCGGAGGCTGCGGCGAGGACGCCCTGCGGGTCCCAGAGGAGCAGGGAGCAGGCGGCGGCGAGGAGGACGGCCACGAGGGCACCGAGGCGGAGCAGGGCACGGCGGTGTCATCGTGCGAGTGCAGGCTGTAGAACCCGGCGGCCTGGGCCTGGTCCTGGGCGGACTGCAGGCCCAGGCCGGTGAAGTTCTGCA
>NZ_JBSFXE010000127.1:0-1093 GCF_053595195.1 Kitasatospora sp. NPDC002522
GAGCCGACCGAGGAGTACAAGTACCGGCGCGCGTGGGAAGCACACCAGCGCACCCGCGACGACGCCGCGGCACACGACACGAATCCCGCCCCCGCTCGCGAATCGGCTCACCACGGAATCGGAGACGACACCCACCCCCGGGACGAACCGATGCCGGACGCCGAACCGCCCACACACGACGACCTCGACGACGACCTCGGAGCGGACGGGGACTTCGACGGTGCGCCGTTTCCTTCCGACCGACCGGCCGGCATGGACCACGAGCCGCTGGAAGCGGACCATGCCGCAGCGGTCCCCGGCGCGTCCGCCGACACCGAGACGGCGGATGGCACCCCGGCCATCGCCCCCGCCGGCGGCGGGGGCGATGGCGGCCCGGCGAAACCGGTCACCTTCCGCGGACGCCTCCAGTCCGTCTTCCACGTGGCCGCCAACAACACCTCGATCAGCTTCCAGGGAGTCGAGTACAGCCTGCCGCGCACGGGCCGTGAGCGGTTCGCGAACAAGCCGCTGAGGGGCGAGCTGGTCGGCGGGCAAGTCAAGTTCACCAATCCCGACGGGCAGCCGTTCGACTCCAGGATCACGGAGGCCACCGGCGACCAGAAGTTCATCCCGGCCGGTACCACGCGGACCACGTTGTTCGGCGTGAAGGTGAGTCTGCCGAAGGCTCCGGCGGGGCAGGGTGAGGGCGAGGTGTTCGAGGGCTGGCATGTGCGGGTGGCCGGCGAGGTGGGTCGGCGGATGGTGCAGCTCTCCGTCACGGGAGGCGACGCGTTCGAACCCGTGGGCGACCCGATTCCCTACGACGAGCCGACCGAAGAATACAAGTACCGGCGCGCGGTCGAGCAGGCCGGGAAGGCGTACACCCCGCCCACCTACTCCCCGCCGGACCCCACGGACAAGGGTGCCTTCGTCGGACGCCTTCCCCGCGAGTTCCGCGCAGTCGCCGGCGAAGACATCGTGTCGGTCGGCAGTAGGCAGGTCAAGCTCCCGAACAACGGCCCTGAGCGGTTCGCGAACAAGCCGCTCACGGGCACGCGGACCGACACCGAGGCCACCTTCACCAACCTCGACGGGCAATGGTTTACCCACACCC
>NZ_JBSFXE010000128.1:0-1089 GCF_053595195.1 Kitasatospora sp. NPDC002522
CTAGGTGTATTGACCTGAAGCGTTGTTGACGCGGCTGATCGGCGGTTGGCCTCCGAGTGCGGTGTGGCTGCGATGGTAGTTGTAGGCGTGGAGGAAGGCGGGGAGCGCTTCGGTTCGTTCCTGGTTGCTGGCGTAGGGGCGCTGGTAGGCCCATTCGTCGAGCAGGGTGCGGTTGAAGCGCTCGACCTTGCCGTTGGTCTGCGGCCGGTAGGGGCGGGTGCGCTTGTGGGCGATGCCGGATGCGGTGAGGGTGTCGCGCCAGAGGTGTGACTTGTAGCAGGAGCCGTTGTCGGTGAGGACGCCTTCGACGGTGATGCCCAGGCCGGTGAAGAACTGCTCGGCGCGGTGCCAGAACGCGGCGGCGGTCTCCTTGCGTTCGTCGGGTAGGACCTCGCTGTAGGCGAGGCGGGTGTGGTCGTCGACGGCGCTGTGGACGAAGCTGTAGCCGATCACTGGGGTCCCGCTCGGGGTTCGTGCGCGGGTGGTGGCGTACCGGTTGCTCTCGCCGGCCTGGCGGTCCATGACGCGGTGGCCGCCTCCGTCCGGGATGTTGCCGAGCTTCTTGATGTCGACGTGGACCAGTTCGCCGGGGCGTTCGCGCTCGTAGCGGCGGATGACCTGGCCGGTGGGCCGGTCCATCCATCGCAGCCGGTGCATGCCGTGGCGGGTCAGGATCCGGTGGACCGTCGAGGTCGGGATGCCGAGGATCGGTCCGATCCGGGCGGGGCCGAGCTTTCGCTCGCGTCGGAGTCGGCAGACTTCGGCTTCGGTCGTGGCCGCGGTGCGGTGTGGAGTGGTCCGGGGACGGCTGGACCGGTCGTGCAGGCCGGCGTCGCCTTCCGTCCGCCATCGCCGGACCCACTTGTGGGCGGTCGTGCGGGAGATCCCCATCTCGGCGGCTATGTGTGCGATCGGGCGCCCTGCCCTGACGCGTTCGACCAGGAGCCGCCTGCCGTGCACGGTCAGGCGGGCATTACGGTGGGACACGAAGACCTCCGGTGCGGTGCAGTCCTAGACAGCTCCACCACACCGGAGGTCTTCACGTTTGATCAAGCCAGACCACCGTCAACAACGCTCGTGGTCAATACA
>NZ_JBSFXE010000129.1:0-1030 GCF_053595195.1 Kitasatospora sp. NPDC002522
GGCGAAGCTGAGAACTTAAGCGCCAGTAAACGGCGGTGGTAACTATAACCATCCTAAGGTAGCGAAATTCCTTGTCGGGTAAGTTCCGACCTGCACGAATGGCGTAACGACTTCTCGACTGTCTCAACCACAGGCCCGGTGAAATTGCATTACGAGTAAAGATGCTCGTTTCGCGCAGCAGGACGGAAAGACCCCGGGACCTTTACTATAGCTTGATATTGGTGTTCGGTTCGGCTTGTGTAGGATAGGTGGGAGACTTTGAAGCGGCAACGCCAGTTGTCGTGGAGTCGACGTTGAAATACCACTCTGGTCGTGCTGGATGTCTAACCTGGGTCCGTGATCCGGATCAGGGACAGTGTCTGGTGGGTAGTTTAACTGGGGCGGTTGCCTCCTAAAGGGTAACGGAGGCGCCCAAAGGTTCCCTCAGCCTGGTTGGCAATCAGGTGTTGAGTGTAAGTGCACAAGGGAGCTTGACTGTGAGACTGACGGGTCGAGCAGGTACGAAAGTAGGGACTAGTGATCCGGCGGTGGCTTGTGGAAGCGCCGTCGCTCAACGGATAAAAGGTACCCCGGGGATAACAGGCTGATCTTCCCCAAGAGTCCATATCGACGGGATGGTTTGGCACCTCGATGTCGGCTCGTCGCATCCTGGGGCTGGAGTAGGTCCCAAGGGTTGGGCTGTTCGCCCATTAAAGCGGTACGCGAGCTGGGTTTAGAACGTCGTGAGACAGTTCGGTCCCTATCCGCTGTGCGCGTAGGAGTGTTGAGAAGGGCTGTCCCTAGTACGAGAGGACCGGGACGGACGAACCTCTGGTGTGCCAGTTGTCCTGCCAAGGGCATGGCTGGTTGGCTACGTTCGGGAGGGATAACCGCTGAAAGCATCTAAGCGGGAAGCCTGCTTCGAGATGAGCACTCCCACCTCCTTGAGAGGGTAAGGCTCCCAGTAGACGACTGGGTTGATAGGCCGGGTATGGAAGCCCTGTGAGGGGTGGAGTTGACCGGTACTAATAGGCCGAGGGCTTGTCCTCAG